>JBGTMN010000025.1:0-1774 GCA_041743525.1 Saccharimonadales bacterium (SeqCode) | reverse complement strand
CTGCCGGGTGACGAGTGTACTCTCTCCCGCGTAGGCCGCCCGGTTGAGAAGATCCGAGAGTTGGCCCCTCATCTCCTGGGCCGTCACGCTGTTCAGTTGATCAGTTTCCATAGTTTTTATAAGTAATGTTGATTTGTCAGTAAATGAGCTTCCTAACTGACCGTTCTATGATAACAAATATACAGGTCTTATATTTAAAAGTGATTCGAAACTATCGTGTATTTTATGTAAATCTGGCAGAATGTAATTTTCTGTATTTCCATACGATTATAACAAAAGAAACGGCAAAAAAACTAATTTAACAAACCTATGACGGTCGTCGTAGGTTTGTAATACCCGTATTTGCATCTTACTTTTGGCCTGACATTCCGGCAGGATGCCGGTCGGCAAGTTCGAAAAACAAAAAACACGTCATGATTGATTTCAACCAGGCCGGACCCGCGGAGTACGTGGCCTACTTCCGCGTCTCGACGCGCAAGCAGGGCGACAGTCAGCTGGGACTCGAAGCCCAGCGAGCCTACATCGACCACTTCTACCAGGGCAAGAACATCATCGACAAATTCACCGACGTGCGCAGCGGTAAGGACATCAGCGGTCGTCCGCAGCTGCAGGCGGCGATGGCGCTCTGCAAACTTCGGAAGGCCACGCTGGTGGTGGCCAAGGTTGACCGGCTCAGTCGGGATACCGAGCAAGCCCTGTGGATTTACCGGGAGCTGGAGACCCGGCTGGAAAGCTGCGATGTCCCCAACCTGGATAAGTTTACACTGACCCTTTTCATGGCCATCGCTGATCGGGAGCGGGAACTTGGCGGCATCCGAACCAAGGCCGCGATGCAAGTGAAGGTACTACGAGACGGAGAATGGCGCGTAGGGAGCGATGCGTTCTACAGTGGCGAGGCAAGCCGACTGGGAACCGCCGAGGTGCGGCGCATCGCCCGTACCAATACCAATAGCCGCCAGGCAATGGCCCAGATCCGCCACCTTAGAAGCCAGGGGCACGACTACGCGAGCATAGCCCGTCAGTTGAATGCTGATGGGTTTCGCGCGCCGAGGGGAGGAGAATACGCGACCGTCCAGGTACGGCGGCTCTGGCAGCGCATTGAGGAAACGGAAAGCAGCACACAGTAGACCCGAACTTATTAAAAACAACATAAATCATCAAGTTTGGTAAGGGGTAACGGCCCGTGCGAGTGCAACGCGCTGTGCTTCTTTTCGCGTGAGGAAAGATTTGATACCAATTTCTCCAAATGGGTGCCGCTAAAATTTTAATTTTAGCGACTAAATCGTGATAATCTATCTATTTCATGTTGTAATCCGTTAGATAACATATTTTGGATTATTCCAGAAGGCATACGGTTCAGATCTACCGTTTCCTTAGCCTCTCTGGATTTTAGATATTCAGTGAAGGACTGCAACACAATAGCTCTTTTTGAAATACTCCTTTTTCCGTTCTCATCGGTCAGCGGAAAAACAGTTTTAATTTTTGAGTAAAAGTCTTCCGAAAATATGGGCGTGTCTTGTACAACAAGATCCATATAAGCAAAAGAGGGCACTAATATATTTATATAATAATTACCCTTCAATGAGATACTAAAATTACTAGTCGTATCAAAAGTGAACGTTCCATCTTTGTCTGCAAGACTATCTTCGGCTTCTATTAAAGAAGCTTTTAACAAAGAACTAAGCTCATCTATAATAAAATTATGTTTGTAGTTTGCTGACTCGAAATCCTCTAAAATCTGTAGTACAGAAGTATATTTTTCTGTATATCCTAA
>JBGTMN010000024.1:0-9789 GCA_041743525.1 Saccharimonadales bacterium (SeqCode) | reverse complement strand
CGCGGCGCTTAGCCAGCAGGCGCCTGGTGCGGGTCTGTTCTTCTTCTGTGATTGGTATGCCGTTGGTGCCATTGATGGTGGCGTTTATGAGCCAGATCTGCTCGTCTTTGACCGTGACATACGCTCCTCGCAGCTGACCGTGACCCATACGGAGCGCTTTGGTTTCGCGGCCCGTGAGTTCTATGCCCGCAACCAAACTGTCGCCGAGCTCGTAATCGTGTCGGGCGCGACGATTGGTTATGGTTTTGGCTTGCGCAGGTTTTTTCTTGCTCATACTGGTTTGTATTGTACCTGAGAGTAGGAGCTGCTACCAACTGCTCATGAGTTTCAAACGTCCATCAAGGCGCAGTTTCCCAGAGTGAGCATGACAACTATAGACAAATGTGGTATAATGAAAAGAAGGACACAGCGGGGCGACTGCAACGTTGTTATTCTTTTGACCAACAAGTTGTTGACGCGGTATCTGAAAACACTCCAAAGTAGTACGCATTTATTTTGTGAGTAAGTTAATCGTTACTTTTCGCGAGTTGTTGGCGAGCGACTTCCCATAAAGACGGGTCGTTCAGCTTTTCCTTGCGGTAATACCAATACTCTCCGCTCCACAGGTAGATTTCTTTGATTCCTGAATCTTTGCCATATTGTATACGTTTTCGAAAAATATCGGCACTAAACGTCTGGTTTTGCTGGTCGAGCGTGGCTTTTTGCATAGGAATGCTATAGGGCGGCCACGCCTCTGCTTGAAGTTCGTGAATCACCATATCCTTACCGGTCGTAAGCTTGCCGATCCCTCCCAAGTAACCATAAAACCATGGCGGAAACGGATATTCCAGATTTCGCTCTATATAGGGGCTCCAGGTACGCTTATAAACAGACACGGCAATTTTATCGGCTATCGGTTCCCTGATTGGCGTACCAAGTGCATTGTTGCTGCGACTAATGATAATGGTTGTGGCAGGATCTAAACGTCTGACGAGGTTGTACTCTTCGACCAGGCGTTCTCGGTTAAAGTTCTTGCATTCGCCGAATGCCGCTAAAAAGTATTCATTTTCTAACTGATAACTCTTTAGAGCTGGACTATCCTTATAGCGCATGATGGTTGCGGTCATAAAATCGTATAACTGAGGTGTCCAGGAATCTTCCGGTTGGCTTGTGTCGATCCAATCTGGCTCATGACATTCCGGCCATCTCGGTTGTCGAAGCCCTATGCTCAGACTCACTTGCGCACCAGCTTGTTCAGCTTTTTCGAATTGCCAGTCTAAAATGGAAAAATCATATACTCCCGGTTGTGATTCTATTTGATTCCAATAACTCACCAACCGAAAGTGACGGATACCAAGGTCGTTAATCAAGGCGTCCATGGTTGCTTCGGGATCAAGTCCGAGGCTTTCGGCGTACGCAGGAATAAAGCTCGTGCCGATAGTCTGCGGAACATCTTTTTGTGTCCATGCATACCAACGGGCTATTCCATACATGCTACAGAATAGTAAAGTTAGCGTGATTAAAGATAGTATGACTATTTTGTTCCAAAGTCCGTGTCGCCAATAGCTACCTAAGGCGCGTATCACAAAATCCCAAGCTTTTTTTAGCCCAAATCGGGCTCTAGTATTTTTTGTCATAGCCTATATAGTCCTTTTTGATCGTGCCGTGATTCCAGACCCTGTGTATCTCGGATCTTGTATATCTGAGCAATAAACGGATAGTGCCGACGGTTTCGAAACGTCGCATCGATGTTTTTACTAAAACGTCGCTGGCATATTTGATGTCGATTTTAAGTTTCCGGGCTCTCAGGAGTAAATCTAAATCCTCTCCGTGTATTGCTTTGGAGTCGAAACCGTCAAGTGTTTCGAATGTTTGTCGGCTCATGGCTATGCATTGTCCTGATGCTGCGGCGTATCCGGATTTCGTCAGAAATCGGAAATACGTATCAACTAGTTTGGCTCCCAATCTGTACCGCAATTTGTGACTATCGGCTCTGATGGGGCAAACGAGTATCTGTTGAGGTTCAGTCATGAGCAATTGGCTTATTATGGCAGCGGTGTCAGCTCCGATCCTGATATCGGCATCCATGAAAACGAGTAAATCTTCTTTGGCCGATTCGACGCCTTCATTTTTTTGAAGGCCATATCCCCGGCGACTGGCTGTTTTTAGCTTTATGGGAAGGATTTGTTTATATTCGAGAACAATTTCTGCGGTACCGTCAGTAGAGCCCCCGTCGCAGACTATAATGTCTCCGATAGTCGCAATATCGGATTGAGCCACTAAGTCGTCCAACAGATTGCCGATGTAATCTTTTTCGTTCAGCGTGATAATTACTATGCTCAGCTTTTTCAATGCTTACTCCCCTATACTGTATAGTATATTACTAGCCAGCTAAAAACCTCTAATAATCATGCGCATAGGACTCTTTACTGATACATATTTCCCCGCAACGAACGGCGCTGTTTATATGGCCGAATCTATACGCGTCAATCTAGAATCCATGGGCCATGAAGTTTTTGTCGTGGCCCCTAAAAAAGGTCTACGAGGTCCACGTCGCGAAGGAGGTACGATCTGGATGCCCAGCATCGGCAGCATGTTCTACGAGGATCAATTGACCTCAGTATTTTTCCCTCCCCGTGAACTAAAAAGCATAGAAAAGCTACAGTTAGATATTGTGATGATGTATACGCCCGGACAAATAGGGCTACTGGGAGCCTACAGCGCCAAAAAACTGGACGTACCGCTTGTGAGCCAGTATGTTACGGACGTCAGCGAGTATATTTCCGACTACCCAAACGTCTTGCCAGGCGTTATTGCGCTTGCTTTGTCGGCGCCGTTTGCACTTAAGCTGTCTTTATCTGAACTTGCAGAAGTAAGCAGGCGCATTGTACGAGGTAAGTACGCAAATGCGACGCCGTCACAAAATCTTGTCATCAAACTCATAACGGAGCTGCATAATCATTGTGATGCGGTCGTTGCTGTTTCAAGTAAAGTAGCTCAAAAACTAAAATCATGGGATACGACTTGTTGGATACCGATTATTCCTGCGGGTGTCGATGCGTTACGGGTGAGTCCATCAGAAGTAACTGCTTTCAAAAATAAATTTAAGTTACGTTTTGACGATAAAGTAATTATGTACGTAGGAAGGTTAGCTGAAGAGAAAAATCTTGACTTGCTGATCGATGCCTTTGTATTGGTGGCGAAACAAGACGACACTATAAAGTTAGTATTTGTCGGTGATTATATGTACAAGCCTCAGCTAGAGGCTCATGCAGCTCAAACTGCTTTTGCTGACAGAATCATCTTCGCAGGCAAATATCCCCGCGAGAAGCTTGGCTCCGTGTATGCTGTAGCTGATGTTTTTGCTTTTCCTTCTATTACTGATACGCAAGGACTGGTTGTTAATGAGGCTGCCCATGCCGGCCTGCCATTTGTCTGGATCGACGGTAGCCTGAATGAAGTACTTGTAGACGGTATTACCGGATATAAAGCCGAAAATAATCCAAAAGATTTCGCACGGAAGATCCAGTCTCTCATAAAAAATGAGACGCTTAGAGAAGATATGGGTAAAAGTGCCCAGATTTTGGCCATGGAAAAGACCGAATTGAGACAAGCGGAAATCATGGAAGGACTTATGAAATCATTAATTACGAACAGGCGCTAACATTCTAGATTATCTACCTAAGCAGGATTCGAATTCCATCCGCCATTATCGGTTGGGATAGGCTCGCAGTTTTTCCAAAGTCCCCGCCCGGCATCCTGCGCTTCCTGCTGCGCAGCTGCGAAATCATCGGATTTGTCGAATGGAAAGTACGGATAATAAAAGCCGTAACCCTGTCGGATTAATTCCTGGTTCAGGAGCGTTCCGTCTTGAAGATACACGTAGCGCAGCAGTCTGTCGTAGCGGTCACGGTTCGTGCTTTTGGTGTCGGCTTCCAGCCTGACTCGCCCGAAGCCGATGGCCCTTTTGGTGAATGCTGATGCAGCCGCTCCGTAACATTGCACCGGCTTGCGGGGATCGTGAGTTTCCGGCGTATCAACTCCGATAAATCGGATCTGTTCATTGGTTCCGTTCATGTCTACGACGATGGTATCTCCGTCGCTAAAGCGGGTCACGCGGTACATTCCCGGTTGATTTTGTTCCAGAGAAGCCGTCGCCCCTGCGAACCAGCCGTATTCTGTTCCCAGCCATATGAATAGTGACATGATGGCAACAATCAAACTGTAAGTGGACTTTCTCTGGCGTCTCGTCATTCTGGTAGGTCGATGCCTAATTTTTCGGCGACGTATTCCCTGCTGATGCGTGTGCCGTCTAAACTGACCGCTCGTTCGTGGTCTTCCGGCGTTTCGACATGATCAGTGATGCGGGCAAATTGGTCAGGAGACATGATGTGTCCGTAATGATTGTTTCGGGCATGATCCATGGTCAGTGCGCGGGCTTTGGCCAGTTCCTTGGGTGTTTCTACCCAGATGAGGACGAGTGCGGCGTTGTTACGATGAGTAAGCTCGCGCATAAAATTCCGGTCTTTGAAGTAATTGAAGCTGGTATCGAAAATGACGCTCTGGCCTTCGGATAGTAGTTTGTCTGTCGTGGCATTGAGGCGTTTGTACAGTTCACTACTTTCGTTAGGGTGATGCGTAGGGCGTCCAAAAAGTTTCATTCTTTCACGGTCGGCCCAAATATGCTCCGCTCCTGTAATTTCTTCTATAATCCTGGCGGTTGTGGTCTTACCTGAGCCGGGAAAACCCATCATAAGGTATAAGGTCGGTTGTGTCATAGAGGTATTGTATAGTCCAGGCGGGTTGCTTACAATCAAGTTGTTCAGTATTAAAAATCAATGCCTTTGTTGGCCAGAAACTTGTCGTCGTAATGGTGTTTGAGCTTTTTCATTTCAGTGGCTATATCTGTCATTTCGAGGAGTTCTTTTGGAAAATCCCGGCCAGTTAAGCATAAACTGGTCTTCGGCGCTTTTGACATTATAAGCGTTTTTAATTGTTCGACTTTTAAAAGGCCGTCATGAACGGCATTGTTTATTTCGTCGCAGATGACCAGGTCGTAGTCCCCGCTCGACACTGCTGCCAACGCTTCGTCGAATGTTAGCTGGGCAGCTTGCATATGCTGTTCTTCTGATATGTGCTGTGGGCTCATATCGCCCGCCTTGTAAAAACCTTTGCCGCCTTTGTAAAAGTACAGTTTATCTTTATAGATAGGCATAACGTCACGGATAAATACGTGTTCCCCGACGCCCCAGTATTTGATGAACTGTATAAAAGCAACGTTCCAGCGGTTTCCAAGTGCCCGAACCATCAGGCCTATCGCAGCGCTGGTTTTGCCCTTATTCTCGCCGGTGTAAACAATTACTACCGATTCTTTTGTTTGAAAATCTTCGTGTGCCATGCGTTCATAATAGCAGTTACGGACTGTTATTCCTCGATAATCTCTGGATCGCTGCGTCGAGAGAGTTCAATAAGATTTGCGTTTTGTCTCCGGGCGGCCAAGAGAGAACGAATTGCAAAAGCATATGACGTATCCAGATCTCCGACAACCGCTTGAAATACCGGCGGAGTCTCTATAGGTGCGGTTCGGCTCAGATCTCGCAGAGCACTTATAACCGGTACCCGAGCCTCAATTTTGTCTGTATACGCACGAGTTTTTGTTTGTAATGCGGCTCGCCGTTGTTTATGAATATGGCTTTCATTCGAAAATCCGCTCAGTGGAAAATTACTATACAGTTCTTTCAAATGATTTTTTGCGGTCTCTTTCGTTAGGTATAACTTTCCAGAAGTATCGCTGTCATATTCTTCTTTTACTTGTTCGACGGTTTTGTGCAAAAAATCCAATGTTATTTCGGCTAATTTTTGTCTGACAGGAGATAAAGCTAGATGAATGGGCAGGTCTTTGGAGCTGCAGTACGATTCGTAATCGGTGAATATATCCGCCTCAGCAACTTTCAATAGAGGTTCTCTGTGAGATTCGACGTGTTGTAGCGGGATATGTGGAGCGATTTCATCAGGAGTTTCGTCGTAAGATGCGTTCTGTATGGTTTCGGACATATCATGTTCTCCTGCCAAAGGTGTAGTATCAACATAATACATCTAAAAAGACAGGTATTACTAGTTGATATATGTCACATCATAGGAGTGTGAATATGAGATTATCACCATATAGCTTTGCTTGATTAGTCGCTTTATTCCAGATGATTTATGCAGTTTTGCTCATTTTTAAAGCAGCGTCTATTTTCGGTTTGTCAAAACCGACGATAATTGTGCCGTTTATGTCGATTACAGGAATGCCCATCTGGCCTGATTTTTCGACCGCTTCTGACGCATAAGAATGATTGACGTCAATGTCACGCTCCTCGAATTCCACGTCAAGTTTTTTGAAGTATTGCTTAGCCTGATGACAAAATGCACACCAGTGAGCGCTATAAATAATCGGCTTCTTAGTCATATGTTTTATTATACTACAGTCAGTAAAGCCCCTAGTCGGGTTCCATACCTTCAACTCAAGACTAAACTATGGACAAATAACACGATTCATTATAAAATGTAATAATATATTTTGGAGAATAGTATGGGAATTGAACAAGTGGACAATGACGCTGCTGGTAATGAACGTGGGAAAATCAATCTCGACAAAGCACTCGTTGCAGTAAGTGCTGGCGTAGGAGCGTTGCTTTTTAATAACCTTGCTTACAATTTTAACACTGCACCCAACGAGCTGACTGAAAATGTCCTGCATTACGGTGGTTATTCTTCAATCGCATATGGTACATGTCATGCCGTAGCCGCGGTGGTAAGACTGAGAAAGAGCGAGCCACCGAAAGATTAGTGGCTAAATGTAGTGATTTTCGTTATCCTCGGACCATAAGATTCGCACAGATTAATTGATTACATGCAGATTCCTCTGTTATAATTATGTGGAAATGTCCAAACAGGATAACGACAGGGATTCAGATACGACGTCCCCTGCCCTTGATAAGAGCGGCAAACGTCAGCCGGAAAACACTTTAGGTGTCAGGGCGGTACTACTGTCGATCTTGGATACTTCGACCCGACTGTTTGTGCCTTCTGTGGGCGGAACTGTCGCAGGTCTCTGGATAGATGTTTCGTACGATACACGTCCATGGTTTACAATAATCGGGGTTATACTAGGAACGCTTTTGGCGATATTCCTGGTTTACGCGCAAATTAGAGCAATTGATAAAGAAAAGGAACCTTTAGTCCGTACATGAACCTGACCGTATTCGCAGCTGAAAATGGTGGTCCTCACGTCAGTCTTCCTGCCGAAGAGCTTTTTACGCTGTTCGGACTTCCTGTTACGAACGCGATGTTTACGGGTATTTTTGGCTACGCACTTGTTATTTGGTTGATGGTGTATGTATCCGGCAAAGTAAAAAACGGGCATAAAAACCGCTTTGTCAGTTTGTTCCAGTGGATTTACGAGGGCCTGTATAAAACTGTCTATGAAGTTACCGGCGATAAACTGGTAACCAAGCGGCTGGCTCCTCTGGCGATTACGCTATTCTTCTTCATTTTGATAAATTACTGGATCGGTGTTCTGCCTATCGTCAATACGCTGACTGTTGGCGAGGTACCTGTCCTTAGAAGTTTGGCTGCGGATCTGAACACGACATTCGCCCTGGCTATCGTTACCGTCGTCATGGCGCAGGTTTATGCGATTCAGAAGCATGGTTTTGCCGGTAATCTTGGCCGTTATTTCAGAAATCCTCTCAAAGATGTTGCCGGAGCTTTCGAAGGTATTCTGGAACTCATAGCCGAATTTTCTCGTCTGATGGGTCTGTCGCTTCGTTTATTCGGCAATGTGTTCGCCGGCGAAGTATTACTAGTTATGATAGCTTTTTTGACCGTTTATGCCACCCCGATCGCACTGCCGCCCTTCCTGGCTTTCGAGCTGTTCATCGGCGCTATCCAGGCGTACATCTTCTTTATGCTGACTGTCGTGTTCATATCGCTTGGTCTTGCCGGCCATGGCGATCACGGCACTGACAGTGAGCGCACTCTTGACCATCCCATTCCCGATACAACGGCACGTTTGCCCGAGTCTGAAGCCATGGGAGCTGGTAAATGAGCGCGTATTCCACGTCTGGCCATACAAGGTCGTTCATGGATATATCAAGTCGAGCAATTAAATAAGTAAATTAAGGAGTTATACAATATTATGGAAGAACTAGCTTTCGGATTAACCTACGCTATCCCCGCCGCTTTCGCGGCATTAGGTGCCGGTATCGTCGCCAACGGCGCATTGAACGCTGCCGGACGTAACCCAGAAAAAGTCGGTGAATACCGTACATTGATGATCTTGGGTATCTCGTTCGTGGACGCCCTGGCTATTATCGGTATCATCGTCGCCATCATCGCTAAGTTCATCTAATCAAAAGGTTTCCAACATCAGTATGAATAATGCATTACTACAATTCGCGGCAGAAGTTCCCGAAGTCGGTACCGGCACTGAAGCGGGTCTTTTTGGCGCGCTCGGTATTGACGTTCGTACGCTCCTGTTGCAGATCATTGCCTTTGGAGTCCTGGTATGGTTTTTGGGTAAATACGTTTACCCACCGCTCACCCGGGCTATTGATTCACGCGAAGAAAAAATCGCTGAATCTGTCGCCGCAGCCAGTGAAGCTGAGGCTCGAGCCGAAAAATCGCAGAAAGAAACCGAAAAGCTTCTGAAGCAGGCCCGTGTAGAAGCCGACGAAATTCTGGCTCGTTCTCATGCCGAAGCTGCATCACAGGTCTCGGAAGCGGAAGAGAAAGCTAAAGCCCGAGCCGAACAGATCGTGAAAGACGCTCACATACAGTTGCAGGCTGATGTCGCAAAAGCTCGTTTGGCTCTCAAAAAAGATACGGCTGAATTGGTTGCAATGGCAACGGAACGAATCATTCACGAGAAAGTGGACAGCAAAAAAGACGTTGAACTTGTTGAACGCGCATTAAGCGGAAAGCACGCATAAATCATGGCAGCATCCGTTTCCCGGCGCACAGTTGCTAAAGCGACGGCTACTATGTTGACGGCTCCGAATGCCGACCATAAAGCAATCATGGGTGCTTTGGCAGCTTATCTGGTAGGTCATAATATGACACAATATGTAGATGTCGTTATGAACGATATTGCCGAAGAGTTGTACGAACAGTCCAAGCTGCTAACTGTAGAAGTTACCAGTGCCCGTCCGCTCGAAAAAGATGCTGTTAAACAATTGACCGACTTTATGAAGCAACAGACCGGTGCTGAAAGTATCAGTCTTCATCAAACGACCGACGAAACGCTCATCGGGGGTATGGTAGCCCGCACTCCGACTGCAGAAATAGATGCCAGCGTCCGCAACAAATTACGACAATTAACGGCTTTGACTTAAATAAGACCGATTACAAGGGAGATAATAAAGACGACATGAGCGATTTATCAGTACACGAACTATCAAAAGAATTACAGCAGGCTATTGCCGGGCTGCGAGAAGAGACCGGTCTCGAAGAGACAGGCGTCGTAACTCGCGTGGGTGACGGTGTTGCGTGGATATACGGACTACGAAGTGCTGGTTACAACGAGGTTCTCGAAATCGAAGCTACCGACGGTAATCGTGTCACTGCTTTCGCGCTGAACTTGCTGGAAGATGAAATCGGAGCCGTCATTCTTGGTGACGACAGTAAGATTGCCGCCGGTGCCCGCGTGACGCTCACCGGTCGCGTGATGGACGTTCCGGTTGGCCCTGAGCTAGTCGGCCGCGTGGTCGATCCGCTTGGAAATCCTTTGGATGGTCTGGGTCCGATCAAATCGAAGCACCGCGGACT
>JBGTMN010000023.1:0-22403 GCA_041743525.1 Saccharimonadales bacterium (SeqCode) | reverse complement strand
AAGCTTCAGTATCTGCGATCTGAATGTATTTTTGCGCAACGTCCCATGCGACGAGGCCTTCGCGTTTGGCGCCAACTTCTAATTTGTCTTCTCCGGCATCGTCGTCACTAACTAAATGGCCGACATCAGTGATATTCTGCGTT
Source organism: Saccharimonadales bacterium (SeqCode) (assembly GCA_041743525.1). Lineage (GTDB taxonomy): Bacteria > Patescibacteriota > Saccharimonadia > Saccharimonadales > UBA4665 > UBA4665. Next base: position 22,260 of record JBGTMN010000023.1, on the reverse strand, counting down.
CGTTCTACTTTTAGACCTTCAGATTTTAGTGTGCGGACAAGTATGTCCCAATAAATGTAACCTATCCAGTTGCCGATATGAGGGTGATTATAGACGGTTAGTCCACAGGTATAGACTTTTACTTGTCCCGGTGTATGTGGTTTTAGTTCATCGATATGTTGAGTTAAAGTGTTGAATAGCTTCATAATAAGTATTGTATCTTAAAGGTGACTATACGGCTCAGTATTCTTGGTTCTGGTAGCAGTCAAGAGACCACCAGGTGTTCGTCGAGTAATTTTGAAGTTACAGCAATACATTCTTGTTTGATGTCTTCATAGCTGCGGCCGTTAGTAATTTTGAAACCGCTGGCATACGGATGTCCACCGCCGCCGAAGTGTTTTGCGATCTCGCCAGCTACTGCCTTGCCGTAATTGGCGCGAATTTTGGCTGTAATTTTGCCGTCTTTATATAGTTTGAAAGCTATAGCTATGGCAACTTCTTCGGCTCCGCGCATTTCGTCGAGTACGAGCATCGAGGGATTGTATGCATGGCTATATTTTTCGATTTCTACCCAGGGGATAGTAATAGTAGCGATGCGGTTTTTATCATGATATTCGATTCGTTCCAGTAATCGGCCTTTGTACGCGATAAGTTCGGGGCTTTTGCGCATCAGTTCACGACGACGTGCTTCGAGTGCCGCAATACTTACACCGTTTTCTGCCAACTCACCCACGATATGGATAGAACGAGGTGATGTTCCTTCGCTTGTCAGGCCAAGACTATCGGCCATAATAGCTGCCACTAACATCTCCGAAGCGGAAACATTCAGCTTCCACTGCAATTGCTGCGAGAGTTCATAAAGCACTTCTCCTGTGGCAACAGCTTTGGGATTAAGAATCACGGTAGCGTACGGGATTGTTGGCTCGACGGAATGATGGTCGATGACAATGCACGGCTTAGCGGTTACGTGCTTACGATAATCCGAATTGTTGAACGAAGCGAATAAACTGTCGGCGCTTGTATCGACGATGATAACGGCATCGAACTTTTTAGGAAATTCGTTTGAAATACGGTCCCAGCCAGGCATGTAGTGCAAGTACCCGGGCATGGTTACTCCGCAGTACAAGAATGGTTTTTTCCCCAAATCACCTAGGATATGTTCGAGCGCCAAGGCGCTGCCAAGACTATCGGCGTCGGGATTATCAGCCTGCATTATGACGATTGTTTCGGATTGATTTATAATCTCGGAGATTTGGCTCGATTCGGGATATGTCATGTCCTACACATTATACGGTAAAAAGTTACTGATGTGCCCCAAAACACGCGAGCCTGCGTTTTTACAATGTCTGACGACCCTCAAGCGCTCTGCCGAGCGTTATCTGATCAGCGTACTCAAGATCAACTCCTATGGGGATGCCTCGTGCTAATCTCGAGATTTTGACATTCCTGTCACCAATTTGCTGCTGGATGTATAACGCGGTGGTTTCGCCTTCTACACTGGCATTTGTCGCCAGTATTATTTCTTGCACGGAATCTTCATCTATCCTGGTTATTAATTCCTTTAAATGTAGTTGATCCGGTCCGATGCCATCAATCGGAGAAACAAGACCGCCCAGCACATGATAAGTGCCATGGTATTGACCAGTTTTTTCTAAGGCCACAACATCGAAGGGCTCAGCTACGATAGCAACCAGTTTTTTATCGCGGCGTGGATCAGTGTATAAATCCGATAGCTCTTGTTCGCTGGAGGTGATTGCGAAAGTTTTCTTACAATAACTAATTCCGCCGTGCAGGTGCTGTAAAGTATCGGCTAATTTACCACTGACATGAGGGTCATGTTTCATCAGAAAGTAAGCGTATCTTTCGGCCGTACGCGGACCAACGCCCGGCAAAGCGCCGAGTGCTTCTATAAGATCTGTGAGGGCTGGTGGTAGTATCTGCATTTTCTGCTGATGTCTAAATAAAGACGAGAGCTACATGCCCAGACTGCCGAGAGCACCCATCATTGGTTGCATCTTCTCAGCTGCAACTTTCTGGCTCTCTGCGATCGCGTCTTTTACGGCAACTTCAACCCATTTCTCGAGTTGCTCAATATCTTCGAGATCGACGTATGCGGGATTGATCGTAATCTTTTTAATTTTCTGTTCGCCGGTAATCTCAACTCTTACAGCGCCATCGCCCTGCTCGACAGTAATAATCAAATTCTGAAGTTCTTTCTGAATTTTGCGGACTTGCATCATCATCTTGGCTTGGTCGAATTTACTCATAGGTTCTCCTTACTTTGGTGAGATTATAGCAAACATTGGCCATCAAATATAGTGTACTCCGTTAACCTCGTTACATTTTTTGGTCAAAAACCTGTATTGTCTCTGGGCTGTACCGCCAGGCCACGAAGTAACTTCGGGTTTGATATATGCTTGTCAACAAGACGGCTATGACAATTAGAGAAATACCAAACAATCGGGCTAGCGGATTATTCGGGAATACTATAAGCCATTCTTCTAGCATATAAGCCACGCCTGTCGCAACAAACAGATAGACTGCTGGAACAATCAAAGAAAGTGATACGAGGCCACCAAATCCTATGATCAGGCAGGCGAGTGCAGAAAGTACTAAAATGAATCGGGCTCGTGAAGCACTACGATGCGAGACATAAAAGTAAACACCGACAGCAAACATCAGGATTTCAAAAGCGCTCAGAAGCGGTAACTGACCCAGCCACCGAACAGGGTCGTCCGGTCCTATCAAAAACAGATTAAGAGGAATAGACGCAAGCCTGGTAGCCGCTTCTGCTATATTGCCAAAATCAGGGCCAATGCCCATCCATTCGGCTATGAGTCCAGGTGATCGAATCAAGCCAAAGATGAGCGGCGTTACAATTATAAGTCCGCTAAAAATACCAAGAATTTTTAAGCCTATAGGACGAGCAGCATCCCAGGCATGTGCGAGGTTTCGTCTCTGTATAACGAGGCTTACCAGTACTAGCCAGACCATGCCAGGTATGTAGAGTACGGAGGCGAGCAGTACGGCGTACACTGTAAGGGTCACCGATCTAAATTCACGCATTGATCTTGGTGTAAAAACGACGACAAGTCCAAGTAGTCCAACCAGCCACATGACTTCTGGAGTTGCCAATCGGGCGGTATGCAGGAACCAGCTGGAAGTGATAAATAACCATGTCGCCAGCCCGGCTATTCTCGTACTATGCCACTGTCTCGCGACCAGATAAAAAAGTACCATTGCGAGTACGGCCCAAACAGTTGTAACGAGTCTCATGGATGTGACACCGTTATATCCTGCGAACATGACAGCTCGCTGTGTGAGCTTGTACGGAGCGTTTAACGGATTCTCGATTATTGCCTGTAAACTCGATCCGGCAGCGCGGGAAGTTACTTCAATTTCCGCAGCGTTACCAAATGTTAGCGACCCAATTCTAAACCAAAGCAATAGAAATACGAGTAAAAACCCGGCCGTACATAGCAGAATTTCCGCGCCGTAATCTTTGAGGAACAGTTTTAGTGCTTTCATCGTCTACCTGATAGTATAGCAATAAATACTTAGCATAAGAATATTGACAGAGTTTTATTCGCCGAATGGATCGCTGCCATGTCGGGTATCTACTGACCGGAACTTCTGCTTGTCTTTGTCAAAGTACAGTTCTACATTTCCAAGAGGACCATTACGATGTTTTTTGATAAGGATATCGGTAATATTTTTACGGTCTGTTTCGGGATTGTAATAATCTTCGCGGTAAATAAATGCCACGATGTCAGCGTCCTGCTCAATAGATCCTGATTCACGGAGGTCTGAAAGCTGTGGGATCTGCGGACTACGGCTTTCTACCGAACGACTCAGCTGACTCAGTGATATAAGAGGCACGTCGAGCTCCCTGGCAATCCCTTTCAATCCACGGGAAATCTCTGATATTTCCTGTACGCGGTTACCGTCGCCGCCGAAACGGTTACCTCCGCTCATGAGCTGCAAATAGTCTACGATTATGAGCCCGAGTTTATGTTGATGTGCTTCGCGGCGGGCTTTTGTACGCATGTCGCTAATGGTGATTCCAGGAGTATCGTCAATATATATAGGAGCCTCACTGAGCGTACCCATGGCTTCCCCGAGTTTTTCGAAATCCGCGTCACTCAAGTTGCCGGTACGAAGAGCCCAGGCGTCTACTCCTGACTCCATAGACAGTAGCCGGTCTACGAGCTGTTCTTTGCTCATTTCCAGGCTGAATATCAGCACTGGTTCTTTGGATCTTACGGCCACATTGTGAGCTAAATTAAGTACAAAAGCTGTTTTTCCCATCGAGGGCCGAGCCGCCAAGATAAATAGGTCGGAGCGTTGTAGTCCTGCCAAAATGTTATCCATATCAGGGAAACCGGTAGAAACCCCACGTATGGACTGTTTGTCTTTATGAAGTTCGTCGAGCCGTTCAAAGCTGTCGGCGAGAATGTCTTCGATACTGACAATGGTTTGTTTAACATGCTGCTGGGAAACTTGAAACAGCCGACTTTCGGCTTCTTCGATGAGTTCTTTGAGGCTTCTTGATTCATCAAGACCTAAACCACCTATTTCATGCGAAGTTTGTATAAGTCTCCGCCGCATAGATTTTTGGGCTACAATATCGGCGTATTGCTCGACATGAGCTGCTGCGGGCACGAAATTGGTAAGTTCAGTAAGGTACGCCGGGCCGCCTACCATATCCAGATATCCCATATTTTTAAGCTGGTCGGATAATGTCAAAACATCGATTGATTGTCTTTTTTCGTATAAGTTTACGATTGCGTCATAGATATGATGATGTCTGGCGTCGAAAAAATCTACGGGTGCAATACTATCGGCGATTTTGACGATTGCATCAGTGTCAATAAGGATAGCCCCAAGCAGTGATGCTTCGGCGTCAGTATTCTGTGGCTGTAACGAAGCATTTGGAAGCTGTACGCTCTTGTTTTTTCGTGATTGATCTACGATTATATCCTTCATGTACTTAACACCTCTCCACCGCCAAATATATTAGTAACCGAATCTATTGCAGGTTTTGACGGAGCTGTTCCGGCTGTTTGTCCAGAGATTTGTTTCTGTGCTGCGACCGTGCACCTTACGAGCATATCCCTACCGGTAGCTTCTTTGATAAATCCGGCGATGATCTGCCGATTTTTAGATTCGCTCAGTCTTTTCTGATGAAAAGCGAATTTCAATTGCAGTTCTATGTCGTCTTTCCCGAAGATTGGTTTGGCGTTTCTAAGTACACCGTACAGCGTATTGTACTCTTTTTTCAGTCCGGCTAATATCTCGGCCCACACACTTTCGTCCATCTGCTTGCCGCCTGTATTAGGAGCGACTGTTGTTTGAATCGTTTCTATGGCTAGAGGTTCGATTTCTTCCGTCTTGGTTGGCATTTTGGGGGTTGTCGGAGTCGCCGGCTGCACTTCAATAGCTGAGGGTTTTTGTGGCTTTTTTGCAGGTTGCGGCTCTTGCGCATCAGAATCTTGCATGTTTGCAACCTCAGTTTTATGGCTAGCGGGCGACAAGATTTTTATATTCTCTGACATACTTGGAGTTTTTGAAACAGGCTCTACAACAACGGTCTGCGCGACCGGCTCGGGTGGAACAGCAAATCCCTGAATATGTATGGATTCAGCAGCTTCTATCATCGTGATTTCGAGTAATCGTTCAGGATTCGGCGAAGCTGGAATGGTCGTCAGGTTCCGAAGTAACTGCAGTGTGTTACCGAGTGGTAACGGCGGAGAATCAATGGTGAGGCCGTCCCTGAGTTTGCTTGAAAGCTGCCGGGCTATACTCGCGGCCTGCAATCCCTGACCATATAAGTCGCACAGCTGATTTATAATGTTACTTGCCAAACTTGCGCCTCTTAGACTCTCCAGTAATGCGCTGATTGCTTCCTCTGGAGCGATGCCTAGTAAACGTCGCACATCTTCCAAAGTTATTTCGGTAGTCATGCCACCTGCCTGATCAAGCAGGCTTATACTGTCGCGGAAAGATCCGCCTCCGTGAGCCGCTAAAAGCCCTAGTGCGTCTGGGGATACTTTTATGCCTTCGGCATCAGCGATATGCTGTAGGTGTGCCACGACCTTTTCCTGGCTGACGGGCTTAAAGGTGAAGTGCTGCGTACGGCTTATAATTGTTTCAGGTAATTTATTTGCTTCGGTCGTGGCAAGGATAAATACCGCATGGGCTGGTGGCTCTTCGAGTGTTTTAAGGAGCGCATTAAATGCTTCCCGAGTTAGCATATGGACTTCGTCTATGATGTAAATTTTATATTTGCTACTGGTTGGCGCCATGTACACTTTTTCGCGGATATCACGGATTTCGTCTATGCGACGGTTACTGGCTGCGTCTATCTCAATAATGTCCATATGGGTAGAATCGTCGATATACGGTAATTCGTTTATTTCATGTGCCAGGATACGAGCTATTGACGTCTTGCCGACGCCACGGGGTCCACTAAATAGGTAGGCATGACTAATTCGCCCCTGTTCTACGGCTGTCTTTAATGTGTCGGTAATGTGTTCCTGCCCGATTATCTCCGTGAGAGATTTTGAACGATACCTTCGATATAATGCCTGGCCCATAATGCTATTGCTCACAGTCTATAAATAGAAATCAGCATACTCCCTCATGCTTTGATATCTATATTATACCCCTTCATCGCAATTGTGACGCGTTGTAGATTTATGCTTATAAAATATGGGTTGAGATGGTCTCAGTCGAAAATGAGGCTACTTAGGACTGTGCGAATCTATAAGGCGGCTTCTAGTGCGGCCCATTCGGCCTGAGAATCATCTTCTGGCACGTTGACACTAACCTGATCGTTTGGTTTGGCCTTGAAGTATGTAACACTGGCCAAGAGTACACGGAAATGTTTTCCATTTACATCGACAAAATAATGGCCATTTTCGAGACGGAGTTGTCCAACAACCTGCTTTCGAGGTATAGGACCTATTTGCTTGTATAAGAAAGAGCCATCATCGGCAATAGTCAGTTTGAGTATATCGCCCTGTACTAATTTTGATTTGGAGGCGTAATTGGCCGGCACTGGGTAGGTTTTGGCATCTGATCCTACCATGTTCTGACCGTCGAATACCCCTTCGATTACTTTACCTAAAGTATCTTCACGGGCAACAGGAGCGACTCTGTCGTCGTCTCCAACCAAGCTTACGAGCAATTCGGTAGCTGCAGACAAATTAGTCTCAGCTTCTTGAATAAGTGCTCGTAATCTCTTTATTTGTTTCTCTGGAACATCTGGCATGGTGGTCTTCCCGTCTCCCCGGAAATTTTTTGTATGTATAAGTCCTCTTGTAGCTTACCCTATCACGAACTGCCCGGCCGTGTCAAAATAAAAACCATTTTCCTTATATAAATAACCCTAAAAGTATAGAGCCACTCAATGATAAAGTGGCTCTATACGAGAGTTCGCACAAGCTTATTAGGCGAGTTCGACGGTAGCGCCAGCGTCTTCCAAAGCTTTCTTTGCTTTGTCGGCGTCATCTTTGGCGGCTTTTTCGAGGATTGTCTTTGGGACACCATCGACGAGTGCTTTGGCTTCGCCAAGACCAAGACCGGTCAGGTCTTTGACTGCTTTAATGACAGCTACTTTCTGAGCGCCGGCGTCTTTCAGGACGACGTCAAACTCAGTTTTAGCGTCTTCTGCTGGTGCGTCACCACCGGCAGCAGGTCCGGCGACAGCGACTGCTGCAGCTGCCGGCTCAATGCCGTATTCATCTTTCAAGATAGTTTTCAGTTCGTTTACTTCGAGGACAGTAAGGCCGGTGAGGCTTTCTGCTAATTTCTTTAAATCAGCCATTGTAATTCTCCTAATTAATTTATGTAAAGTTGTAAGCGTTTAAGCTGCTGCTTTGTCGCTGACTCCATCAAGCAGTGCGTGCAAATTGCCGGATAGGGCGTTTGTAACGTCGTGTACTGGGCTAAGAAGCTGAGCGATAACCTGACCGATGAGCTGGTCTTTACTAGGCATCGTCGCAAGCGACTTAACTTCTTCGGCGCTGAGGAATTTACCTTCTGCGCTAATAGCACCGACGAATTCAAGTGTCGGATTTTTCTTGGCAAATTCTGCTAGTACTTGAGCCGGCGCGACTTCATCCTGAGAATTGAAGGCATACAGGAGCATTCCTTCCAAAGAACTTGTTTCAACTTCTTTGATTGCATCCGTCTGCTCAATCGCTTTGATCACTAAACGGTTTTTTACGACCTTGACCTGCGTGCCGTTTTCGCGGGCTACTCTTCGTAAAGACTGCATCGCCTTAACGGTTGTACCTTCGTACTTGGTGATGACGGTCATCTTCGAATCAGTAAGTAATGCTACTACCTCAGCGACGACTTCGTCTTTCTTTGCTTTTGTAAGTGCCACTTATACTCCTTGGATTATTTAGTAAATCCTGTGAGATTTTATGAATACGCAAGACATCGACCTGTTCCTGCGTGGTTATTCGTTGCCAAGAAAAAATCCTCCGTTGTCGTGAAAACAAAAGGAGGACAATTCGAGTATCTGGCTGATATACCCTTGGGATAAAAAGCCAAAACCTTTTCTTGTACCTCGGTAGCGGATTAAGCAATTGTTATTGCGGCTACTGTCTTGGGCAACTTAGTCTGTATTATAGCTGAACAGTGGTAGACAGTCAACTTAACTGCTTCCGACTTGTCGAACAAATAACTTCACAACTTCATAAAATCTGTAAAAATCGTTTTCTTCGAGCCATTCGTCGCCGCTATGGTGTCCACCGCCTTTGGGTCTGGTAGAAATAGTCGGAATACCAAAGGGCACGAAATAGCGTGCATCACTGGCCGCGAATGATCGCGTGAATTCCGGAACGTGCTTGGTTATTTTTGTTGTTGCCGCTTTCCATATCTGCATATGATCGGTTTCTGTGTCGTGGCGCACAGATACGGCTAGCGGCGTGAATACAACGGTTGTGCCATAATTGGCGCATATTTTAGTCAGAACCGATTTGCACTGACGATATACTGTTTCGTTAGGGAAACGAATGTCGTAAGTCGCGGTTGCTTCTCCGGGGATCTGATTGTGGGCGGAACCGGCATGGAGCATTGTGAGGTTTACGGTCAGTCCGTGCCGATCTTTCAAAGCGAATTTAGATTCTATAGCTTTAGCGCAGTTTATGAGCTTCGTCGCAGCATTCTCCGCTTCCCATGGCCGTGATCCATGTGCGCTCTTTCCCTGAGTATATAACTTTGCAACAGCAAAACCTTTAGCCTCCAGCTCTATATTCCAATTTTCCCCGCTATCCGGCAAAAGACATGCCGAGGCAGTATAACCTTGGTTTAGGAGGTACTCGACTCCGTTGTGTCCGTCGACTTCTTCGTCGGCAGTGATCATAACGGCTATATTCAGGTTGCTCAGTTCATCTTTTAAATCTTCCAGCAAATATATAAAACAGGCTGCAGCAAATTTCATGTCGTAGACACCTCGGCCGTATAATTTACCTTCATGTTGCTGCAAGCTAAACTGATGATCATAGCCCGGCACCACGTCGATATGTGCCTGCAATATGAGCTTCGGTGCTTTCGTTTCTTTTGTGCTGATTACTAATGACTGAAAACCATTCGATACGTATCTATCTGTAAAAACGCTGCATGGCCTGACGCAATTTTCGATAAACTGAAGATTGCGTTCAACTTCTTCAAAGTTAGTGGCTACTGTCTGAAACGAAACAAGCTTACGTAGTATGTCGATGAGTCGGGCGTGATTGGTCATATCTATCTATAGCTTATATCAGATATTTGCATAATATAATCTCATTACACGGTGATTTTGTCGCCGTTCACAAAAATATCGGCTGCCCGAGAATTAACGGCTACAAAGTCGTAATGACTGCCGGAAACCATTTTTTCGAGCGCATCGACATCAGAAGTTTCAAATCCGATCATTACCCTGCCCGTGTCTCCACCCTGACCCCGGTAATGGAACAAGCTTATATTAAACTGCGTGCCCAAAAAAGCCAGAAAATCTTTCAAAGCTCCGGGACGTTCCGGGAAATTTATTTGGTAGAGTCTTTCCATCTTAATACGCGGCGCGGTCCCTCCGATCATGTAGCGAACGTGTTCTTTGGCGACGTCGTCTGTTGAAAGGTCGTGAAATTGATAGCCGTTAGTACGAAGCGATTCCATGAAGCTATTTTTGTCCGAATCACCAGAAATAGAGATACCGACAAAAATGTGAGCTTTTTCCCTACTACTAATCCGATAACTGAATTCGGTGATTCCGTGACCGGTTACTGCTTTGTCGCAAAGTTCCGCCAGTGCTCCGGGCACTTCAGGGAGAGTTATTTCGAACAGCGCTTCCTTGCCGCTTCCCAGTAAAGTGCGTTCAGCGACGTACTGTAATTTTTCAAAGGGTATGTTTGCACCACTGGAAATCGTGATGATATGCTTGCCCATAATTCTATTAGCTTCTAAGTATTCAAGCGCTCCGGCCAGGCTCAGAGCTCCCGCAGGCTCAACAATACTGCGAGTGTCTTCGAAAATGCTTTTTATCGCGGCACATATCTGGTCGTTCGATACGGTAATAACTCCGTCAAGATATTTTATACACAATTTAAATGTTAAATCGCCTACACTTTTGACGGCAACTCCGTCGGCAAAAACTCCGACATGATCCAAAATTACGCGTTTTCCGGCAGCCAAAGAGGCCTGCATCGCGTTACTATCTACCGGTTCGACGCCAATGATTTTGATATCAGGACGAAGATGTTTTACATACTGAGCAATGCCTGCTGCCAAACCTCCGCCGCCAATCGGTATAAAAATATATTCGGCGTGAGGTAATTGGTCTAGGAGCTCCATGCCGATAGTGCCCTGTCCGGCAATTACAGATTCGTCGTCGAAAGGATGGATAAAAGTTTTATTAGAACCTTTATTTTGTATGAGACAGGCTTCATATGCTTCAGTGTAGTTATCGCCTTCTAGTACAATTTTGGCACCGTGCGCCCGCACGGCTTCTATTTTAATTGCCGGTGTAGTTTTTGGCATATAAATTGTAGCCGAATATCCAAGTGTTTTGGCGCTCAAGGCCACTCCTTGTGCATGATTGCCCGCACTTGCAGCTACAATGCCTTCTAATTTTTCAGATTTTGTCAGCTGTACGATCTTGTTGTATGCTCCGCGTATCTTGAAAGAATGTACCGGCTGCAGGTCCTCACGTTTCAAATAGATATGATTGCCAGTAGCCCTGGATAATTTAGCCGCATGATGAAGAGGTGTTTTAATTGCGACATCGTAAACTTTGGCTGCTAGAACTTGCTTGACCGGGTCGTTCATGGTTACATTTTCGATGTATTCATTATTTCTACGTTTTCTACATCTACGAGGCGACTAAGTAGGTCAGGAATACTTTCTTCCCATTTAGACGTCGTTTGTATGGTGCACCATAACTCAGCTCGACCTCCTCTGAGATCGTTGGTCATGAGGTCGCGCATCACGATACTTCTGCGACTAAAAACCTGCAATATCCGTGGCAGTACCGTGACATTCTGTTTTACCTGTATCCGCAGTTTGATTGTTACGTTCATGCTAGGTACTCCCCAACGGTTTTTCCAATTTTTTACTGGAGGCTTCTAAAATCATGTGATCGTAGGATCTTCCGGCCGGAATCATCGGGTAGACATTTTCGGTTTTTGCTACTTCACACCAAATAACGACAGGTCCATCGTTGTAACTGAGCGCCTCTTGCAGCTTGCCAGTTACTTCTTCGGCTATAGTAATGTGGACTGCTTTGATACCATAAGCTTGCGCGAGCATTGAAAAATCAGGATTTCCTTCTAAGCTGACACCACTTTCGCGGTTATCGTAAAAAAGTTCCTGCCATTGCCTGACCATCCCAAGGTATTTGTTGTCCATGATCATTATTTTTATAGGTAACTTATGATTAGCGGCAGTGGCCAGTTCGTATTCAGTCATTTGAAAGCCGCCGTCACCAGATATGCTTATGACCATTTTGTCGGGCCGAGCCAGTTGCGCCCCTATGGCAGCCGGCATGCCAAATCCCATCGTACCGGCACCGCCAGACGTTAGCCAATGACGCTCATGTTTGACTCGGCAGAACTGCGCCGCCCACATCTGATGCTGACCGACGTCAGTAGTTATAATCGCTTCGGAATCAGTAAGCTTATTCAAAGTGTCTAAAACCATTTGCTGGCTCAATGTACCAACGGGCGTGTCATATTTGAGCGGAAAATCTGCTTTAAGGTTTTCTACAGCTCGTAGCCATTCCGATCTGTCTTTTTTGGACAGCATTTTATTCAGGTGTTGGATAGCTAATTTTGCGTCCGATCGAAGCGCATGGTCTGCTTTGACCATTTTGTTAAGTTCCGTTTCGTCCAAGTCTATATGACAAATCACTGCCTGCTCTGCAAACTTTGCGGAATCTCCGACAATCCTGTCATCAAATCGCGAACCGATGTTTATAAGACAGTCCGTTTCCTGAACGGCTTTATTGGCGTAGGCAGTGCCATGCATGCCGAGCATCCCTAGACTAAGTGCTTCAGTCTCATCGACTGCTCCCTTGCCAAGCAATGTGGTGATTGCTGGTATGCGGTGCACTTGAATCATTTGTCTTAATTCAGTGACTGCATTGGCGATTATGACGCCTTGTCCTATAAGTAACAGTGGTTTTTTGGATACATTTATAGCCGCGACGATTGCCTGTAAACTCTCATAATCTAATGCAACTGGAATGTCGGCGGTTGGTTTAATGAGGCTACCTGAATATGACATAGGCGCTGAACTTACATCTTTCGGGATATCAATCACGACAGGTCCCGGGCGGCCTTCGAGCGCAACCTGATATGCGGCCTGGACAGTTTCGCTTATTTCGCTCGCATCTTGTATCTGATAACTATGCTTTACGACCGGTATGCTCAGATTGATGATGTCAGCTTCCTGGAAAGCATCCATGCCGATCATACTGCTGATTTGCTGTCCGCTTATGACCAGCATCGGTACGCTGTCCATTTGCGCGGTCATGAGCCCTGAGATTGTGTTACCTGCCCCTGGCCCGCTCGTTACCAGTACGACACCTGGCCGGCCCGTGGTGCGGGCATAGCCATCTGCCATGTGCACGGCGCCTTGTTCATGGCGGACGGCTATCAGGCGAATATTGGTCTTGGTTGTGGCGATAGCATCAAATATAGGTATAACGGCACCGCCACTGTAACCAAATATGTATTCGACTCCCAAATCTTCTAGAGTCTTGATAAGTACTTCCGCGCCAGTAAGTTGTCTGTCTAATTGCATCATGAACTTAACTCCTGTATTCTGGCAGGCTGGCGAAATGCGACTGCTTCGATTTCAACTTTCAAGTGTACGCCAGGTACTAATCGAGGTAACTCTTTAACCGCTATACACGACCTGGCTGGGCGTGGCTCCGGAAAATATTGTTCGTATATTTCGTTAACAATCTCGAAATCTGACATCTCTGTTAAAAATACCGTTGTTTTTGCTATATGTTTAAAATCAAGTTCATTTGCTAAGAGTAATGTACGAAGATTGCTTAGTGCCTGAATCGTTTGATTTCGTACGTCCTCTTGAGCTGTTTTTGTTTCTGCCAATACCCCAACTTGCCCCGAAATGAAAAACCAACCATCACCAGTAGTTCTGACAGGAGTATAAGGTCCGAATGTGGTAGTCATTTCGATGCTCCCATAGATTTAGTAAATTTGATATTCTAGATTTATTATTTTAGCAGAATAAAAAAAAGGCTTCGATTGAAGCCTTTTTGATGTATCGTGGACTGTGCTAGCGACGCGTTCGTTGCGTCCTGACTTCAATCGGATTGAAGCACAGCCCCTTACGGCTGATAATAATTAGGTTTATAAGTGCGTTGAGTTTTTCAAATGCTAATTTCATAGTACTTACCATTGAACTCCTTTTAAGATATCTTGTCAACATGTTCGTGCTTGAAGTGTGAAGATTTTCATTGTCGGACAGTTTTTAATAATTGATAGTACGCAAAATTACTCTTTTTAACATAGGCTCTAAAGCAAGATATTTGTGCTTTTGAAAGTTTGCATATTTATCATATCAACAGTTTAACTATTGACATCTCGTGTAGTCATTGCTAATGTATGACCGTGAACATTGCATCAAAAACATATTTTCGTATAGTTTTTCTAATGACAAACATGTACATGCTTCATAATGCAAGGTTTGTTCGCACTTAATTACAGCTTCAAAGTTAATAAACAGAAGCCGGACAGACAAATGTTCGGCATTTTTTTAGCTAAGAGTAATAACAGAAAGATTCAGTAATCACTATGGCAGAAGGTCCTTTCGAACATATTCTCGATGAGTTTGGTAATGTTTTCGTAACTGCACGCAAAATGCTTGGTGGGTATGCATCTAACTCTGAAGATGTAGAGTATCCAGTAAAAGTTGAATCTGATGTAAAGTTACGTTTATTTGCGCATAAACTAGGTCGTTTAGCTAATGAATTCAAAAGCAAACCGGATACCAGTACTTCCGCCCACCTAGTTGCAATTGATTTAAATGTTTGTCCGCAAGCTGAATTTTTTGACCGCAAGATTTCGTACTTATTAGATATTATTCCTAGTCAAAGTTTGATTGAAACTGAAAAAGGAGACGTCAGTCAACAACACAGAGTAGTGAATTTGGATACGGGCGTAATCGATGTCATACGCACGATCGTTGCAGGCGGAAAAACGATTCATTATGATTTTGAAGCCGGAAAGGCTGATGACTTAATGCCGCGAATCCAAAATCCACCATTCGTACCGGGCTGGAGAAGCCATTCCGATAGCTACCCTTCTTGACTAAGCTTGTACTGCGTGTATCTTTCTGCGGCAAGTCTTGAGAGCTCCGGATCTTCCCCTTGGTTCACAAATTTCATAGCCTCTGCTATCGTCGGGTGGACTTCAGCTACTTTATTATGCATTTGCTGTACTAATTTTCTATAACCCGGATGGCCTTGCGGGCTCGTACGGAGTTCATGAAAATGAAATGCCTGTCGGGCATTGTATGTAATTTTCCAGCGCATCTTGTGTCCGAGCAGCGTCGCATACTGTGCTTCGTATGTATTCCCTGCTTGTTCCATGATGCTGTGTAATTTTAGGCTGATCTCGAAACACTCTTCGAATTGGTCTGTTAATCCAGCTTGGTCTACGAGCTCAGGCACTTCGTAACCGTACCTCGGCGTAAGCATTTGCCACTGCAAATCATCTACGATTCGATGCCTTTGCAAATCCCGGAAAATACCGTAGTCACAAACTAAATCCCAGCTATAATGGGCTTTTTCGAGCGCTCTTCCCGGACGCTGCCGGCGATTGAGTCTCTCGCCAAAATAGGCCTGCATAATGCCGTGTTTTTCCTCGTACAACATGCCGGTGACAGTTTTGTTTATGTCGGATAACGACATCGTACTATGCTCGTAGAGCATGTCAGCTACCAGGTCCAGTTCATTTCGGGGCCAGACATCAACTAAAGATACCGGTTCGTCATTACTTTGTCCGCGGTTACCGGGTAGTAATTTATCCGCAAGATGTTTGACGTTATTATGTGTGGTGGACCTGTATGCCACGAGCGCTCCGCCGCGGTCAGGTTTGTCGGCTCGTTCAAACAGGGCTGGTGCTATCTTTCTAGCGGCTTGTAGCAATTTATCACCCGTATTTTGGGCTTCGGCTGTTTGGTCGCTTTGTAAATGCATTATAAGGCTTTCCAAGGCTTGTCCCGAAGCGAAAATACCGACTGTAGAAGTTGTCGCAACTGGGAGTACTGGTCGAATGGCATCACAGGCCTGCGCTCTTGTTGCTCCATTGAAAGCCACGTCACGCTCTGCTTCTGGAACGCTCGAATGTTCGCGTACGTAATCCGTTAGACGATGTACCATGTCCGAATATAACCCGAAAATTCGATCCATATGGAGTCGATATTCTTTGTTCAAGCTCTCACTGAGCCCATCTGGAATATGGTATTTATAGTTTCCTTGGTCGTCCTTTTTATCATAATAAATATAGCGGGTAGATTGTTCCAGGTAAGAAGCCAGTCTTCCCCACTCTATTTTTTTTGTAAGCAGATTACTGGCTTTTTCAACGACAACATGGAGTCCGGCCAGTTGCTGTACCGAATCATCACCGTAAGCAGTAATAACACGTTTAAGGAGCGCTTCATCCTTTCCATTTGACTCAGCAAACTCATCGAGCAACGTAATACGCATGTCGTCACCCCGTCTCGATAATCGAGCCATTGCGGCCGCTATAGTGACCGGACTGAGTTCGTTGGTAAAGGCGTATACGTTGTCGTCAACTGAAGTTACCGCCCGACGTAAATATTCTTTTCCGTTGTCTGTAATTTCAAAATTTCCGGCAGAATTTTTGCGTAGGTAAGATTGACCATTTTCTGGTTCAGGAGATTTGGAAGCAGCACTGTTCTGGGAATTTTCTGAATTCTCATTCCTTTCGCCTTGATCGACGCTCAAGCCCTGTGCTGTAGTCCGAGTTTGCACTTCGCTGAGGGCGCTACTTGGCTTGCGTGAGGCCAGTTCATTTGTTACGAGCCGCCAAATGGTATCGGAGACAGTTTTTGCATCTTCAGTCGCCGTGACAACCGGCAGGCCACGCTGTTTCGCCTCCCATAAATATCCGTTTCGTACTCTTTCAAGAAATGACTCATCTAAATTGTCGAATCGTTCGCCACTTCCACGCTCCGTAGCGCGTTTTTTGAGCACTTCCGGAGCTGCATCCATCACGATACAAAGATCTGGCTCTTTGCCACCAACCGCGAACTGAATAATAGTGTTAATGGTATTGTAGTCTGGCACATCTCCCCGTCCATAGTATTGTATGGCCAACGTCGTTAGATAATTCCGGTCCACCAAGCAGATAATCCCTTGTTCTACGCTTTTACGAATCACATCCAGGGACTGTGAGCGGGCAGCATTATAAAGGAGCACTTCTGTCCTAGTGTTCATCGGGTACCGCGGATCCTGAGTAAGATGTCGGATAGCCCGGGCCGTGAGATCGCTTTGACTGTCGGGCTCGCGCAAAAGTCGGATTGGTAGACCGGCTTTTTGTAGCCTGCCGGCCAGAAGCTGGATCTGGGTCGTTTTACCTACACCTTCCGGGCCTTCGATGACAATATACTTGCCCCTACTCATATTGCATACCTTCAATTTTTACCGGCATATGTCGTGAATCGAAATATGCCCGTGGGAGCATCATATCAGGTGACCAGGTCTGAATAATCTGATCCAAATCTTTACCCTGTTGATATTTGCCACTAAAACCTTGATCGCGCCCTTCTCCGTAACTTCCTTCGACTTCTCCGGTCGCGTGAAATACAGCCTGCGCAATTCGCTCTCCTACGGGGATTACTACCGTTTCTCTTTCGTTCAGGTTATAGATTTCCAAAGTAAGCCGGTTTATATATCCCGGATCTACCCATCCGGCATCAAAACAGACGGCAACGCCATTACGTCCCCAGCTGGATCGTGACTTTACTTCGTAAGCTCCCGGCGGCTTAATACCGAAAAACTCGTGAGTATGAGCCAAAATCCTTTCCTGTGGCTTCAATGCGATAACAGGATGATCGGCTGGTATGTTCTTTAATAAGTTAAAGCCATTGGCTTTGCACCACTCTTCATGCGGCATCGCTTTATAAGGACCATCAAAATAACGTTCGACATCTTCGCGGTCGAATGGATTGTACACGGTACGTTCCTGAGTCCGTTCAATACGATAGTAGTGATACCCAAGGGTTACATCGAGACTGGCATGACTGACATGCTTAGGATTAAAAGGATGGCAAACTATGTGCCCTTCTTGAAGCGCATTTCTAATATCTGTATTACTGTAAACACCCATTGGTTACCTCCACTTATACGTAATTGTAGACCGTCGGTATTGCTCGGCGCAAGAATAATAGTAATGTGATTTTTACGCAATCATATTTCAAAAAGGTAATGCTAATCTTGGGTAACGAGAAGTTTACTAATGAGCTCCATAGTAGTTTGATGCATCGATTCAACGCTTCCACCAGCGTCAACGAGCTCAGTCCCAAAGATTTGGCTAGCTTCGGCATATCCTGCAATGACTCGTTCATGATAGGCTTCCGGCTTACTTTCGAAATAATCCGATGCTCCATCGCGTTTTTGTATACGTTTTCTGAGTTTTTGTAGGGGAGCCATATAAATTATAACGAGGTCGGCCTCAAACATCGCAAAACTATCCCGAATGATAGGAAGCGCAAAATCTTTCGACAAACCCCCACCTCTAACCTGGTAACTCCACATTGCTGCCGGACTCCGGTCTACCAGGCATATAGCACCAGCATCGCGCCTTATCTTGAGGTCAGATGCAAGTTCTATGTGCATAGTCTTTGATATATATAGATCGGTAGCAGGCGAGCGTGGAATGTTCGAAAATGATACCTCACGGAGGCGCTCGCCAATAGGCGTACCTCCGTGAACACGAGTGACATACACGGGAAAATGCTGATTGCTTAGAGCCGCTTCGGCATTCTTAATTTGTTCGGTTTTCCCAACACCGTCAGGTCCGTCGAACATGATTATTTTGCCTGGCTTTATATTCGAATCTTGCATAACTTCCATTATCCGCTAAAGGTTATATTTTTACTATTCGAATGGCCTATGTAGATCCGATATTAGTGAGGCTCGAAAAGTGCAGTCTAGTTGGCTGCGCTGGTCTCGACAGTTATGGACGGCCCCATAGATGTAGTAAGGTGGATTGCTTTAACGTATGCACCCTTTACGCTAGCCGGTTTATTACCTTTGATGTTCTGAAGTACCGCCTGAGCGTTTTCTGTCAGACGATCTGAGCCGAAACTAACTTTTCCAATCCCAAGGTGCACGATCCCGGTCGTATCGACGCGGTATTCTACGCGACCAGCTTTGGCTTCTTTGACGGCTTTTGCGACGTCTGTCGTGACGGTTCCGCTTTTAGGATTCGGCATGAGACCGCGCGGTCCGAGTGAACGGGCGTATTTTCCGAGCTTTGCCATTTGCGATGGGGTTGCGATCAGAATATCAAATCCCATGTCGCCTTTTTCGAGCAGCTTTGTGACGTCTTCGAGGCCTGAAATGTCGGCACCTGCTTCTTTTGCTTTCGCAGCGTCATCGACGTCGGCAAAAACAGCGACCTTAACAGTTTTACCAGTTCCCTGAGGCAAAACAAAGTTGTCGCGGATATTCTGGTCGGCGTGTCTAGGGTCTACACGAAGATTGACGTGCAGTTCGACGGTTGCATCAAATTTTACTGGACTTGTTTCTGTGGCCAGCTTGACGGCTTCATCGAGTGTATAGACTTTGTCTTTCTCTACTTTAGCCGATGCCTCTCGGAATTTTTTTCCGGCACGTTCTACGCGTGTACGGGTTGGATTCTGGTGCTGCTTTGGCTTGTCCTCGTCTTCGATTTCAGATGCAGCTTTGGCGATTTTGCGGGCCTCTTTGGCTGCTTTGGCTTCGGCTTCTTCGAGAGCTTTTTCGCTGCGTTTGCCTGCTTTTGCAGTTCCCTTTTTAGAGCCCGCTTCATTTTCGTCTGAAGATTCTTCGGACAGGACTTCGGTTACAACATCTGCCGCTACTTCAGCGATTTCGGTGTTCGCTTCGTTTATAATTTGTTCTTCAGCTTCTGCTGATAATTTCTTGTCATTTGCTTTGGCTTTTGCCATAATATTTCTCCTTCGTGGTGCTAGCGGCTTATCTCAGCCTCCCACAATTTATAATATTGATTTACCCTTCTCTAGAAATGTGCAGTTCATCTGGTAATTGTCGGTTGAATTTTTCGGCTATTATAGCGTTCCTAGCGTTCTCAACACATCTCAATTGTCGTATATATATTGCGTCATCACCCGTATCATATGCTCGGCCCAAGCTTTCAATCGCAACTAGGGAATCGAGCAAAAGTGAAGTGGGGGTTCTAATATCAGCAAAGTCTTCCAGTGATTTTCCTAGATTAGTCATTTCAACCTTGAACTTCAACGCCCATACTACGGGCCGTTCCAGCCACCATCTTTTTGACAGCTTCGACGTCGTCGGTATTCATGTCGCTGGCTTTATCTTCGGCTATCTTTGTCAGGTCGGCCTGAGATAATTTCTTGCTGATTTTTTCGCTGTTCGGCTTGCCGGATCCTTTTTGGATGCCGAGGGCCGCACGAATACGATCATCTGTAGGCATGCCTACGACGCGGAATTTCATAGTTTTGTCGGTGTATACGGTTATGTGGGCCGTCACGGTCGCACCTTGCATATCGCGGGTCATGTCATTGAAAGGATTTATGAAATCCATCATGTTTACACCGTACTGTCCAAGCGTGCTTCCCACTGGTGGCGCTGCACTGGCACGGCCAGCTGGGATCTTCATTTTCAGGTTCGCCCTGATTGGTTTATCTGCCATTTTTTCTCCTTATGGTCGAGGTTTCGGATATGTGAAGCAAATCCTACTATCTCTCCTACCTTTTAGTAGTGCGTAACAGAGATAAACTATACAGCATAATTAGGTTGAATACAACAGTACAGCTAAACCAACCAGGCGTCAAACCTGGAGTATGTAGAGTGTATTCATTTGGATAAATTGCCAGGCAACTTAATTCGAGATTTCAGGCGTATTGTTACAAACTTTTTTGATAGCCTGCATAGTGAGTGCTAATGCTGTCTTGGGTGATTCTGAACATAAGTTGTCATAATCGCCCTGGTATTGTCGGCCTACAAGTTCCGCTATAGTTTTTTCTACAAGTTTACTGCGGTGATCGTTATGAAGACCATTCGCACCTTCCGATTCAAAAATTTCCATAAATCCTCATTGTACTTGTGCTTAAATTTATAGATAAATTATACACTAGCATAAGCATAAAGTCAATAGGTTGTATATTGTTTGAATTGTAGAGGTGTCGACAACGGGAAAGATTACAACAAGAACGAACCATTAAGAATGAGATTTGGTGGCATGCAAACTATAAATCGATTTTCTAAAGCACCTTCTACGCATCTTCTCTCACGCTAGTTTGACTGAAATGAAACAATCTAGACTCTCTTGACTTGAAGGCTATCCAGCTCTACCGGCGTTTCACGTCCGAACATGTTCACGAGTACCTTGAGTTTGCCTTTTTGGGCATCTATTTCGTTTATAGCACCGTCAAAGCCTTTGAACGGTCCATCAATAATAGATACGACTTCGCCAATCCGGAAATCTATCTTGTGTTTTGGCTGCTCAAGTCCCATTCGTTTCTGGATTTTTTCCACTTCATCGTCGCCAAGAGGTGTTGGTTCCGAGCCGCTGCCGACAAATCCTGTTACAGACGGGGTGTTTCTAACAATATACCAAGCGTCCTCGCTCATTTTCATCTGAACGATAACATAGCCCTGAAAAATCCGCTTTTCAACGACCCGGCGTTTCCCGTTTTTGATTTCGATCATCTTTTCTTTTGGCACCAGCACCTGAAAAATCTTGTCTTTCATGTCCAGTGAATCAGCGCGTTGTCGTATACTTTCGGCAACTTTTTCTTCATAGCCGCTGTAAGTATGTATTGCATACCACTGCTTGGTCGTGTCGTATCGTTTTGTAGCCATTATCCTAGTATTAACTCCCTAAATATTTTACTGAGTACGAAATCAACTCCCGCGACGATGAGTCCGAAAATGATAGAAAAAACTAATACTGCAAAGGTTAGGCGCAATGTCGTTCGCCGATCAGGCCAGGTTACTAAGCGGAGTTCCCGCCAGCTATTACGAACGTAACGCGGCAGAAGTATATAGCCAATTATTCTAAAGAATTTGAACCTTCCGAGTTTACCGATTAAGCTAGCGAGCTTACGGACTGGCCATGTGAAGCCGCTTGCAAATGTACTCCCTCGTCTTGGCTTTTGTACTGCGTTCGCTTCCAGGTGATGTTTCTGAGAGCGTTCACGAATTGTTTCGGTACTTGTTTTTAGTCGACGTTTTTTGCGACTCGAGCTGGTATCTGTTTCTTCGGCCACGTAAAGTCCCCTTACATTAAAAACCCTACTAGCATGTAGTAGGTTCCTTGCAGATATGTCAAGCATACGCCACCCTGTTGATTACGTCAAGCCATCTGTTTAATATGCAAGGGTCGATTCATGAATGATATAGTGACTACATGATGATTACGGTTGGATTACTGTTGCTTTCATTTTTTCTAGAAATCTGGTTAGCGGCCGCGAACAATGCGCATAAGTTATTTAGAATCACTCTCGCGCTATTGGCTATATTGACAGTAACGTACTCATCGGTAGCAATAA
>JBGTMN010000022.1:0-10506 GCA_041743525.1 Saccharimonadales bacterium (SeqCode) | reverse complement strand
GCGACGTAGAAGTATTAGCTTCCGAACCGCCATTACTTGTGACCGCTATCATTACCACCGCGGCCAAGCCGACAACTCCCGTTACAGCTGCAAAAATCAAAGTTTTTTTCATGATGATGTCCTTTTAAGGGAGTTTAGTTTAGAGTCCTAGCGCCATGTCAATACGCTGCCTGTCGAACCCGAGCACCGCGACCGGCTCTTTGCCGTCCTGCTCGATAATGGTAAACGGTACGCCAAATTGACCGCTCTCTTTTACCAGCTCTTCAGCCAATGCAGGGTCTTGATCGACGTGCTTTTCCTCGTACGGGATGTTGTTGTTCTGCAGATAACTTTTGAGCATCTTGCAGTAGCCGCAAGTGGCTGTGCTATAAATCTTAATCTTGGTCATGCTTCTCTCCTTGATTGTGAAATCGTTATAAGTTTTTGCACCAATGCATCGTCCAGGCGAAGCTTGTAACAAACTTTCTGGCCATAACGATGCTTGTCTACCAGGCCGTTCAATTCAAATATCCGAAAATGCTGGGAGGTTGCCGGTACCGATATTGATACCGCTTCTGCAATTTGGGAGACGCACATCTCTTCCCCGGTTACTAATATTTTGAACATCCGAAACCGCGTCTTGTCACCTAGAACCTGCATGGCATTTACCAGTCGCTCTTCGAGAGGATTCAGATCTGGTCGGATATTTTTTTGAACTGCCATGTTATATATTTAAGCAAACACTTAATACTATGTCAATATCCCGCCCTTATAAGGCTATCTTTTACTCAGGTTTATTTCATCTTGGATAACAAAACTTACGATGAGAAACTGATTGATTTTAGTGTCGAAGATAGCTGAATTTTATGAACTAGGACTCTGCGGTAGCAGGCTGTACAGATCTTGCAGTTCGCCGTAGGTGATTCCTCCGGTAATGCGTGCTGATTTTTCCTCGCCATACTGCAAAGCATGTGCAGACACTATATTAGGGTTGCCTTCTGGTCTAAAGACAATACTGCCTTCAGAATTACCTGATGGATTCGGACTGAGAGGACACACGACATACTCTTCTTCTACCTCGCCGTTACCGTAAAGTGAAACCAATCTAATAGATTGTGCAGAGCCTTCGTCAGTATCGATTTTGCTTCCTAAAAAGATGTCGACCAACGGAACCGTCAATTCCCCCGCTTCTCGGAGGTCATAGGCATTTACATAACCTTCTTCGTATGGAAAAAGATGCTTCGCTTCGGGGGGAATATCTAAATTTTGATGAAATATCGGATATTCATCATTCTCGCAACCAACTTCTACAAATTCAATACCTTGCGCGGCAAACGTGTCTAGTACATCATTCACGAATTTTGAGACATCATCAGGACTCGCATACCGTTCAGGAGACAAAGCTTCGAAATCTAGTCTGTGTGAATTATGTGTCATATTAATATATAGTATGACACATAATTCATCATATGTTCGGACAAAATTCAATACGGCAAACTTGACTCCTAAAACATTGAGCGCATATCGTCGCTGGAAGTCGGGAATGCGAACATCGGTTTCTTGAGTTGTTCGGCCGTTAATCCGAGCTCTATGGCTAACGAGAATATATTGATGATATTTTCGGCATTGTTGCCAATGATGTGTGCGCCGAGGATTTTACCGGACTCTTTTTCGAGCAGTATTTTACTCATGGCGTGTTTTACATTGAGGCGCTTGGCGTCGAACCATCCACTCAGGTCAGTCTGGATAACCTCGTACTGGATGTTCGCATCACTCGCCTGCGACTCCAGGTACCCAACACTCGCGACAGCTGGCGTACTGAATATAACGCTTGGTACCGACAGATACCCCGGTTGCTTTTGCTGTTTCCCGAGCAAGTTAGCCGCGACAATAGCTCCCTGCACGCTCGCCACCGGCGAGAGCGGCGGTCCTGATGCCGCGGCGTCTCCGGCGGCATACACATTGGGGTTCGAAGTACTGCGCAAATATTCATCCACCAAAACCCCTTTTTTGGCGTCATAGTCTATGCCGGCCGCTTCCAGATTCAGAGACCCCAAAGCCGGCTGCCGTCCGGCGCCGTGCACCGCAATATCAGCGCTGTAGGTGCGCCCGTCTTCTGTACTTATAGATACGCCCGCACCACTTTTTTCGATTTTACTGACCCGTGCATTCAACTCAACTTGGATCCCCACTTCTTTTGAGGCCGCGATCAAAGTATTAATTACATCCGGATCGAACATCGGTAAAGGCCTGTCATCACCGTGAAGAATTGTCACCGTCGCACCAAAGCGAGCAGCGATATGCGCAAACTCAAACGAAATGTAGCCGCCACCAACAAAAATTATGTCCCTCGGCAGGTCTTGTAATTCCAAAAATCCGTCGCTCAGTACCAGATGTTCTGCGCCCTCAATCGGTAACTGGGTAGGCTTGGCGCCGACTCCTATAACTACTTTAGAAGCTTCTAAAACCTCGCCATTGATTTCGATCTGCAGATCGCCTGTAAAACGAGGAGACCCAGCGTAAATATCGATACCAGCACCACGGAGCTCCTGTTTGGTAGTTTCCGGCGCCGGAGCTGTAAAGCTGCGTTTATGTTCAATGAGCGTGTGCCAGTCGAGCTCAGGCTGGTTTTTAATAATGCCCAGCTCGTACAACCGGCGATTTTCATCAGCGATTTTTGCCGTGCCAGCCAGCACTTTTTTAGGAATACAGCCACATACCGAACAAGTCCCGCCAAACAAGCCTTCATTGATCACTGCGACATGTTGACCGTCTTTTTTGAGCGCCATTGCCGCCTGAAAACCAGCGCCGCCACTACCAAGCGCTATAAGGTCGTAATGTTTCATATATATCCTTTCATACTATTATTCAATCTGCCCCTTCCGGCTTAAATACTTATGCAAATAATGAGCCGACAAGATGTATCCCAGGTGCGAAAAGGCCTGCGGATAGTTTCCCAGATACTCTTTGGAATCCGGATCAATTTCTTCGGCTATCAGACCGTGCGGTGCTATAAAACTCTCCATCTTACGAAATAGCTCGAACGACTGGTCCGTATCTTCCATGATTGCCAGTGCCGAAATAAGCCAAAAACTACACAAAATAAACGCTCCTTCTTTGCCGGGCAGTCCGTCATCTGCCTGATAGCGGAATACAAAAACGTCCTGGTGACACAAATCCTTTTGGGTACGGGCTAATATATCGGCTGTTCGTGTGTCATGTTTATTCAAAAACTGCAGCAGAACAAATAAAAAATTTGTCGCATCGGCATGTTTGGTTTGTGGATGCTGGGTAAAATTTTGAGTCTCCTGGCTGTAACAGTTTTGCCAGATCCAGTCGTATATAGAGCCGGCCAACTCAGTGCATACTTTTTTATCTTCATCCGAAAATCCAAGTTGATCACTCAGTCTCACCGCACGGTCTGCACCGACCCAGCACATCACTTTACTGTATGTATAGTGCTGCGCTCCCGATCGTACTTCCCAGATACCCGAATCCTTTTTCATCCAATTTTCAGAGATTTTGCGTACCAGGTTCATGACAAGCGTCCGGGCGTGTTCCTGATGTTCGTCTGCGATGTTATTATGGACAGCAAAATAATAAGCATCTATGAGTGCGCCGTATACATCCAGCTGAAACTGGTCTGCAGCGTCATTGCCAATCCTGACAGGTTTGGAGTTTTTGTATCCAGCCAGATAATCTATTGTTTCTTCTGCGGGGACTGGCTCGCCATGAATCGTGTACATCAGCGAAACATCGAAGTTGTCTTGGTTGCATTTTTCCAGAATGTCACGCAAATATTTAAAGAATTCCCGTGCTTCTGAGGTATAGCCAAGCACCTTGAAGGCGTACAGGGTAAACGTCGCGTCCCGAATCCAGGTATACCGATAATCCCAGTTGCGTACCCCGCCAATTTCCTCCGGCAGCGACGTCGTAGGAGCGGCTACCATAGCTCCGGTCGGCGCAAACTGCATCAGTTTGAGTGCAATAGCAGACCGGATCATCTCGTCCCTGCAGAGCGTATCGAACGTGCCCTTTTTTATCCATTGCTGCCAGTAGTTGTACGTAAACGCTTCGAGTTGATCGGAAACTTTTGATTCCGCTGTCTGTGTCTGATATTCCAGTACCACCTGCTTTTTTTCGCCGCTTTGTAAAGCTACCGTAATCTTATAGCCGTCTTCGATTTTATCTAAGTGGCTGTCAGCCGGAATGTGCAACCGCGCCAAATGAGTATCGATCGAAAACTCAAGCGCACCATTAATGATTTGTATATCCGGCTGCACGCTGCCGTATTGAGGTTTCGGGCAAAACCGAAACGATATTTCTGCCCTACCTTCCACGCCTTCGATGGAGCGCACCAGATACTGTGGACCTCCCACATCTTCCTTGCTCCGCGGAACCATGTAATCTTTCATTTTGATTTTTGTGTCTGATGTTTGCAGAGTCCTTTCGACGATTGCCGTTTCCTGTACGTAATCACACGAAACATCATAATCCGATGTATCGATATCGAAATAACCGCCGTGCGGGTCGAGTACGCGTCCAAACAAACTGGATGAATCAAAATAAGGCAGGCAGAGCCAATCAATCGAGCCTTCTTTAGACACAAGTGCAGCACTGAACTGATCACCAATCAGCAGATAATTCTCGATTCGCCCGGCCATGTTCATGATGACCAATTCTCTGCGAACGAAGGGTAGAGCGTCAATCCACCGTCAACAAAGATCGTTTGTCCGGTAATATACGAAGCATCTTTTGAGGCCAAGAAAGCAAACACCGCAGCTACTTCTTCGGGTCGGCCAGCCCGCTTCATGGGAATATGGCTTTCGACCTTTGCTTTTATATCCGGGTCGTTCTTCCATGGATTGATTGGCGTCAAAATTGCGCCTGGTGCCACTGAATTTATGCGGATGTTGCGCCCTGCATACTCAAGTGCCAGCGTCTTTGTCATATTTTCGAGGCCACCCTTGGCCACAGAATAACTAATGAACTGTGGTTTTGGGATAAGCTCATGGACGCTCGAATTATTAATAATAATACCTTCGCCGTCCCGAGACAAAAAATGCCTGATTGCCTCCATCGAACAATAATATGGACCCATCAAATCTACGGCAATTACTTTTTCGAAGTCATCATGGGACATAGTGTGGCTCGGCGATTCTTTTTGGATACCCGCGTTATTAATCAGGATATCGATACTACCCCATGCTTCGAGCACCTCCATGAACATGCCTTCGACTTCTTCGGGCCTGGAAACGTCGGCTTGGATCAGCAAGGTTTTACAGCCGGATGCTTCGAGGGCGTTGCAGCTGGTTAGCAACCTTTTTTTTACTTGCTGGGCGTCTTCTTCCCCGTGCAGATAATTTATTGCTACATTAGCCCCCTCTTCGCCGAACTTTATTGCCGTTGCTTCGCCTATGCCGGAACTTGCCCCGGTGATTAATACATTTTTACCTTCTAATCGTCTCATGATTTATACCCCGTATGCGATAGTCGAAAGTAGTGCATTTTCTGATTGCCGGGAGTCCAAGCGGGTGTGCTGCACCACAACCGGCACATCTGCTTCGATCAGGCTGGAATATTCGGTCGCCACAGGGATTGGTTCCGGATCTTTAAGGTCATTATAACGGATATGTTTACTCCGACGCGCGGGTACCGTAAGAACATAAGGCCCAACCGGTTCTTTGTCAGTGTAAAAGATAGTTATGCGGAGTTCAGTTTCCTGATCACTCGTATTCAGTACCGATACACTTTCATGGCTGATCATTTCAGGCGCCGGACCATTACTACTGGCTGGAATATACCCTTCCGCCACAATCCATACTTTTTTACCATAAGCTTGCATATTTTGATTCTCCTTGTAGGTCTAGTATACCAAAAGCTACAACATGATGAAGCGAATTAACTAACTTAGCACATCAAACGCTTATTGATAAATATCTCCAAAATTGCTGTCTTTTAAAATAGTCCGTACAAGTTCTGTTAACCGCGGTTTTTACATTGAGCTTAGTTACTACCGGCGTACCTAATTCCTTAACCGTATATAGCCCCGTATCAGTTTACCCACCGTGTTATTCATAACATGCTCTAGGCCAGACTTGGCTGCTGCCTGCCATAGCGCACCGCCGTATGTCGGATAGGTCTGTACCATGCCTCCTAGGTTATTCCACGTCTTGGAAATCACGATCTGAGCCAGTATTTCGGCAGCGTTCGCACCGACCACCGTTGCTCCCAGTATTTTTGATTTGTTGCCAATGAGTATCTCTATACGTCCGGTTTCGTTTTCCGTGATTGCTTTGTCAATAGTTTTGAAGTCCAGCAAAGCAACTTCGTATTTTACCCGCTTACCGTCAAGCTCGGCTTTTGTGGCACCAACGTGGCCAATTTCAGGGGTCGTAAATGTTGTCCACGGAATATACGAGGAGTCGTAGACTTTGTGTAGACCCAGGGCTGCATTTTGGACTGCAACTGCTGCCTGCTGGCCAGCAGCATGCGTAAACTGCATACCGCCGTTACAGTCCCCTACTGCATAAATATGCTTCGCGCTGGTCTGTAGCTTGTTATTCACAGTAATTCCGCGCGTCGTCGTGTTTACTCCGGCTTTGTCTAACCCTGCGGGCAGATTCGGTGTCCGGCCAGTAGCCAGCAGTAGTTTTGCAGCCGTTATTTTCTCGCCGCCCGCAACCAGAACAGATACGCCGTCAGGGCTGTAAGCAATCTGCTCGATGCGTGAGTCTAGCTGTACTTCAACGCCCATAGTCACCAGTGAGTCGAGCAACATGGCAGATGCCTCTGGCTCTTCTCGTGGCAGCAGTCGTGAAGCGTGTTGCATGATGGTTACTTTGCTGCCGAGCATTGCGTAGGACTGGCCCAGTTCGCAGCCGATCGGACCGCCGCCGATAACGATCATACTTTCCGGAAGTTCTGTCATCTCGAACACGGTTTCATTCGTCAGATACGGTCCGTCTTGCAGTCCAGCGATATCAGGCGTGGCTGGTCGTGATCCGGTAGCGATTATGAATTTCTTGGCATGGTACTGCGCCCCGCCGACTTCCACGACGTGATCATCCACGAAGCTCGCTGGTCCATGTATGACATCAACGCCGAGTTTTTCGTAGTGAGCATCATTATCGTGGTCACGTTCTATGGTGCTCATGCTATTCGTGACATGTCTCATAACCTGCCCGAAATCGATCCGTGGTTCTGCGTGTACGCCGAGTGCAGCATTATGACCTGCTTCCCAGGCAACCCGCGCAGCATGGATGAGTGCTTTGCTTGGTACACATCCGGCGTGCAAACATTCGCCGCCCAGTCTTGGCTCAGCCTCGATCAATGCTACTTTGACTCCCAGTTTGGCTGCAACCTCAGCAGCCACGAGTCCACCCGATCCGGCTCCAATAATAATGAGTTGATACTTTGTCATTGCTTAATCTTAACAGAGTGCTCTACTGTTTTAGTACATTAATCTTTGGGGATGTTTGGTTCTATCACCGACCAAAAGGCATCTGCCCAGATCAAGTATCCGTCATCGTTCGGATGAAAGAAATCATAGGCATAGGTGCCGAATATTTTTTGATTACCAGCGGTAGCTTTGCCGAGCGGAACAAAATGTAGATTTGGCCGCGATCCGACCATATCCTCCATTTGACCAGACATCACCCCATATTCCCGGGTATCGCCACGTTTATAATCCGGCAGGTCGCTGACAAATGTACCGTCAGGCAACTCTGCAGTTATTTGTTTAAACTCAGCCATAAACTTTTGCTCGTCATAGGATCTCATGTCATTTGCACCAATTTCTATTGTTACTAGGTCGGCATTCGTAATGTTCAACTTTTTAAATTCCGGCAGCTGCTTTCGCAGGACATCGTCCAGTTTTGCTCCTGATGTGCTGAGGTTGATAACCCGTACCGTTTTGCCCGTTGCAGCCGAGTAGCGGTCTGCGATCAGTCCGACGTAGCCACTTTGTGGCGTCGACGCGCCAATTCCTTGGGCTGCCGAATCGCCGAAAGCCACATATGTCAGCTCGCCAGAGGCCGTCGCCTCCTGCTGCCAATATGCCCGATACGTGTCGACTGATCTGTACATTAGACCTATCTGTATCGTCCAGTAAAACATCAAACCCACTATCAAAAACAACAGAGTATACACAGTCCGTTTACGAATTGACCAATCAGCTACATTTTTAGAAATATTCATGACTTATACTGTTTATTTCCTGTTATGATCCTCAGGCAAGCGTCCGTATCAGTATAGAGAGGATGATGCACTCCCTTTAGAGTATGCACTGTCACTGACTGGTGCATTGACTGCATGGTCGCGAGCAACTGAGTATCAAGAGATGTGTCATCTTCCCCGGTAACGATATCCGTTGAAATGCCTATATCGTCCGTCAGTTTTGTTCCATCGGCCTGTAGTATGCAGTTTTTGAAAGACCGGCTGTACGACCTCCATGTATGATACACCGCGTCTTTTATGACTCCCGCGGGCAGCGTATTGTCGTCCATCAAAAGATATATCGGTTTTGCTACGAACGGCACTCTGCATACCGTATTACATATAAACCAAGCTACCGGACCCCTGACGAACACGCCCGATAGATTTCCTGTCTTACTGGACAATTCCTTGGCAGTCGCAGGGTCACTGTATAGTGCAGGACTGAGCAGTACCAGCCTTTTGGCCAAATCGGGTGTTAGCTGATGCATCCTGAGTATCACCGGCACTGACATGGATAAGCCAACAATGACAGCTGGCCCCGGTAACTGTAAGCTCAATATAGTCTGGGACAATGCAGTGGCGTGAGTATCAAGCGAATAATCGGAGTTCCATGGTTTCGGTGAGCGTCCAAATCCGAGCAAATCCACTGTAGTGGTTCGGAATCCTGCCTGGTGCAAATAAGGCAGATAGAGCTCCCAGTACCGCGGGGTGCCGAACATACCGGATACCAGCACAATATCCTGGCCGCTTCCGGATGTTTCTGTATATAGTATGTGCGACATATGTAAGATCTTTCTGTTCGTTACTTCAGTATAGTACGTATTATCGTTTGATGCCCTACAAGAGACCATGGATATTTTTGAATACTTTCCCAATGCCATTCACTAACATATTTCGGTTGTAGGCCGGCGTAAGATAATCTATTGCATTATACCCCATAGGGGTATAGAGTATAAGTCATGATAGTAGATATTAAGAAACGCGCAACACACCGGGCCAAAATCATTGAAGGTCAATTCAAGGGACTCTTAAAACAGATAGACAACGACGCCTATTGCATAGATATAATGACTCAGAGCTTGGCTATTCAGCGGTCGTTATCGTCCCTCAATAAGCTTGTCATGGAGAATCACTTGAGAACTCATGTAACAGATATGCTCAGTAGCGATGAGGTAGCTGCCCACGACAAGGCTATTGCCGAATTGCTGGCTATATACGAACTCGGAAATGTCAGGAGCAAATAATGGATAAAATAATTGTACTGATATTTGCTGCAATTTTGATCGCTGCCATAGCTTGGTGGTTTTATGGAAATAAGAATAAAACAGCTGTTTCTGCCACCCGAAACGACGATGTGCAGACTGCCACTATCATCGTTGATGGCGGCTACTCGCCAAATGTCATTTCCCTGCAAGCCGGCACAACTGCCAAACTGACATTTTTGCGGAAGGACCCAACCGGCTGCCTGGCAGAAATCATCATGCCTGATTTTGGCGTTAGTGAAAGTCTCCCCGTCAACCAGCCCTACGAGATTACTATCGATCCCGCAAAAAAGGGTACGTACACTTATACCTGTGGCATGAGAATGTTTAGCGGCACGATTGAGGTACTATAGATGATCAGTAATCTAACGACTCGCGAACGCTTTGTATTTAGCTTGATTCTTTCACTGCCACTACTTTACGATATGATTCTCAGCCGTGTTTTCGGCCATCTGCCTGGCGGTCACTACTCCATGCTTTTCCTGACTACTCCAGTCATGATTGTCGGCGGCTATCCGTTCTTTCGCGGTGCATGGGCGGCATTCAAAAACAGACTAGCTAGTATGGACACCCTCATAGCAATCGGCACATCGACTGCTTATATTTATAGTATTTTTGCGATATTCAATGGACTAGATGTCTACTTCGAAATAGCAGCCCTGCTCATCGTATTCATATTACTTGGCCAAGTATTTGAAGAACTCAGTCGGGATCGAGCTTCGAATGCACTGGAGAAACTGGCGGAACTACAAGCCAAAGATGCGATTGTTCTGCGGAGTGGTAAAGAAATCAGAATTCCGATCAATGAACTGCAAATTGGTGATACTGTAGTGGTGAAGCCAGGCTCGAAGATACCGGCTGACGGAATGGTACTGGATGGCTCGTCGACAATCGACGAAAGTATGGTGACTGGCGAAAGCCTGCCGGTTGCCAAAAAATCTGGTGATAAAGTCATTGGTGCCACTATCAACAAAACTGGTACATTAACGTTTAAGGCTAGCAAAGTAGGCTCCGAAACTATGCTGGCTCAGATAATTGAAATGGTTCG
>JBGTMN010000021.1:0-4933 GCA_041743525.1 Saccharimonadales bacterium (SeqCode) | reverse complement strand
CTCTCCCTTCAATTATAGTACAATACACCCTTGTTACCCTAGTAATAAGCTTTTTGTAATTACAAAAACGCACTTTTCTCATTTTACTTCGGGGCCACAATGGGCGAGTGGCGGAATTGGTATACGCGCACGACTCAAAATCGTGTTCCTTACGGATTGAGGGTTCGATTCCCTCCTCGCCCACCAAAAAAGCTTCTTGCTTCGTGTAAGAAGCTTTTAGTTTGTTGATATTGAAGGATCAATCTGTTGAGTCCAAAAAAAGCGCTCACGGACATTTATTTTTTTATAGGTCCTCGGTCGATTAAGCCGTACGTTATTTAGATGATGCTGGTCGTGAGCGCTTCGAATGGTTTGGAAGGATTCTGTAGCCACCAGACGCTGGCATGGGCGGCGGATTTTATGCACCAATCATCTTGTGTTTCGGGCAATCGCGTCGAACTGACCCGTCCATGTGCAGACGAAAAGACATTACCCAGATGCCGCGTCACTATGTAGACGCCATGGTTCGCAGTAAAAGCATGGAGCGTGTCAACGAAACGCAGTAGGTCCATATCCGAAGTAAACGCCGTCTTGAAGCGAATACCGACCGCTAGTTTTTGTAATTGCGCTAAAGACAATACCATCAGCGTTTCCGGCCTCTTGACGACTGTATCGGGAATTTGCAGAAAATATTCGGCTGCCTCTCCGGCGATCGTTAACTGTCCGGCATGTTTACTTATAAAGCTTTCCAACAGAATAGCTGTCTCGCTGTTGCGGCCAAGATCGCCCGCCAAAAGCACGCCATCAGCCCAATGAGCCATTGGAAGTAGCTCTCCAAGTGCCTGCGAGCTAAAGCTGCCACTCGGTGTGCTGGGGGCGTATTCTCCGGCTTCGAATACCCGGCCGACGGTGCGGGCTAAAGCGTTCGGTAACAGTACCCGGGCGGTTCCGATTCCGGCCATAGAGGCTTCGGTGTACGCTTCGGCTGGAGCAGAAAATCCGGCCAGATTTCCGCCGACTATCAGTAATTTTCCGGCGTACAGTTTGTTTTCCGGACGACTCCATTGCATGTCCGGATACAGTGGTTTATCAGGTGTTTGTTTGAGCCAGTATGTAGCCTGATCCATCACCCTTCTCCATTTCGTAGTACATATTCTTTCGTTCGACGACAATGTTCCAGCCTACCCGTGACGCGTGCTCAAAAAGTGGTTTGTTCGGGTTAAAGGCGATAGGTTGTTCCACGGCTTCCAGCATACCGATGTCACTGTCACTGTCGCCGACTGCAATGCTCCCCTTCCAGGCTGCCGAATGTTTAGCAGCCATCTCTTTGAGTACTTCGGGTTTACGGCCACGGAGCAGCACATCTTTTTTGCCGGTAAATCGCTGGCCGTCGTGTTCGTATTCTGTTCCCGCCCAATCATCAAATCCGTAGTAACGGGCCAATTTTTCGACAATCTGCACCTGGGAGGCCGATATTGCAAACAACAGATAGCCCTGCTTCTGGAGCGATCGAATAAGATCACGGGTATATACGTATGTTTGGTTTTTATATTCGGAAATCACGTGGTCTATAGCGTCCGTATAGTCATTGAAGCCAATCCCCTGCAAAGCTTCGTCGTGAACCGTGACAAGCGTACGTTCGTAGTCTTTGAATGATGTTTCGCCGCTTCGTTGTTTCCAGATCATGCGGGCATTTTTGATGCGTTGGAACTGTTCAGAAGAAAGTATCCCCCTTTTACCTAATTGCTCGACCACGGCATGATACAGTTGCCACCGAATGATGGTTCCGTCAATGTCGAATGCGGCGAACGGCCGGTGCGGAGTGGTGTTCATACGTATCAGTTTACGGCAGGCGGTCAATAATATCGATGTTTGCCGACAAAAGTTCGTTATTTTTCGTAAATGCGAAACTGGTTTTAAGTTTCTTGCCGCGCAGCACAAGTGGCATCCACAGTAAGTCATCCTGCCACATCTGGTCGTACGGTATTTCGGATTGCTTGAACCACTGTGGCGCCATTTCTTCGCTTTCGGTTGGTTCGCCCTGCCACTTCGTCGCTAGATACGCGTGGACTTGCATGTCCGGCACGCCGTCTGCAAACGTGAAATCGTGGACGGCGACCTTCGTGTATTCGGTCGGTTCGACGCTGATTTCTTCGATAGATTCTCGTATCAGTGCTTGTTCGATGGTTTCGCCTTTTTTTATTTTGCCTCCGACGCCATTCCATAAACCCATGCCAAAGCCGCGCTTCTTCATGGCTAACAGAATTTCGTTGTCTCGAATCAATAACACCAGCGTGCAGACTTTTAGCTCAGGCATGTGCTTCAGGTTCGCTTATGTGCCGTAAGGTCGTCCGTATAATATTCCAGCTTTCATGTTCCGTTGCATGCCCACTCACGGTCCAGGTAAGTTCTGCGTGCGGCAGTTCTTTCGACAATCTATACGCGGTAGCCGGTGGACAGACAATGTCGTATCTTCCTTGCACGATATACACCGGCATCGTGAGCTTATGCGCGTTGTTCAGAATATGATTATCCGGCATAAAGCAGCCGTTTGCGAGATAATGAACTTCGGTGCGAACCCCCGTGACATCAAAATCTTCGTAAGGTTCGAGGTACGTTCGATCGTCCAGCTTCACGATTGAACTCTCTAGCGATTGGTAGGTGTAGCCGGATTTTTTGGCGGATGCCTCGTCGTCACCCAGTATATTGTTGAAATGAAACATACTGGGGTTTTCGTGATGATCCGTCGGCGTGTTCTGTAAATATGTGTCCCATGCATCAGGATATATAGATTTGAACAAACCCTTATCTATCCAGTCAACTTCGGACTCACTCCCCGTAAATATACCGTTCAAAACCATGGCTTTGACCTTCTTCGGGTGCTGTAATGCAAATGCTAGTGCTAGCGTCGAACCCCATGATCCACCGCATAAAATAACTTGTTCAATACCCAGTTCCTTCAAGATTTTTACCATGTCGTCTATCAGATCCTGAGTCGTATTTTTGTGCAAGGAGCCATACGGCGTACTCTTGCCGCTTCCCCGTTGGTCGAAAAATATCACCCGCTGTAAATTGCCGTCGAATATACCTTTATGCTTGTCTTTACAGCCATTTCCCGGCCCGCCGTGCAAATAAACAATCGGCGTCTGGGCCTGCAGATTACCCCAGTCGTGAATGTACAAGCTGTGCCCGTCACTGACATCTAAAAATGTTTCCTGATTGGTAAAAGTATCTGGTGTCATGATGCTCTGCTCCCGTCGGTTTTATATATGACGTTCTGTTTTGTTACTTCAGATTGTATAACTTATGGAATAATCCGGGTCGGCGCGTCTTTCGTCGTTTAGTAATGTCGCAGTACTGCATAAGGTGCTTGGGTATGAAATTTTGTAGAACACCCATATGCTTGCAATATTAAGCTAGTAGTGGTATAATTATAATATGTACTTCGTATTTAACTACAAAAGTTCTGATACAGAGAATTCCACGGTCGAGTTTCACCCGACTGAGTCCGAACACGCCTTGATTCGCGGGGCTTGTCTGATTTCTCTTTTGAACGCTGCAACCGGAGTCGACACTGCCATGCCAGAAAAGCTGGCGTTTGGCGCTGTCGGTTTCCTGAAGCACGCCGATACAACACCGAGTGCTAAAGTTATCGTGCTCACAACAGATGAAGCTCGGGGACTACAGCAGTTGTTATTCGCTTTGGATGACTTTGCCATCGATGGTTCTAAAGATCCTAAGCTCACCGCCCGATCTATGGCGAATGCCATAAGCATAGAATTAGACGCCCATGAGCTGCGAACAGAACTGTCGCGGATCAGCAGCCATCATTTCAACTTTCAGACATAATCGTCTCTAGCCTTAAGCAGTTTACAACGTACACGTTAATGTGGTATTAAATAAAACTATGGAACTCGAACCAAGATCTGACGAACAAAACGGCGTACGCCTTAGCTTGTCCTGTACGACACAAGAAAATAAGGTGATATGGGAAGCGACGCGTGACGCATTGCGCCGTTCGGCAATTGGTGACGGAGGCATGAGTCCTGAGAGCTGCGACGCATTAATGCGCTATTATTCCACGAACAACACCCGTCAACCTTATCTCCAAGAGCTGAAAGTAGAAGAAGCTCAGGCTCTCGCCGACTGCGTCGCGGATGCTCATACTGATCATGAGGAAGATCCTGTCGGCCTGCCTCATAAAATCGTCGGTAAGTTCACAGTTGAGCTAGCAGTAGTCAGACTTGGTGAACAAATAGCCGAGTATAGTACTGTACTGCCTGAATTTGATTTCTCGGATGCATCACCTCGGGATTTCGAGTAAAAAACATGGGCGTCAGAGAAAATTTTTTAGGGATACAAAGCTTGGAGCTTGATCACTTACAGAATAGGACGCTTCAGGGTGCCATTCGGGCTGTCGTGAAGTCCGACCCAGGCGTTTTACCCGCTAGCCAATTATCAGCTGTCGAAACGTACATGGAAAGTAGTCATAGTGCTGTTGCACTTGAACCCCACCACAAAGTTGCCGCTCTTTTAGTCTGTCTAACGCAAGGCTCCAGAGATATGGAACCCGATCAGCAGGACTTGGCAGCTCAAATGGTCTATGACATCGCCGAAGCGACCGACAGTCATGCGCTGGTTATGGATATCCAGTTTGGACTGTATCCCGTTAGCCGCTAAACATCAAACATCTAAAGTTACAGATACCGGGCAATGATCCGAACCCATAACATCTGCATGGATATCGGCGCTGGCCACGGTGTCTTTTAAGGCTTCGGAAACCAAAACGTAATCGATGCGCCAACCAACGTTCCGGTCGCGGGATTTGGCAAAATGGCTCCACCAGGTGTAATGCCCATTTCCCTGCGTGTTCATCCGAAACGTATCTACAAAGCCGTTGTCTACGAAATTCTGAAAGCCGGAACGCTCCTGTTCAGTAAAGCCTTTTTTGCCG
>JBGTMN010000020.1:0-29471 GCA_041743525.1 Saccharimonadales bacterium (SeqCode) | reverse complement strand
TGTCTTCTTTTTTGACTTCTTTTTCTGCCATAGTTCTAACTCTTGTCGCTTAACTCGCGGGCGGCAGCTCTCATGCTCAGCTGCAGGCGGCCACGATCGTCGATTGCGACGAGTTTTACGGTGACTTTGTCGCCTTCTTTGACGACGTCGCTCGTCTTTTCGACCCGATCTTCACTGAGCTCGCTGATATGCACCAAGCCGTCTTTGCCCGGCATTATCTGCACGAACGCACCGAAGTCCATGACGCTCATCACTGGCTTGTCTTTGTAGATAGCGCCGACTTCCGGTTCGGCGACGATGCTCTGGATCCAATCTTTGGCCGCGTCGATGCTGGCACCGTCCGGACTGGCGATCATAATCGTGCCGTCGTCTTTGATGTCGATTTCAGCGCCGGTCTCGGCGGTGATACGCTGTATGACTTCCCCGCCTTTTCCGATGACTTCCCGGATTTTATCAGGGTTGATAGTTATCGTTTCGACGCGAGGAGCGTACGGGCTGAGTTCTGCGCGGGCTTCGCTCATAATTGTCAGCATGTGTTCCAAAATATGATTCCGACCGGTCTTTCCCTGCTCGAGCGCACGCGCAAGCACTTCGACGGGCAACCCGTGTACTTTCATATCCATCTGGAGTGCGGTGATGCCCTTGCGTGTTCCCGTCACCTTGAAGTCCATGTCGCCGGCGAAGTCTTCGGCATCGGCGATATCGCTCATGATGTACGGTTTGTCGCCGTCTATCATAAGACCCATGGCAATACCGCTCACGGCAGCCTTTAAAGGCACGCCGGCGTCCATAAGCGCCAGACAGCTGGAACAGGTGGCCGCCATAGAAGTTGAACCGTTCTGGCTCATAATTTCCGTAACTGAACGGATAGCGTAAGGAAATTCATTTTCTGATGGCAGCACGGCGGTCAGGGCACGTTCCGCCAAGTAGCCATGGCCGATTTCGCGGCGTCCGGGCGAACCAAGGCGCTTTACTTCGCCGACGGTATAGCCTGGCGCGTTGTAGTGGTGCATGTAGCGGCGCTCGGCGTTCTGCTCCATGGTATCGACCATTTGCACGTAACTGAGCGGTGCAAGCGTGACGATGTTCATGGCCTGCGTAACGCCTCGTGTGAACAAACTGGATCCATGGGCTCGTGGCAGCAAACCGACTTCACTGGAAAGTGGGCGGATTTCGTCTAGTTTACGACCGTCGGGTCGGATCTGATGCTCGACGATGCCTTTTCGGACGTCTTTATGGACTGCCAATTGGAAGGCTTCAGTGTAATCATTGCGCTGTGCAGCAAAATCTTCACCAAGCTTCTCTTCGAAATGATCCATGACCTCTTTGCGTAGATTCGCAACCAGATCATTCCGCTCCGGATACGGAGCGCGCAGGTTTTCACCAAGCTTTTCTTCGAGGTGTTTGGCAACCGCGTCAATAATTTCCGCATCGGGCAGCACAACGTCATATTCCTGGCGAGTGACGCCAATCTTTTCAGCAAGCTGCTTCTGGATTTCAATAGCCGGAAGTATTGCCTTCTGGGCATATTCCAGCGCCTCGACGACGACAGATTCATCAACTTCGCTGGCACCGGCTTCTACCATCATAATGCCGTTTTCGGTACCGGCAACGACCAGGTCAAGATCGCCGTCTTTGAGCTGTTCGTACGTCGCAAACGGTGTTATTTTGCCGTCTACCAAAGCCAGTCGAACTCCGGCGACAGGACCATCAAAAGGAGCACCGGAAAGCATGAACGCGGCGCTCATGGCAATCATGGCTATCATGTCCGGACGGAACGCCGGATCCATGCTTAGAACGGTAGCGACACCCTGGACTTCGTTGCGGTAACCCTTTGGCCACAACGGACGTATAGGTCGGTCTATCAAACGACCGATGAGCACGGCATCATCGGAGGGTCGGCCTTCGCGCTTTATATACCTTGAGCCGCTGATTTTGCCGGCAGCATAGAATTTCTCTTCATAATCGATGCTGAGCGGAAAATAATCCAGATGCTGGACTTTGTACGGGCTGACCATGGCCGTTCCCAGCACAACCGTGTCTCCGTATCGGACGATAACAGACGCACTGCTGCGGAATCCGACGCGTCCGACTTCGAGTGACAGCGTGCGGCCACAAAATTCAGTTTCTACTTTTACAATTTCTTTGCCAAGGGGATTTATAGTACTCAAATTGGTACCTCTTTCTATAGCGTGAGAGTCAGTCTGACAGGGTTCAAATATATGCGGCCGCTTGTGCGTTTAGTAACGTTTCGACGCGATATATCTGTAGCTCTGCCTCTGACAGTTGCACTCAGGCTGTTTAATGTGCACAAGCTCGGTTCCGCGAATAATCGTGAAACCTGGCCCAGGCACCGTTTGCCGAAATTAGCGACGGATACCGAGTTTTTGAATGAGCGCCAGATAACCCTGGCTATCGCGGGCGGCGATATAACGGAGTAAACGACGACGCTTACCAACGAGCTGCAATAATCCGCGGCGAGCCGCAAAATCTTTTTTGTTCACCTTGAGGTGTTCAGTTAATTCTTTGATACGCTCAGTATCAATCGATACTTGCGTCGCTGCCCCGCCGGTGTCTTTGGCGTGTGTCTGGGCGTTCTTCATAGCTGCTTCTTTTTTCTCACGTGTAATCATATGCAAGCTATTCTATCAGAGAAGACACGTTGATGCAAGAGTCCTTGTTCATCTGCCTTTTACGAAGTCCAAAACTCGGCGCCCTGGTGAATTTCGTGCCTACGACCCATTGCCTCCGCGAACTCTTCTTTTACCTTGGGAAATTGAAGGCTCACCGCCTCTGGTATGTATTCGGAAGCACTTCTTACGATGACGGTTTTATTATCCTTGCTCATGCTAGCCGTAATGCAGGCATTGTATCGAACTCCCCCTATTTGCTGTCCCTCGATCGCACGCATCAAATTTTGGACGGGATGTAACGGCGAAGATTTCGGTGCCAAAAGACGGTTCGAGCGATGCTCCGGAGTTTCCAACTCATTGATTGTCTGCAAGACTTCTGCTTCGGTGAGTATTAGTAAATTACCACCGACGCTCAACGTTCGTTCTCCAGTTACTCTAAATCGGCTGTCGCGATAATCACGATCTTCTGGACCGCGCATAACTGCACTGACATTGGTAATACCATATGCACCGGAATTAAAAGTAGTAAACCTTGAAGATTCGACAGGAGATACTTCGATGCCCCACTCACTACTTAAAGCTAGCCTGCCAAGCAAATCTTCGTCGTGACGCGGTGCATGCCGTCGATCTATTTCCGGGCCGACGGGACTTGCGTCATGATCACGATATAGTTCAACTGATGTCGACATTTCGATACGAGACTTTCTGCAAAAAATTTATTGCTTTAGCTGTTCGCATATTTAGTTAATGCGTCATTTGCTAGCTAACAATTATACACCATTAGTTATAAAATGTCAATATTATACTCGACTGAGACTTACGTTATATTCGTGTACAAAGCCCATATTTTGGTACTGCTGCATAAATTACCCCAATAAAGCTTATGTTTCCGGTATATTCCTGTCCGGCTACATTGTCAAGAGATCATGCTTGTGATAATGCGCACTTACCAAACGAGAATATGCTACCCAAAAGTGTACTTTGCGGAAAACTCAAAACAATAACTCTTACCTGACAGTAGACGTATCGACCCGTAGCTATGATTCTTTGATTGCCGCGGCAAGCTGTTCGGCCGTCATATCCCTGACATCTACGGCGTCCGCGATGTCGAACGCTCCAACCTGCGTGCGACGCAAATCACTCATATATGCTCCAGTGTGCAGCGTTTCTCCTATGTCGACTGCCAGTGACCGGATATATGTCCCGGAAGATACTTTGCTTATAAACGTAACGAACGGATAGGTATAACTTTGCAGTGTATTTTCATAAATAGTTACCGGGCGGGCTTTCATTTCAACTTCCTGCCCGGCTCTGGCCAGTTTGTAAGCACGCTGACCGTTTATTTTCATTGCCGAGAATACTGGCGGCGTCTGCATGATATCACCGGTGAATGTTTTTAGAGCAGCTTCGATTTCTCCCAGAGACGGTCGCAAATCAGATACGACATTTTTTTCGCCCTCTTCATCTGCGGTCGTGCTGGAAATACCAAGTTTGAGAGTCACTTCGTAAGTCTTGTCCAGCTTCGTCAGCTCCTGGGCCTTTCGGGTGTACTCTTTGCCAACGAGTAGTACCAGTAAGCCGGTAGCCAATGGATCGAGCGTGCCGGTATGCCCGACCTTTACGTTCCGCGGCTTCTTGCCTTCGGCGTTAGCTACGATGCGCCGGACATAATTGACGACATCAAAACTAGTCCAGCCGGACGGTTTGTCGACGAGTATCATTCCTTGCATCTAGCGATAATACCACGCCCGCGGCGGGTTAACTGCCGAATCCGGGAGGCGGCATCGAAGGTGGCGGAGGCGGCCCCTGGTTTGGCATGTTCGCTACCTGCGGCGGACTAGGTGGCGCCGGCTGCGGATTGAAAGACGATGGAATCGGCATCGTGAAAGGCTGGTCGGGCGGCGACATGCTCAGCGGGGCCGGTTCGTTTATCGCAGGATTTGGCGGATCTGATGGCTTTACGACAAACGGATCAGCCTGAATAAGACCGTTGTCGTGGTGCTGCGGTGGAGCCGAATTTTCGATTGGCGATGGCTGAGGCGCTGGATTACCATGACCCAGATCCAGATTTACAGGCTGTGCGTTCAATGCCTGTAAAGGTTCCAGTGGCGATTCGTCCCCTTTTTGGTCCAAAGCGCTTTCGACGGCTTGGCGGGCACTATCTACTCCCTCTTCTTTTAGATGCGGACTGTTGACGGCGACTTCTATTTCCGCCAAAGTCTTATTCGTATCTACGGCGGGCGTCGGCGTGCCGGGAGGCATGGCACTCAACGTATCAGGCGCGGCCTGGAACTGCGGCCCAGGTCCTGGTTGCTGGTCGGGCACTGGCATTGTTTGAGGCATTTGCGCGGCAACGGGTTGTTGGGGCATCTGTGCGGGAGTTGTTTGTGCGAGCGAATCAGGCACAGGCGCGGAAGAATCAGCTGAAATTTTTAAGGGGTGGAGTGGACCATTGAGTGGCTGCGGGAAAATTCCGGTGACCATCGGGTCATTGCTCTTAGATTCTCCGGAAGGCTGTGGTTCAGTTTGATTTTGATCACCGCCAGCAGGAGCGGCTTGCGCTTTTCTACTATCAGCATCGGAAGTTTGCGTACTTTCGCCAGATCCACCATTCTCCTCGCCCATCAAAGAGGATAGTGCTTCAAGGCCGGCAGGCATAGGCTGATTGGGCTCCGCAGTTTGCAAGCTGAGCGACGGGGACTCAGGATTAATTGGCGTTCCCGATCTTTCTTCGCCATCATGAACAACTTCGAGTGAGCCGTCTTCTTTTTTCTGCTGCGCCTGAAGCGCATCCTGTGCGTTTACTGGCGCGATAACCGGCTGGATTTTGTCGGCTACCAGCTGCTGATCTGCTCCTGCCTCCAACAACTTGGCGCTGACTGTCAGTGTCTGCGGCGTGGTGTGGATGTTGCCGAAGTGATTCGTTTCCGAAACGACCCCGGTCAGCAAGGCTGTAGCGCTCTGCTCATTCAGAACATCATCACCAAGATCAATGGCCAGTGCCGCAACGAGTTCAGACAAACTGCTGGCGCTCAGGTCGAGCCAGTTAATAGATCCAAGTTCGGTGACCGGCGTGTTGTTTATACAGATAACTGTCGCGTCATGCAAAATTCGGCCGTGAGAAGTAATGGCATCGTCTAGGTCCTGCTGACGGTGAATGCCAAGGCCGACCACGACATCGACATTTAAATCTCCCTGGCTAAATATAAGATCTTTCTCGGAAATGCTCTGGCGATACGGCGTAATGAATATCTTGACGACTTCGTCTTCGACTTTGTAGCGGAGTTTGTCGGCTTTTGATTTATCCAGAGAAATAATAAAATCACGCAAACTGTCGGTGGACTTTTCGATGGTCTTGTCCGGCTTCAAAAACTCTATAGCCGATGGGATTTCTCCGCTAAAAACGGCGGTGGCGTGCTTGTCCATGCGCGAAAGTATCAGGGTCAGTCCGATACAGGCCGCCAACTGGTCTAGCGTTGGGCTATTGCTGACCGTCACCAAGACATTATTGGCTTCTTTGAGCTGGGCTACTATCTGTTGTTTTTGATCATTCATTCTGAATTGTCTTTGATTTTAACTATCTGCCCCCAGATTACCATAATCATAATGATGTGTCGATACTATTCTAGTATCTTCTTTGGTCGAAAGGTATGGCATCTCTTTACAAAATGTTGTCGTATGTGTATAATTTCGCTTCAGAGCAAACTCTATAATCACTAAGTACAAGTTAAGACGAGGAATATTCCATGCCAATCATCAAGTCAGCTAAAAAGCGTGTCCGCACAGCTGAAAAAGCTGCTATCCGCAACTCAAAGACCAAGCGCAGCCTAAAAGGCGCGTTAAAGGCTTTTCATAAGGCAGTTACCGGCGGCTCAAAATCTGCCGACGAACAAGCCAAGGCTCAGAGCTCATTAGACACGGCTGCCAAAAAAGGCATTATCCACAAAAATAAAGCCGCCCGCCAGAAAGCCCAGCTTGCCCGTGCTGCCAAGGCTGCTTCAAGCGAAGCTCCAGCAAAGAAACCTGCTGCGAAACCTGCAACCGCTAAGAAGCCTGCTGCAGTTAAAAAAGCACCTGTTAAGGCTACTGCCACAAAACCAGTAGCAAAAAAGCCAGCAACCAAAG
This sequence comes from Saccharimonadales bacterium (SeqCode), assembly GCA_041743525.1. Classification (GTDB taxonomy): domain Bacteria; phylum Patescibacteriota; class Saccharimonadia; order Saccharimonadales; family UBA4665; genus UBA4665. Next base: position 22,713 of record JBGTMN010000020.1, on the reverse strand, counting down.
CTACCACCGAGCCGGTCGCTAAAAAAGCTCCTGTAAAGAAGCCTGCAACGAAAAAAGCTGACAAATAGTTTTTAACCTACAGCTACTTTTAACCGCCCGTATTAGCCGGGCGGTTTTCATGTTTTTACAAATGTCTGTTGCTTGGTTTTTTCTGCAAATACCATAAATGGCTGCAGTTTAAGATCCTGACTTACCTCTTGTACTGCCCGCGCTTGACTAAGCCGCTCATTCATTCCTGCATTCGCGCAGATTGCTTCATATACGGCTATCCTGCGATTGACCATATTCAATACGCCTTCCTCACCAGCAATAAGCCATCGGTCGTTCAAAGCTTTTTCAAAATCCTCAAGTTCTTTCTGTCCGCCCGTAAACGCCAGCGTGGCCAATACCGGGTCTATGCCGTCCATCAAATCGTGCAACATCTGACGCTCTTCAAAATAAATTTTTGAATCATTTTCGCGGTCATCGGGATTTATAATTTCCGGCTTACCGAATTCCAAGCTTTGCCTGATGTGCTCCGTAAGCGCTTCGTTTAGCGCCCGACCACCAAGCTGACCAAGGTGCCTATGCGTCAGTTCATGAGGCAGATATTCATTAATATGCTTCTGTGTCGTATCCTGGCTATGGCCTGCTGCCACTACTACCGCATTATTTCCATAGATATGGTAGCCCCCCTTGCCATGCACCAAGGTGTCGAACACATCACCGATTATTACTTCTGTATCATCGACATCTTCTTTGCTGACGCCCGCTTCCGGACGTATCCAGCCCGCCGCTATACCGTCTGCGACCTGTCGAGCGAATCGTTGTTTCACCTTGTCGATAGCTTCTACAGTTTCCGGGACTTTTTGCCTCTGTTCCATCATGTGAGTATGCCACTTCAGTAAACTCAGCAGTTGCTCATCTGTCGCTTCGCTGGCATACCATTCAGTAATAGGAATGATTTTCCGTGCAGGCTTTGTATCTGGCATTGAGGGTTTCATTATATCTTCCCCGTTATGGAGCAACCACCTGTCTGCGAGCCATACGGGAATGTTGTTATACACCAAATCTCGTGAAGCAGTATGATGTTGCTCTACGTCCAGTCCCAACAATTTTTCCCTGACATTCTTCAGCTCTTCGGCAGTCTTTCCTTCATAAATCTTTACTTCGTCTTGATACAACGCAATAGGTCTTGGCAGACCGGCAACCTGAGTAATCACAGCGACTTCTTCGGGCGACTGAAATTTTTTTCCCATAACTACATGAGCGACTTTTTCGACTCGGCCGTACAATCTCGGGTCTGCTTTGTCTTGTGCAAGTTGTTCGGCCCATTCAAAACCATCCTGCATGTGCCCGGCAGTAAGATCGTATGAAGCGGCTTGCTCGTGGTTGTATACAGCCATCCGCCCCAGAGTGTTTTGAGGACCTTGGTAATTGGTAGGAGCGAATTGCTCGGGGTCATAGCGGAACGGCGGTTGATTTTTGTTTTGGAACATTACTACTAAACATTAGCATATTGTTGCTGTTTTTGCAATAGTCTGCTTCGGATTTAAAAATCACTCACCCTACAGATAGGTATTGTTTACGACGCAACTGCAAGGAGGTATTGCTGCAACACATCATCGGCGTGTACGCTTTCACTTTTCAGGCGCCTGTCTACTTCGAGAAGCTCAGCAATTAAGCGGCGGGTTTCTGCTAAGCTGATGTTTCGGGCAATGGCTGCCGTTTTCTTTACGACGTAGGGGCTTAGCTTTGCCTCGCGCGCTACGGCATCTGAGCTGCGATCTCCGGCAACCTTTACCAGTGCCAATATATGCAGCTGCCAGGCCAGCATGGCTACAATCTGCTGCGGTTCAACTTTTAGGACTCTCTGTTCATGGTACAAATCGAGCATGCGCCGCTTATTCCCGGAAAATGCAGCTTCCAGCAGATCGAAAATACTGCTTTGGGGCGTTTGTGGTGTCAGTTCAGTGATGTGATTACGGGAAATCTTTTCTCCGGCGCGGATTGACAACTTTTCGAGTTCGTTGGCAAGTTTTGCCTGGTTTGGACCAGCCCGTTCCAAAAGATAACGAGCATCGTTCGAACTAAGCGCACTGCCTTTTTCACGCGCAGCACTAATAAGCCAGCGGATCAGGCCATTTTCGTCCATCTCGTTAAACTCCTGGTAGCCCGGCTGTTTTTTGAGCGTCTTATAATACGCCATGCGTTTGTCGAGCTTCCCTTCGACGATTATCAGATCGGTAGTTTCGGGTAATTCCTTGAGCAGATCGGCAGCTTTTTCAGCAAATTGTTTGTTGGAACCGGCACGTTCGATAACCACCATTTTTTTGTCGGCTAGAAACGGCAAACTTTGCACCGATTCCTGCAAACGCTCATAGCTGGCTTCGTCGCCGTCGAGCCTTTCGAATCCCATGTCGCCGTATTTTTTAATAAACTCATCGACGCGCCGACGAAGCTCCTGGCGTAGCAGAAATGAGTTAGTCCCAGCAAGAATACTTATCACCGCTCAATTATAGCTCAGAAACGGTCCGAACGATGTTTCCTCTGCTTTTTTGTTTCCTGGTGAAGTTTACCGTGAAATGCATTATTTAAACCTCAATCACCGGAATAATTCTGGTACTTTATAAAAATGACGACGTATTTTTCTCTCCGGACGATGAAAATGTGCTATAAACAGTAGCAGACATGAGGTCATCAGTTGTAATTGTTTCTAACCGGCTGCCAGTTAGCGTAAAACGCGGCTCTAACGGCAAACTTGAATTCTATCCGAGCATAGGCGGGCTTGCGACGGGCCTTGCCTCGTACGTCGACGACAAGCGCAACAAATGGATCGGCTGGCCGGGTATCGCCAGTGACGATTTGTCGGAGCATGAAAAGACAATCATCACGAATGAACTGCTCAAAAATAACTGTTACCCGGTATTCTTGAAGCAAAAACAGTTAGATAACTTTTATAACGGCTACAGCAACAGCATTTTATGGCCGCTGTTCCATGATCTGCCGGTCAATTTCGACCAACACGAGCGATACTGGAGCGCCTACAACAGTGTTAACCGGGCATTCGCCGATCAGGTACTGGCGCTCAGCGACGAAGACAGTGTCGTCTGGGTTCACGACTATCAGCTGTTAACACTGCCGCTGCTGCTCCGCAAAGCCCGACCGGAAGGGCGGATCGGATTCTTTTTGCATATCCCTTTCCCTGGCGCCGATAAACTCAAGAATCTGCCTTCTGCCAAGGCCCTGCTGGGCGGCATGCTCGGCGCTGACTTGCTTGGGTTTCATACTCCCGGCTATGTCGATGACTTCCTCGATGCCTGCACCAGCCTGACCCGTGAGATCGTCCAGGAAAAAAGCGTGATACTTCGTGATCGCGTTGTGCGGGTTACCGACTTCCCTATCAGCATAGATTACGACAAATTCGCTGATGCCCGCAATCAGGCATCAGTACAAAAAGAAGCTGATGTCTTGCGGCGCAAATACAAGAATCAGAAAATAATTCTGACCGTTGACCGGCTGGATCCGACCAAAGGACTTGTCGAACGACTGCAGGCTTATTACGATTTTCTGAAGCAAAACCCGCAATTTCGCGGCAAAGTGGTGATGATTATGTTAGCGGTTCCTTCACGAACCGAAATAGACGAGTACGCCAAGCTCAAAGAACGAGTCGAGGAACTCGTCAGTCTTATAAAAGCAGAATTCGAAACCCGGCACTGGAAGCCAATAGATTACCGGTTCACGTCGCTGCCGTTCGAGTCGGTCGCGGCTCTATATCAGGTAGCGGACATCGCTTTTATTACCCCGATACGAGACGGCATGAATTTGGTCGCCAAAGAATATATAGCCAGCAAGGGCGGTGACAACGGCATTCTTATATTGAGCGAAACCGCCGGGGCTGCCCACGAGCTGACCGACGCTCTCATGGTAAATCCCGCAAAACCGAAGACACTTGTTCAGGCGCTTGCTAAAGCAGTAACGATGCCGAAAAAAGAACTAAAAAGACGTATCGGAACCATGCAGGAACAGGTAGCAACTCACACTATACACACCTGGACAGGCAATTTTATGCGGAATTTACAGCAACCGATTCCTGCCACTCCACATATTACCCGCAAGCTGAATCCCATACGGGAACGTGACATGATAGATATGTATCGCCTGGCTCGGAATCCACTCCTTATTCTGGATTACGACGGCGTACTCTCGCCTCTCGTAGCCGATCCGAATAACGCCAAACTCCCTGCCGCCACGAAAAAGTTATTGATGAGCGTGGCTCAGAGTAATAACACTCAATTAGTCATACTCAGCGGCCGGAGCCGTAAAGATCTGGAAAAATGGCTGCATGATATCCCTGCAACGCTTATCGGCGAACACGGCGCTCTGCGGCGTCCTGCGGGTCATAAACGTTGGCAACACGAAATAAAACCGCACGCCGAGTGGCAGGAAGAACTGCTGCCGGCTTTGGCTAAATACACGGAACTAACGCCCGGCGCTCATCTAGAAATCAAAGAGTATTCCATGGTCTGGCACTACCGTCGGGCGTCGGCATATTTTGCACAGAAATATCTGGTAGTCCTTCGCCGCCTTTTAAAGCCAATGGCACAAAAACATGGCTTGGTATTGCAAAACGGTAGCAAGATTCTTGAGATCAAGCCGGCAAACATCAACAAGGGTGCGGCTGTCCGCAGCCTACTAACCGCTGAAGTCGATTTTATTCTAGCCATCGGCGACGACGCAACCGACGAAGACATGTTCGAAGCGTTACCACTCAGTGCCTACACTATCAAAGTCGGCCGCGGCAGAACTGCCGCCCGCTACCGCATAGAATCGCCGGACAGCGTTACTACGTTACTCAAAAAATTGTGCAGGTAACATAATGTCTGGTCGTACATTCCTTTTGATCCGACTACCTAGTATTTGATTCGAACCCGTTATTGATACTTGCGTCGAAGGCCGCTCAACCCTTATATTTGTCACTCTGAACAGCCTTTCCGCTATGTTAGCTGGCACTTCGGGCAAGTATGCGTTCCCCGTCCGGCGACCCGGCTTTTTTCGATGACTGAACCGCAACGGGCGCACGGCTGGCCTTCTTTACGAAAAACATTTGCGAACGTCAGGTATGTGCCGCGGTTGCCTTCGGCGTCGACATAATGCTGGTCTGTCGATCCGCCTTTGTCGATACTGAGCTGTAACACGTCCTGTAAAGACCGGTGCAAAGCGCGGAATTGTCTGTCTGAGATATCTCGCACCAGGGTTATCGGATGTAAACGGGCACCCCACAGGCTCTCGTCGGCATAGATATTCCCCACTCCGGCTATCACTGACTGATCGAGCAGCGCCGCTTTGATTTTGGTGTTTTTGCGCCGCAGAAGCCTGCCGCGCATATCCTGCCAACTGAAATCCGCGCTCAGCGGCTCTGGCCCGACTTTCCGAAAAAAATCAATCATAGGTATTTCGACTGTCGGAATCAAGCGCATCCAGCCGAACTTGCGCTGATCATTGAAAAATAAACGGGCACCATTTTGAAACGAAATTGTTACCCTGGTGGACTTATCCGGCAGTTCGCCTATCAAGCTTTTATTGGGATGTCCGGCGCCAAAATTCTGTTCGCCCCGATATACGAGTTGTCCGGTCATCTTCAGGTGGATAATAAGGCTGTATTTGCTGCTGAGCTCTATCATCAGTACTTTGGCCCGGCGCGTTACCGCAGTAACTGACGCACCAATCATAAACTGGCGGACATCTTCCGGCGGATTCGGGAAGCTCTTGGGATTATCGTGTGCAACGTCGGCTATAACCAGATTTGGCAATAACCGCTCAAGTCCACGTTTGACGGTCTCTACTTCTGGAAGTTCTGGCATACACGCTATTGTAGCAAGCGCAGCATATTTAGACACAAGGGCTATTGGAGTGCTTTATATAACCCGGTTCTTGGCAGTTCCTATAGCCCGACGAACACTCCGTGTCACTGGCCATACAGCCGGCAGTACGCCCACTCTGTACTCTTCATGATTATCGAAGAAACGCTGGACTTCTTCCAGGGCCTTTGGTCTTTGATCGCCATGCGCAAACCGTTTGAGAGCTTTGGCTACGTCTCGACGCCGCTCCAAAGGATACGTCAATGGCGTCGTTCGAGCTTCCTTTAGCTTCAGTCGAAGATCGTGTAATTCTTTGATCTCGTCGATTACATTCATAACTGCCACCTTAAAATCCATAGGGCTCAGTTCGGGAGACGTGTCTACGGTATCACCTTCTAAAATCGCATGAATTTTGAAATTTCCGGTGTCATCATCACCTACCGGTTTTTTTGCGCAGCGGTTTTTTTGTCTGGGAATAGTTCTAAGTTCGTCCAGTGCGGCGGGTGCCGTTTGGAGAAGAGCCGTTTTATCGATTATATCTACGGACTGTTCTACTAATTCCCCGTATACGGGAGCTCTTCGAGTCGGCTGGCTGGCAGCAAATAATAGCGCATCTCTAATCAAAAGCGCCTCGTCTAACTCTATAGATCTCGGACTGGGCTCAGGATTGGGTATAGGCTCGGCATTGTACGAAACCGGTCTAATCAGGGCACTAAACATGTACAAAAGACTCCTTTATCCTAGTACACCACTCCGGGTATTAAATGTCCAGTTTATTGTAGTGTGATATATACTATGATTAATCCATGAGTAATTCACTGTCAGACATATTACAAAACCGTGACTTCGACGAACCCGCCGAATCGGTTCGAATAAAAAAGTATATTGCTTCAAAATACGACAAGAGTATCGAAGTAAAAGTCAGCGATAAAGACATTATCATAAGCGCCCAGGGGGCGGCGTTCGTCAATACGCTTCGCATGCAATGGAAACAGATACAGCAGGCTGCCGATACTGACAAAAAGCTAGTGTTCCGTATCGCCTAAAGTATTGCGATAGGCCGCGGTTATTAAGCTAGGATATGCTGCAATTCAGTGCGAAACTGCTCAAAATCCTGATATACAATCGCTTGCATGCCAGTTGTCTGAGCAGCCGAGCAGAACCGCGGCTGATCGTCTACGAAAACACACTCCTCCGGCTCGACCCCCATGCGGGCGGCGATATCAACATAGGCATTTCTAGATGGTTTTACAAAACCCGTTTCAAACGACAAAGCAATCTCGTCGAAAAGATCAATCTGAGAGGTATCGAACAAATGGGCCAGCATGTTAGAGCCGGCGTTTGATAGCATGCCAATTTTACATGTTCCGCTCAGCTCTTCCCTGATATATGCAAAAAGATCATAGTCGGGCACACTACTCGTAACAGCTTCTAGTATATCTGTTTTTGATACTTTGCTGAGCGCCGCTACGCGCTCAACGAATTCCCGTTCCGTAATCATTCCGGCGTTTTTCTGCTTGCTGAGATCGGTAGCTTCCTTAAGTAACTCCGGATCATGAGAAAAGTAGTGTTTTTTGAATGGCAACCAGCCGTCCGAGGTCAGTACACCGTAACAATCAAAAATTATCGCTCTGATCATGCCTTTTAGTATAAATCTATTACATTTTTTTGATAAGAGGACAGATTTAGGCAGCCAGATTAGTTCATCGGTTCACGGATAAGTGCGTTGTAATCAGGAATCTGCTGCACAAATAACTGGCGAATCAAATTCGACTGACCCTTTAAAGTGGCGAACTTATTGCCACAAGTCGTCGACCAGTAACGCTGACTCACTTCAGTGCCATCTACAATCTCATAAATATAGCGCCGGCCCTGGGGACAGTAGCCACGCCAATCTCGGTTTGCTTCGGTATCATCACCGTTCGTGTAGCCGGCAATATCCAGTGCCCGTAAGAAGTGAGCGTAAGCCGTAGGGTTGTTCGTATAAGATTGCGTTCGAATAACATCCCCTTCGTAGCCTCTTTCAAACGTCAAAGAAGCAGAGTTCTGGCCGACCGTAATGACAACTTGACGGTGCGTCTGATCTGCCGTAATAGCAAACTCTTCGGTCATTCGAACCTCTGTAGACGTATTCGCACGATCAATAAGCCTTGCTTGAGGCTGTGGCTCGGGATCGCCTCCACCCCTGAAAATCAGGACGAAAACGAATATAATAAGGGCGATGAATACTATAAATCCTGCTAGATATCTCATAACGATAAACTTCCTAACCTACAGCAATAAGGCTATAGTTAGATATATAGTATCACATTTATTATATAAATACAAGGCTTATGTTTACACGTATGTACGGTCCGTGCTAACATAAGCGTAATTATGAACCGTAAAGTACTGAGCATGACCAAAAAATCAGCAAAAAAAAGAAAAAAAATTGCAGTACTAAAACATAGAATTTTGCTAATCGTCGTGGCGCTAATCTCTATAATTGGAGTTACAACACTCGTCCTGACCAAGGCGTCTACGACCACTGTTATCGTTAATGACAATGTCATTGGGTCAGGCGTCAATCAATGGCAGTATAGCGGAACAGGATGGAGACATTACACTGGTGAACCTGCGAAGTACATGGGGGACGATCATTCTTCTTCCCAGGCGGGCGATATTGCGACACTACGCTTCAATGGCATAAAAGCGGAATACCACGGAGCCAAATCACCCCAAGCTGGTATAGTTGCCATCTCCATTGATAACGGCAGTGAAGTTATGGTAGACCTTTACAGCGCGACCAGATACGACAATACCCTGCTCTATACTTCGCCCGTTCTATCTTCTGGTGAACACACCATGAGAATCCGCCTGACCGGCACGAAAAACCCAAGCGCAACACAGGCCGCAGCGGCAGTCGACCGAGCTATCGTAACAGTTGAAAACGGAGCAAATGGTCACTACGTCAATATAGAACCGGAGAACGGAACGCTTTCATCGGGAGCTACGGTCATTGGCGACCAGTCGGTATCAAACGGGAAATCTGTAAAATTCGCGTCAGGATCAACCACACCGACCGACCCTGGTGGAACTACCGGAACGGCTCCAATGCCCTTCCCGGCGAAAGCTGCCGGACTTTACCACATGATGTGGTCTAATTCAAAATCTCCGAAATTATCTACGACGCCCGCAAACATTAATGTTATTTATCTGGCGTTTGCTCAGGGAGATCCACCGAGCTTGGTCGGCTGGACTGCTCAAGGAGAAGCTTCTTTCGTGACCGATGCTAAAGCATTGCGGGCTAAAGGGGTACGCATGGTGATATCGGTCGGTGGCGCCCAGGGCTATGTAAATACGTCTAGCCGCCAGAATTTCGTCAATGGCATCATGAACATTAATTCCAAAATTCCGCTCGACGGAATCGATTGGGACATTGAAGGTTCCGCCCTGAACGCAGGCGATATCGTTTGGATATCCACCGAACTCAAAAGATTAAGAGGGTCGAACTTCGCAATCACGATGGCACCCGGAGGCGGTCATATTCACTCATACCCACCTGTTGCCGTGGAACTCCACAAAGCAAATGCCCTAGACTTAATTGGCTGGCAGTTTTATGACACCGTCGTCAGCAAAGAAGCGGCATTGTCACGCGTAAATTCCCTTGTTTCGGCAGGCATTCCAATAAATAAGATAGGCGTTGGTATGATGGTGGGCGATGCCGATACTTACTGGACCGTAGATGAATGTATTACAAACTTCAACTACATAAAAGCCAGTCATCCGAATATTCGTGGAGGCTATCTATGGGAAGCCGGACGGGCCGGAACGGGCGACTGGGCAAACCGGGTAGCTCCCCTGCTCCTTAAGTAACGCTAGTGCCATAAAATCTGGAACTCTCTTGGTGATTTACGGGACTTACCTATCGACCGCATAATTACATATGACAGTATGGTATTTTCAATCCGTAACTTGCAGTCGAGCATGATTATAATACTTGGCTTTTAATCAATTTTGTATTATAAATATACATACTTATGGAGATACCCAGAAAACGTACGCTAGCCGGTTTTACGCTTCTTGGTGTAATCGTTGCGTCGCAATACCCAAATGCGTACGATGTCCCAAGCATTGATGAAACAGCACGAATTTACTCATCTGGAGTTGAATTGCTGAATAGTATCAGCGAAGGCTTTGCAACCGATAATGAATTCACCGCCGAAAGCACCACTTCCGCACCCGTCTACACTGCACCTAGCGTCAATACAGCCCCAGAGACATTCAGCCAATCGACTCCTGAGACAGTCGACGCGGCGAGCGAAGATCCCATGCCCTTCCCCGAAAAAGCTGCCGGAATCTATCATATGATGTGGGACACGTCGGAATCACCTCCTTTGTCTTCTACGCCCGCTAATATCAATGTCGTATACCTAGCGTTTGCCCAGGGAGATCCGCCTAGCATGGTCGGCTGGACAGACCAAGGAGAGGACACATTTATTTCTGAAGCCGATGATCTGCGAGACCGCGGCGTCCGCATGATATTGTCGCTCGGCGGAGCGCACGGACACATCAACACATCCAATCGCCAGGGAATCGTAGACGGAGTAATGGACATTAACAGCAAAGTTCCTTTGGATGGCATAGATTGGGATGTCGAGGGTTCGACGCTAAATGGAGACGACATCGTCTGGATATCAACAGAATTAAAGCGTTTACGGGGATCCGACTTCGCTATTACATTAGCCCCAGGTGGGGGCGCCATACACTCCTACCCGCCCGTTGCAGTAGAGCTAGAGAAAGCTGGTGCCCTAGATTTCGTAGGATGGCAATTTTACGATACTGCCGTTAGCAAGGAAGATGCGCTGAATCGCGTAAATTCGCTGGTATCCGTCGGTATCCCTATCGGTAAGATCGGCGTCGGGATGATGGTAGACAACACCGAAAAACACTGGACGGTCGAGGAATGTATCGACAACTTCAGCCACATCAAAGAGAACCATCCTGATATTGGTGGCGGGTTCCTGTGGGAAGCCGGACGTCCCGGGACCGAAGAATGGGCCAGCAAAGTGGGTCCCCTGCTCCTAAAATAAGACATACCGATTCAGCATTTCAGCCCTATTTTGTTTTACCCGACCAGAGTAGCCGTTTAACGATACTTTATACCGCAATGAGTTTCTTATGCTACAAAAATTATTCGTTCCGGCATATTTCGCTGCGATCTTGCAGCAGTCCGCCGAGTCTGTCAGTTTCGCAGACTTTGGAGCGGAAATCGAGGGTATTTCTGGTGCTTTCCTGAATGTCGTCTATACGGCGGGAGGTGTTTTGAGTAAAGGAATAGACCTGATACAAAAGCACGATGATGGTGATAAATGCGATGATAATAATAGTGCCGAACAAAGTAATCCAAAAATTCAGGAGTTTTAACTGTCGGGTGAGTTGGCGGGCGGTTTGGTCTTCCATATATTCCTCAGTATATCGTGAATACGTCATTACAATAATGCGGTTTATGCGAATAAGGGGAAGTAAGCCGCGAGGGAAAGAATGGACGAAGAGTCCAGGGTGGTGCTTGCGGCTTGCGTTTGTTACAACGTGATGTCGAAGCTCACTGCCCCTGTACTCGGATAAGTCCGTGTCGAATCTCTCGCGGCTTGTAGTTGCAGCCCTCCGGTTTGCTCTGAAGCACTGTTTAAGGTGCCGAGCCATCTTGTATAGCCGGATAGGCTTTGTTCGTCAGGTGTACTGTCGTAATGCTGCCGTCACGATAAGGACTTGCCAGCGAAGACAATCGATGCGATCGCCCAACAAGCCCAAAAGACGGCCCAAACGTAGCTCCTCCTGTCTCTGTCGTTGATTCCTTTGGCCGCATGGGTGATTGCGACAATCGCAAAAACCGTCGCAAACACGACTGCCACGATGAGAATGTATCTCACCTCCTTCTGATCGGTGTGGCTTCTTGCGGGGTCATGGCGCAGCGTCTACTTGAATCTCCGAGAAAGAGCATCGCAGAGTACGACCAAGGCCAGAACACCGCAGACGGCCCCGATGATGATTGCGATCGCTCGAGCCAGCGGAGTTGTGCCGTTGAACAACTGCAGTCCGAGCACGAAGAACACCACGGAACCAACGAACAGTACCGCAATGAGCGACTTGTTGTTCATTGTGGCCTCCAGAGAAGTAGTTTCAACGGCGGTTGCCGATGAGTGTTGCAGTGCGCGGGTCGAGACGCAGCCGGCTAGCGGCGGTTCTTCTTGACAGGCAGGACGCCGAGAGCCAGTCCCAGTGCGAGCAGGACGCTAGCGGCCGAGATGATGAACGGCAGTACACGTACTGCGTTCGGTACATCTTCCGTGAAGAACACGCCCATCAAGATGAACGCAAGAGCCCCAACGAGCAAGAACCCGATCGTGGGCAGGTTCGCGCGTACAGAGTTCGGACGATTTGTCATGACAGCCTCCTAAAGAGCGGAATCACCAGCATTCGCTGACGAACAGACGTATTTAATACTTTGAGTGAACTTCTGTCAACTACCTTTCGAAGGAGCACAGTTATCCGCCCAAGCTGCGCAAGCGTGAGCAGCCGCCCCTACAACTCGCCCCAGTTGTCTGCAATAGTTACATCAACATCCAGCCGAACCGGCAGTTCATAGATGTTGCGCATGACAGACTTTAATAACGCTGCGACATCTTCGGCCTGCTCTTCGCGGCATTCTACCAGTATGGAGTCGTGCACCTGCAGCAACTGCGTGGCACCAGAGGGCAGCTGCTTGTCTACTTCTATCATGGCCAACTTCATAAGGTCGGCCTCGGTACCCTGTATAGGCATATTGATAGCGGCGCGCTCGGCTCCCTGTCGCACCATGAAGTTGCTACTGTGGATGTCGGGCATCGGCCGACGGCGGCCATGTAACGTTTCGACGTAACTCTGGTCGCGGGCCAATTGCTTCGTGCGGTCCATGTAATCGAACAGTGGTTTTCTGACAGCTTTGTACTTGTCGATAAACGTTACGGCCTGCTCACGGGTCATGCCGGTTGCGATTGATAGACCATGCGGGCTCATGCCGTACAAAATACCAAAGTTTATGATCTTGGCTGCCCGGCGCATGCCTTTGGTGACGTCTTCCATCTGGCGGCCGTATACCAGCGCCGCGGTGGCAGTGTGAATGTCGGCTCCCCGGTTGAACATCTGAATCAGCTCTTCGTCTTCGGCCATCACGGCAGCCAGCCGTAGTTCAAACTGGCTATAATCGGCACTGACTAGTTTGTTCCCCTTTCCGGCTACGAATGCCGTGCGAATCCGGCGTCCGAGATCGGTGCGGGTCGGAATATTTTGTAGATTTGGATCGGTGCTGCTGAGCCGTCCAGTTTGGGCAACGGTCAGGTTAAAGGTAGTGTGCACCCGGCTGTGTTCATCGACGAGTTTCGGCAATGTATCAACGTAAGTGTTCTTGAGCTTGGCGACTTCGCGGTACTGGGTAATCAGGTCGATAATTGGATGCTTGCCGCGCAGTTTGTCCAGTTCGCTGGCAGCGGTCGAATAACCGGTCTTTCCCTTCTTAATTCCTTGCGTCGGCAATTTGAGACGCTCGAACAAAACCTCGGCCAACTGACTTGGACTGCCAATATTGAACTGCTCACCGCCCGCTTGGTCATACAGCTGCTTTTCCAGGTCGAGTATAGTGTGATCAATTTCAACTGCGAAGTTTTTGAGATATTTAGTATCCAGCAGCATACCGGCGTATTCCATGCCCGCCAGCACTGGTATAACCGGCCATTCGATAGTTCTGGCCAGTTCGGCAAGTTTGGGGATTTCTTTGAGAGCGGCAGCCTGTTGCTCATGCAAAGCCGCAATGAGCGTTGCGATCTGCGGCGCTCGTTCTATGAGCTCTTCATCGCTGATGTTTTCCAGCGGCGCCCCGGCGTATTGCAGGTCGGCTTCGGCCAGTTCGGTCAACGTCTGCTCGCGGCGTAGTGGATTCAGTAAAAAGGCGCCGATCAGGACGTCATGCCCTACCGGCGGCCAAGAAACACCAAGTTCTTTTAAAATCTTGAGACTGGCTTTAATGTCGTAGCCGAGCAGTTCCACGGGGTGATCGGCGAGCCAGGCGCGAAGTTTTGAGCCGACACGGGCGTGGTCGAGTTTCGCCATATCCAAGGTTATGACTTGTTCCGGACTTGGGCTAAACATAATGACCCGAGGGTCGCGCCCGTGGCGTCCGGCGGCCCTGGCATGGATAATCAGCTGTTTGGAGTCTTTTGGCAGCTTTAATGCGTCCAACGCGTCATTTGTGCCAATCAGCGTGTTCGGTGGCAGTTTTTGTTGCTGAAAGGTGCTTTGAGCATCGGTCGGTATCAGCTGCATCACTTCGGGCAACTGCTTGGCGAGGCTACGGAATTCAAGCTTATGAAGTATTTCGGAGATTTTATCCGGGTCGCAGTGCGAAACGTCTGTCGCTTCCAAATCGAGTGGAATCGGCGCATCAGTCCAGATGGCGCCAAGTTCACGGCTCAGATATGCCAAGTCTTTGCCGGCTTCCAGTTTGCGCTTGACGGAATCTTTGAGAAGGTCCAAGTTCTGGTAGATGTTGTCCATGGTTTCGTGCTCCTGCAGCAACTGAATAGCAGTCTTTTCGCCGATGCCGGGCACGCCAGGAATATTGTCCGAACTGTCGCCTTTGAGGGCTTTAAGATCCAGAAACTGGTTCACCCGAATGCCGTATTTGGCTTCAAAAGATTCGGGAGAATACAGCTCGATGTTGCTCAGACCTTTTTTGAGAGCATAAACATGCACATGCGGATCTACCAGCTGCAACATATCCAAGTCGCTGGATATCAGCATAGTTTCTATGTTCTGGGCGGTTGCCTGCACTGCCAATGTTCCCATGATGTCGTCGGCCTCGTAATCGTCGAGTTCGTATAGCGGCCAACTAAAAGCCTCTAACAGTTCTTGCAGAATCGGGATTTGGATTTTAAAATCTTCGGGAGCCGGTTTGCGCCCTGCTTTGTAGGCCGGATACAGTTCCAGCCTCCTACGGATGTTTGTTTTGGGTTTGTCCCACGCCACCGCCACGTAATCCGGCTTAAGCCTTCTGATGACTTCCAGCGCCATACTGGCGAACCCGAATACCCCGCCCGTCGGCGTGCCGTCCTGCGTGCTCAGACCCGGCATGGCATAATATCCACGATAAAATACACTCTTGCCGTCTATGATAGCCAGTTTCTTTCGGGGTTGATTTGCAGGTGCGGCGGGTTTTGTCATATATGCCAGTATACTTCAGATCGTGTTTTATGTTCACTGATGAGTTGTAAGATAAGTGACGGACATTTACATTGATTTGCAGCATTGTAAATGATTGTTCTTGGTATAATTGGCCGGCTGCTGTATAAATGGAGGTACTATGGAAATGACCCGGAAACGTGTTTTGGCGGCAGGTTTGGTAACCGTACTGGGAGTCGGTGTTGCCGCGCACGAACGCGGAGCCTACGAGCTTCCGACTTCCGATGAAATGGCGGGCATCAGTTTTACGCCGGATATACAGACTATACGCGACATTCGAACTGCCATGACGCCGAACGAAACTGCAGAGGTCGCTCCTGACAACAGTGGACCTTCAGAACCCTGGTCGCAGCTTCTGGCCACCTGTTCCGGCAAAATGATCCGCGAATCTTACGAAAAAACTAACACGTTTTACGAAGACGGCGTTTCGACAAGATTCGTTACCAACGATAAGCTTGCCATCTGCGGCGCCGAGGATGCTATCGTCCGCGCCAATGAAATGAATGATAACCTCGAGAGCCCTCTATTCAAAAAAGGCTGTACCGGTCGTCAAACCAGTTCCGGATTTAAGCCTGGATGCCTGGAGTATTGTGGTCGGGCGGCAGCCATGATTTGGGGTAAAGACAGTTCAGGCTATGAGAGTGCAATCGTGCAATATCAAGCCATGAAAAATTCTAATAAACTGTATGTAGACGACAGCCCTCCGGTTGGGGCCTACGTTTTTTATGATAACGGTGGCTATGGACATGTCGGGGTATACATGGGCGGAGATAAAGTTGCCGGAACCGACATACGTAATTTAAATGGCGAAGGACGAATAAGCATAGTACCTACTGCCGAGATGGAAGATAATTTCGGTCTTATTTATCTGGGCTGGAGTCCAGGAGAAAACGAGATGCGGACGGTGGTAGATCCTCAAGAAACCCCTACTACTCCTCCCGGAAGCCTCGTTGTGCCATCGGAAGATCCATATACAGCCGAAAGTAGACAGAACTCGATACAGTCAGCAGCACCGACAGCTCGCCAAACGCCCTACGTCGTAGCGCTTGTCAAAGACGACGGAACCAGAGACTCCCGAAGTAAGATTCGCGTAGAACGTCAAAAACCGGGCGTTATAGACATGCAGACCAAACTGAACGACATAGGCTGCCCGGAACTTCCTGAAACAGGAGTGTTCGGTTCTCGTGAGTATGAGATCGTGCAACTATTCCAGGACAACGCCGGATTAAAGAAAGACGGGATACCTGGCAAAAAAACACTCGGAAAAATATCCATATCTAAAGACACGGGGAACAAAGATTGCGGAGCATCTTTACCCCGATAATTCTTCAGATTTTAAAATCAAAAATGCAGGCGATGGGCAGCCTGCATTTTTTATATTCTTTTATTAACAGTAGTATGTTAAGTTGTGATTCGAAAAGTTACACACATTTTTACGCACAGTGCATAACTAACGTGTGAACATAGAATTCACAACCACGGTATAATTGCGTACCTACTCGACGGTCCTGGCTGCTTCCGCCAACAGCTTGGCAGTCAGAGCCATTTGACGTAGTGCCGGCTGAGGAGCTTGGAATTCTAACGGCAAGCTCTTTTCGCTGTCGTTTCTTGCAATCGGACGTTCGTCGGTTACGACATAAACCTGAGGCTCCACGACATTACCGTCGTAGCCAGGATTCTGGTCTCTGGCTGCCTTCACGTATTGCATCGCAAGCTGTACTCCGGCAGTTGCAACGCGAGCGAAGACCAATTTGCTTCCAGCTTCAAATAATTCCGGTCTTCGAGCTACAAATAATTTAGCTATCTCGTCACCATTGGCCGTTTCGAAATCTTCCATAAAAGTCTCGTAGCCCCAAGGATCCAGTTTTGGCATGACATATTCCGCCGCATATTGAGTTTCTGTCGGCGCCTTGCCATAGTTTTCAGTGAATTGTATTACGTGAGGGTTACTCAATTCGGTCGGACTATCCATGACGCGATTTCCTGTTACAACAAAAACGTCTGTTTCTTGTTGAGTTTCACTTGCCGCCCTTTCCTGTAGCAGCCTAACCGTTCTATCTTGCCAGTTCGCCACCGCACCAGTTACGACATAAGGTGCGCTGATACCGTCCACCGAAAAATCCGGCGTCCAGAGACTGCGGTTCAGTGCAAGGTTTATGCCCGATCTAACAGCCATTTCTGCCATTTCTTCGGTGCTCATTGCGGTAACCTCTTCGTTATCTCGCAGTACTTTATTTTTACCGACTGCGCCTACCAACCGGCCTAATGCTTCTTGATCGGCATTTTCACCAACATCCACACCAAGCCTATTGGCCAGTTCGGGAACGACGCCGCCAGCCAGCTCATACACGTTATCTCCTGCATGGAAATTCGAAAAGTCTCTTTCTAAGCTCATAACAACTCCAAAATTTTTAGTTATGTAATACTCAATGAGTATGTCAATATTATTAGAAAATGTAAACAAATTAATCATATTGTGATCTTACATCTGTTAAATACCTGGATTTTGTGAAAATGTCCTTCACAAAACATAATAGTTATGCTATAATCGGCTTATGGAAAACCTTTTAATGCAAGCTGGACTGAATGAAATCCAGGCAAAGACCTACTTGTATCTACTCGCCAAGGGCGAACAGCAGCCTCCTGCCCTGGCCAAAGCTTTGGATCTGACGCGTTCGAATGCTTATAAAGTTTTGGAGAAATTGCTGGAGCTCAAGCTAATTAGCCGGATAGAAATAAATAAAAAATTCGTATATAGAGCAGAAGATCCGATTGCACTCTCCGAAATAGTCGCCGCAGAACGGAACCGATTGCGGGCACTGGAAAAAGGCGTCCAAGCTGCCATGAATGAACTTCGAAGCAAATATGAAAAAACTTCGACCGATCGCAGTGTCAGGTCATATCATGGCAACGACCTCGTCGTTTCTCTATACAAAAGCCAGGCAGAATTGCAGCAGCCCATCTACTTTATAAAAACCCGCGCCGACATCCCGGTACTCGGATACGATGCCATGGGCAAGATTCGGCATTTTCCGGCAAAATACAACACTGAGCGATATGGTATCACCCCCGACACCACAGAAGCTCCCGCCAGTCCCGCTTTAGACCGCGAAACAAACCTGACCCGCACCTGGATGCATGCCGACGATTATACATCGCCGGTAGAATGGTCGGTGTCCGGTGATGAACTTTTAGTAATAGGATTCGAAAAAGACGCTTCGGCCATCCGTATTAAAAATGCCGTTGTTGCCAGAGCCTTCAAAGAATTATGGCAGCTGCTTGATCGATCGCTGCGTCAAAATCCCGAATACAAGAAACTCCCGAAGCAGGCCAGACGAAAAGTTTAATCATCCGTGTAGTCTTTTAGACCAGTTTGGCTATTTCTGCCTTGAGCTCTTCCAGACTATTACCGGCATTTTCGAGAAAAACATCTGCTTTATCACGTACGGCGCTCATATCCAGAGTCGCTTCGTCGCCGGTCGTATGCATTTCTGATTCTTCTTCTGCCAAAAACTGCTCGAACGTTTTCGTATCTTCTTCGGCGCGCTGTCTTGCGGTGGCATTAGCCTGGATACGTTCATACCGAATTTTCGGGTCAGCGTCCAACCACCAGACGACCCCTCCCAGTTCATGAATGCTGTCGGCTTCGTGCGGATTGCGCAAACTAGCAATAGCAACACCTGCATATCCTTGTGTCTTCAGCTGGTATTCATACTCCTGATAAGCCCGGTCTATCAAAACACCGAAACCAAATTCGCGGCGCCATGCGGCACTGAGTTCGCGCATATTTTCGCGCTCGACAGGCTTCCCCTGACGCCTGAGTTCCATTCTCAGAATTTCCGTAACAGATACGAACAAAAAGTTATGTTGATTCACTAAAATATGACCGGCGGTGTCTTTCCCGGAGCCATTCGAACCTGCTATTCCAATAATATTCTGTTTCATTGCCTATTAAGTATACCTTAGACGACACGACAAATAAGAAGGCATCAGACTCGTATTACATTATTACAATAGATTTAATTGAACAGCCGCGGCTTCAGCAAAAGGAGCCGAACTAAGACGACTAGTACATGCAGTGCCACGAACGTCATGGCGAACCATACCGAATACAGCATCACACTACTGCCACCTATAACATCCACAAAAACCGGTCCGTCCATCAAACGAGCTAATGGCTGCAACAGCCAGATGACAATCACTATAAAAATCACAAACTGGAACCCGGCACGCTCCGCCGCCTGCTTTAGCGGTCCGTAACGGTTCGAACCTTTAGGCCACACGTAGCCGCGTTGGTCAATGCCATCGCCCAAGTCGAACATTGCCTTAGCAATACCTTTCAAGAAAACATACACCGCCAGCCCTACCAGTGCCCAGAAAAATCCTACCACAAATGCTTCTGTTCGCCCCTGTCCGAGCGTACTGTTGAGTAACGTGTCCATGCCGTTCTTGATGATGCTGGAAAATTCGAAGTCCCGCGGCAAGCCCAAATATTCCTGAATCACCTTAACGTAATGCAGTATTAAAAGGAGTGAAGCGATGGTAATGTTGCCGAGTATCTCCATGCCGCTGAAGGTAAAAATACTAAGATATTTTTTTGTTTTGTTTCCGTAGCTATTGCCGTACATTTAACTTAAGCTTACCATAACAGAGGCGTCACAAACAACCATCACTTAGCCATTAGCCAGGATAGCAATTTTAATTTATTTGATGTAATCGTGTAACTTTTTGGCGTCTTTGTGCTTGCGAAGTTTTGCAAGCGCCTTGGCTTCAATCTGCCGGATGCGTTCGCGGGTTACAGAGAATTCCTGCCCAACTTCTTCTAAGGTGTGTTGTTTGCCATCTTCCAGACCAAAACGTAGCTTCAGGATTTTTTGCTCGCGTTCGGTGAGCGCGCTCAAAATTTCTTTAACCTGCTCTTTCAAAAGTTGATTAGTGGCTGACTCTTCCGGGCTCACGGTGTCTTCGTCTTCTATGAAGTCGCTCAACACGGAATCCTCTTCGTCGTCACGGATCGAGGCATCCAAAGAAGAAATATCCTGTTTGATCTTCATAATGTGCTCGACCTTGTCGACTTCTATCTCCATAGCTTCGGCGATTTCCTCGTTGGAAGGCTCGCGGTTCAGCTCCTGCGTCAGGCGGCGCTGGGTGCGCAGTAGTTTATTGATAGTTTCGACCATGTGCACCGGGATACGAATAGTACGAGCCTGGTCGGCAATTGCACGGGTGATAGCCTGGCGGATCCACCATGTAGCATACGTCGAAAACTTGAAGCCTTTGTCGGGGTCGAATTTTTCGACGGCCCTTAGTAGTCCGGTGTTACCTTCCTGGATCAGATCCAGAAGATCGAGTCCTCGTCCGACATAACGCTTGGCGATAGATACTACCAGACGCATGTTCGCTTCGGCCATCTTGTCTTTGGCCTCTTTGTCACCGGCTTTGATTTCGTAAGCCAGTTTTAGTTCTTCTTCGGAATTTAGCAATGGAATCTTTCCAATTTCACGTAAGTAGAGACGTACGGAGTCGTCGGCGACGTCATCGTCCAGATATACCACTGCCGAGCCGTCAACAACTTCTTCGGCTTCTTCTTCGGCTTCTACCCATTCGCTGGTAAACGCTGCTACATCGGGTTCGGGGGTTACAACGTCAACATTGGCTTCGGCCAATTCCGTATACAGCGCGTCGAGAGCTTCGGTGTTTTCGGGTGTTTCAGGTATGACGGCAAAAATATCTTTCTGGCTGACCGTCCCGTCTTTTTTGGCTTTTTCTAATAATCCGGCGCGAGCCTCTTCTGGACTGATGGAAGCTGGTTTTTTCTTGTCGCTAGGCATGGAGTCCTCCCTTGCTGGCATTTAATAACTGGTCGAGCGTTTTGACTCGTTCTAATAGTTGACGCATCGTTGGATCATCGGCGTCTTTAAGCTGATTTTGTATTTCATGTTTTTGCATTTTTACGTATGCTTCGATTAGACGGACCTGTTGCCAGGCAACTTCTTGTTGCAAATCTGGCATCTCAAGGTCTCCATACAGCTCTTCGTATGCTACGGCTACTATTTTAGCATAATCCGCCACCGGCTGCAAAAGTAAGGCGTCTCCGATGATTTTTCCATTAAATCCAGGATTTTTGACCAGAAATTCCAGTAATTGCCGGGCTTCGTCAGTGTATAGCATTTCGGGAGTCACCGGTTTCATGTATGTTCGGAGTGCCGGCTGCATCAGGACGAGCGCCATAAAACGGTTCTGGGCTTTTAAGAGGTTTGCTGTTTCTTTGGTGACCTGCCGTGGTGTGGCCTGCTTCAATCTTACCGGTTGCGGCGCTTTAGTAACGTGAAGATACTTGTCGGTGAGCGCGTCTTGGCTTACCCCTATCTGAGCCGCAATGGCTTTGAGGTAATGATCCTGCTCCACACTATCCTGCAGCTGGCGCACAACCGGGAGTAGGACGTCACTGAACCGCCGTTTACCCTGGGCACTTTTTAAGTCCAGCTGGGTCGTATAGCGCTCGATAAGCCAGTCCAGCGCATATTGGTTTTTAGTAATGACCTCTTCCCAGATACGGGCATCCTGCTTTATGAGATCGTCAGGGTCTTTTCCGCTTGGAATCGTCACCATACTCAAACTGACGCCAACTTTACTGGCTATCGGGATCGACCGCTCCGTAGCATTGATTCCGGCCTTATCGGCATCAAAACTGAGGCGAATATCACCCGTAAACTTACTGAGTGCTTTGAGATGGTATTCCGTCATGGCCGTTCCGGCTGTAGCCACCACCTGCCGTACTCCCGCCTGATGACTGCTGATGACATCAAGATTACCCTCAACAAGCACTACGTAGTTATTTTTGCGAATGCCGTCTTTGGCCAGATGCAGTCCGTATACATGCCGGCTTTTGTCGTATAGTGGCGACTGCGGCGTATTTATATACTTTGGCGCATCTTTTATGTCTTCAAGGAGCCGAGCCGTAAAGCCGATCGGCCGGCCCTGAGCGTCGTGCAAAGGTATCATCAAACGACCCCTAAACATATCTCCCAGTCCGCGGTAGCGCTGGGCGCTGAGTCCAGCGTCCTTAATCTCTTTTTCGTTGAAGCCCTTGCTTACCATAAAATCGCACAGCGCCGATCCGGTGTTCGGCGCGTAACCGAGCTGCCATTCCAGTGCGGTTTCTTTGCTGAACTGCCGTTTTTTGAGCGCGTATTCCAGGGCAATCGTACTTTTACTGAACTGTACCTGATAAAATTTTACGGCCAGTTCCATCGCTTCATAGAGCCGGTTGCGGTGTTTAGAAGATTCTTCCCCGCCCTTGCCACGGAACTGCGCCAAGTCCACGCCCGCCTTGCGCGCCAATAGTTCGAGCGCTTCTTTAAAGTCTACGCCCTCCATTTCCATGACAAAAGTAAACATCGTGCCGCCCTTGCCGCTGCTAAAGTCGTGCCAGATTCCCTTTTCCGGACTCACCATAAAGCTTGGCGACTTTTCGGAACTAAAAGGACTGAGCCCTTTAAAATTGCGGCCCGAGCGCTTCAGCTCCATATATTCACCCACGACATCTTCTATGTTCAGCCGGGCTTTGACTTCTTCTACTGCGTCCATCTACTTCTAGTATATAGGGTTATTGAAT
>JBGTMN010000019.1:0-3852 GCA_041743525.1 Saccharimonadales bacterium (SeqCode) | reverse complement strand
GTACGAAACGGTACAATTCGAGACGTTTTATGCGCACGCTCAAAAGGAGTGTATTTTTAGCCTTTTTTGCTCTCATATCTTTTGGAATTGTTTCGGGAGTTTTTATGATAAACAGGGGTGATGGATTTGCAACCTATCCTATGGGAACCTACACCAGCCTGCTCAATACCATAGCCAAGGGCGAGAGCAGAGGCAATTACAATGCCTATTTTGGCAATGCAACTAACGACGGCACGACGGGCATAAAACTTACTTCCATGACCATAGATGAGGTCATAAACTGGCAAATTGAATACGTCGCTCAGGGAAGCGCAAGTAGCGCCGCTGGTAAATACCAGATTATCCGACCGACGCTCGAAGGCCTGGTAAAAGAATTAAAGCTCGATAAATCAGAAATTTTTGACGAAGCTATGCAGGATAAAATGGCCGTCACGTTGCTGCATCGGCGCGGTTTTACAGACTATATGAACAAGAGCATATCGCGCGAACAATTTGCCGAGAATCTTTCCAAAGAATGGGCTGCGCTCCCTAATATAACCGGATCAGATCCAAAGGCGAGTTATTATGCCGGTGACGGATTAAATAAATCCCAAATAAGTGTAGACGAAATATTTAGCGTCCTGGACACCCTCGGCAATAAAAAGAACGTTCGCCGCATTTAACTGAGCATTAATTGCCTAACCGGCGAACAGCCACTACACTAGTCTCATGCCCCGAAAAAAAATAGACATACCCGAACTGGCCAGGAAAATTGAACAACTTATAGTCGCCGAAAAATGGCCGAAGCTCAAAAAAGAACTGCTCAAGCACCACACTCCCGTTATCGTTGACCTGTTTCAAGAACTCAGTCCGGCCCACGAGGTCATATTATTTCGTATTTTACCACGAGACCAGGCTTCTAAAGTTTTCCGCCGCCTGGATGCCGAACATGAAGAATCCTTGCTTCGGTACCTTACGAATGACGAGACGGCTAAACTATTACAGGCTCTAAAACCCGATGAACGCGTCAATCTTATAGAAGAGATGCCGGATAAAGTCACCCGGAAACTTTTAGACATGCTTGAACCAGAAGATCGTACCGAGGCCGTACGATTGCTTGGATATCCCGAAGAAAGTGTTGGACGACTCATGACACCCGACTTTGTAGCGGTCAAGGCCGAATGGGACGTGGCCCGCGCCTTGGAACATATGCGCAGTCGAGCCAAAGAAAGCGAAACCATCAACGTTATTTACGTCGTTGACGACCTTTGGCACCTGATCGGTTTTATTGAACTGAATACATTCATTCTATCGGACACATCAGACAAAATGAACCAGCTTATGGACGACAGAGTTGTCAGCTTATCTGCTTTTGACGACCGAGAGCGGGCAGTCGACGCCATGAACCGACATAAATTGTCCGTGATTCCAATAGTCGATTCACGCAACTCATTACTCGGTATCGTGACTTTTGACGACGTAGTAGAAGTTGCCCAAGAAGAAGCTACCGAAGACTTCCACAAAGGTGCTGCCATTGTTCCGATAGATGTCAGCTACACCCATGCCAGTGTCTGGAGACTGTTTCACAAACGAGCCGGCTGGCTGCTGGCACTGGTTCTGATAAGTCTGGCTTCTTCGGGAGTTATCGCTGCATTCGAAGAAACATTGTCATCTGCCATCGCGCTGGCATTCTTTATTCCGCTCCTCATAGGGAGCGGAGGAAACGCCGGGGCACAATCGGCAACCCTTATGATCAGGGCGATGTCCCTCGGCGAAATTAAAGCCAACGACTGGTTCAAGACTTCCGGCAAGGAAATGCTCGTCGGTGCTTCGCTGGCTCTTGCGCTCGGTGCGTTCAGTTCGATCATGGGCTTTTTCCGGGGAGGTTTCGAAATAGGGCTCATAATTGGTCTTTCGATGGCGGCGATCATAGTTGTCACCAACTTATTAGGCACCTTACTGCCTTTTGGGCTTACCAGATTCAGGATTGATCCTGCAGTAGCTAGCGGGCCGCTCGTCACGTCAGTGGCTGACGTAATAGGTCTGATCATATACTTTTCGATTGCGAGCGCAATCCTTGGCAATGTCGCTTAAAACACTCCAAGTGCCGTCAATATACACTCTTAATAAAGCGGTATGACAAAGAGTCGGCAAGCAATAGAGCAGGTTTTGAGGTATACTAGGAACAGGGTTAAGCGGAAACATTTGAGGAATATTTCGCATACAGACCCTTAAAATATCGATTATAGTGTAAAGCATCACTAAAGATAAGGAAACATTTATGATTTCATTTGTCTGGAGCGCTCGGTACCCATTTTTAGCTGGGGCGGGAGGCTCCGAGAGCTATACCGTCGGCCATATCCGCGAATTACAGCGCCGAGGGATTCCTGCTAGAATAATCACCTTAGGCCACGGCGAAAAAGACGGCAGAGAAGATTTCCCGGATATCACTTTTCAGTCGATAGACGATAAAAAAGAACTAGAAGATTTAGATGACACGCTGGTATTCGTAACTTATCCACTCGATGTCCGCACCAAAAAACAATCATATGCCATTCTGCATTGCCCGCCTCCTAAATATGCCCGGAACGACACTATGTACAACCTGGCGGCTTTTAGCGACAAAAAACTCATTACCGCCAGTAAATTTGCAGCTGGGCTATGGCGGAGGCATTTAAGAGGAGCCGCCGGCCGAATGCCGACCGTATACCCATTCGCCACACCGAATTTTGCAAATGCGAAGCGTAAAGTGCATAAAAAAGACTCCGCTACTAAACTACTGTTCGCAGGGAGACTAACGCCGGATAAAGGCATTTACAATCTTATGGCCGCGCTGCATATGGATGCTTTAAAAAACCTGAATTTTGAGCTAACGGTGACAACTTCCGGCGCTCATACAGAAGAAGGTTCAATCGTCCACGCGCTTGTTGCAGCTCATCCGCACATCAAGGTCGTACCGGCCCGCAAAAACGCCGACGACATGGCACAATTAATGACAGAACATGACGTCGTTGTCATGCCAAGTACCAACATATACTGGCAGGAACTTTTTGGAATCGTATCAGTAGAAGCACAGCACGCCGGATGTCGAGTCGTGGCATCGCGCTCTGGAGGATTACCCGAAACAAACGTCGGAGGATTGATGCTTGTGGAACCCGATAATCCAAAGCTTTTAGCTCAGGGCATGGCAAAGGCTATCAATTTAGGACCATTGACGGGAGTTGAGAGAAAACTGGCGACGCAAAAGTACACGCTCGAATCGTCAGTCGACAGCCTGCTCAAGGCCATTAAATACGATCCCCTCAAAGAAGGCGGTACAGTACAGCTTCATGGGAACCGAGGATTATTTCCTCACCTGTCTCCGCTGCTTTCGATAACCCAGAAGCGCTCGAAACAAGCAGCCTACGCTGTGTCTCGAGTACGCGGCAAGTAGACTCTTGGCCGGCAAAGTTTATGAGTACCAAGTATTTTTCTTCTCCCATTTCACGCACATAGCCGACGACATCGCGGGCTGGCGTGTGTACCGTCTTTAGGCTACCTTGTTTTAGAGCCGGACTTTCCGAACGTAATTTTGTCAGCTGCCGATATAGGGACAAGAAAGATTTTGGATCTTCAGACTGCGACGCAACGTTCCTTTCCTGATAATCCGAACTAATTGGCAGCCATGTTTTTTCGCCGTCAGTAAAGCCGGCGTTATTTTCGGGATTCCACTGCATCGGCGTACGCTCCGGATCTCGCCCAAGACCTCGAAGTGGATCACCTTTCGCGGCCGGATCCTGAACATATTCCGGCGGTATTGGAACATTCCTCATGCCGATTTCTTCGCCGTAATATATAAATGACATTCCTGGCAGCGTCAATAGCATAAGTGCG
>JBGTMN010000018.1:0-20861 GCA_041743525.1 Saccharimonadales bacterium (SeqCode) | reverse complement strand
ATGATAATTGCGCTTATGTCAAACCTTGCGCAGGATAGCCATAAGGGTATACTAAGCCCTACCTAATAAGGAGGGTTTAATGATTATAAAACGAATAAGTTCGGCGCTAGCTTTTGGCTTTGCAGCCGTATTGGTGGTGCCGGTTTTGGCAAGTGCCGCATCGACAACGAATGTTGTTACGCCTACAAATAGTCAGGGATGGGTATTTATACAAGAGTCCCCTACCGCTAGTGGTAGCGGAAGCTTTGTGAACGGACCCGGAACACCGCCTCTCGGCACTGGAAGTGTTAACCTTGCCGTCGATAGTACTCGCGGTGAAGTAATCGCAAAATCTGCATATCAGAAAACAAAATTTGCAGACATTACTGAATTGGAATATAGCACTTATCGAACTAGTGGGGCGGATGCATTGGCAGTAGCTTTGCAGTTTGATTTCGATAATAACGTGACTGACGGTGACAATGGGTTTAGAGGCCGTGTTGTTTATGAGCCATACCACACACAGACCGTGACAACTGGTGCTTGGCAAACTTGGGATACTCTCAATGATGCCGCCGGCAATGGTACCGGTAACTGGTGGCTCAGCGATGGCACTTTTGCTGCTAGCTCAACGTGTGCACAAGCTACACCGTGTACTTGGAATGAGCTGAAAACCGAGTTTCCCGACGGTGGCGTCCGTGATACTACGAATCCAAATGTTTGGCTGAAAGCCGGCGGTGGTTGGGCGGGCGGTTTTAATGGTAATGTGGATGCCCTTACCGTAGGTGTTAATGGAAACATTAACGTCTACAATTTTGAATTGAATGATCCAACTGTTTCTACTCCAGTTATAGGAATTCCTGCACATAACTCAGTTGTTACAACTGCAGAACTCGAGAGGATTGATTGGAGCGATTCTACTGCAACTTATGGGCCAGTTTCCTATCAGTACCGTTCGTATACAGATGCGGGTTACACCTTACTTGCATACGCTAGCGGCGACTTGACCGAATCTGAAATTGCGACTACCGGCACACCTGAAGGAATATACTATGTCCAGGTTAGAGCGAAAGATTCTCTCGGAAACTTCAGCGAATGGAGTAATAGTGCTACTAATACGCACAAAATAACCGTAGACAATACACCGGTTACTCCACCTGCACAAGTTGTTGCTACTGATAAAGATCAGTGTAAAAACGATGGATACAAGAACTTTGTGAACGCTGCTGGTAAGTCTTTCAAAAACCAAGGTGCCTGTGTAAGCTCTGTAGCCAGCAACGGCAAAGCAGGCGGAACGGCAGCCAATAAAGACAATGACAGCTCTGTTGTTAGCGCAGTAAGTGCAGCAGCAGCCTCTGTAGTTAATTCTGCAAAAGGTCTGGCTAAAAAGTTCCTATAAAAAAGCTTTAAGCATTAAAAGACCGGGCGACTGCGCCCGGTCTTTTAATAGCTATTAATCTTAGCTTTACTGCATCTGCTCAATAGCAGCCGGATCGGAGTGGCCCTCTACTGCCTCTTTTGCAGTGCTCGCGGCACCAAGGGAAATTGCCAACGCCAGTGCAGAGAGCGCCAGAGCTATTGCGGCAAGAATGCGCGCTAAAGTGTCCGATAATCCGCTGGTAGATCGGCGGGCTGCGGTGTTATTTCCAGTATCGCTCGTGTCCTGGTATGAATCTGCCATAATGTTTCTCCTTGTTAGGTTGTAATACATATACTACAAGTTGGCCGGCATGCAGTAAGTCAAAAATCTTATAAATGGAATAACTAAGCCATTTAAGTATTGTATATATTTGTAAGGGTCACGATAAAAGACCTCTACAGACCTTGAGGTTACACTACTAACCGCTTGCTAAAGTGGTAGTAAATTATTTGCGCTTTGATGATTTCGGGTAGCTGGGTTTTGGTGCCAGCTCGAATTTCATGCCGTGCGTTTTTGCTTTGCTCATATGTTTATTTTTTCCTTAACAGTTCTATTATAGCCCTTATGGCTATAGATGGCAAATGTCTAGTCTTGCCGGAAGGTAGCGCCTTTGAATATACCTTTGCACACTATAGCGCCTACCTCTGCGCCATTTGGTGCCGTAGCGTCGAATTCGTATTTTACGTAGTCTTCCGTGCCGCAACCTCGAACTCCGACCAGGAAAAGATCAGTATCCCGATACGTCACATCGCTATAATTGTTTTGCTCCAGATACTCCTGGGCTTCCTCTTCTCCGTAGCGTATGTCTGCAACTTTTCCGACAGCTCCCGTTATTGTCGCACCCACCGCGAACGTTCCAGCCAACACAACCGCTATGCCAACCCCGTCCGTATATCCGTTGCGGTTAAACCTCATGTAGACCTCATTTTTAGATTACCAATACTACATAATACTACATTTCTGTAAAAATACAATGTTTCCGGTATTTAGCGGCGGATCTTAAAAGTCTTCGATGACAAGTTTCTTCATCTGCATCATGTTGGCGAAAGCGTTCGGTTTTTTCATGAGTTCGCTCATGTTTTTTGGCACGATCTGCCAGCTCAGGCCATAACGGTCTTTGCACCAGCCGCATTGCTCGAATTCGGGTGTACTGGAAAGTTTTTCCCAAAAATAGTCGATTTCTTCCTGATCCTGGCAGTCGATGGCAAAAGAGACGGCTTCGGTAAATGTAAACTCCGGTCCGGCATTTATTGCCGTGAAGTGCATGCCGCTCAGTTCGAATTCTATAACCAGTTCTTTGCCGGCCAGATCCAACTGGAATTCTGCCAAGCCTTCTTCTACGCTGTTTGGGTAGTTCTCGGTAGAAAGAAGTTTACTATCTGGAAATACCGAAAGGTAAAAATCTACGGCTTCTTTGGCATTGTGGTCAAACCACAGGTTCGGTGTAATCTTTTGCTGCATAACGACTCCTTATAGGTTCCCGAAGCTTGTGTCGGGTTTCATTACAATGATAAACCTTTTGGATCTGTTAGTGGTTATCAGCAAAGATGGCTTAAATTATCCGCCCGCCGATTTCAACGGCGACGGCACAGTCGGTGCTGCCGATCTGAGTATCTTGCTGAGTAAGTGGACCTGGTAGATCGCAGGCAAAATATTCTGTGCCTTCGCTCATTGCAAGGACGTACCTCGCAAACTGCATTTTTATTGTGTCGTAGTGTTTCGTAAGGTAAGCTTTACAGTTTTGGTCCCGACGACGGAGAAGATTGCTGATGTCTTATAATCAGTTAAATGTCAAATAATGCTACACTGAATAAACATGAACAGTATTGGCGCTCGGGGTGTTGCAAAAAAAGTAGTGATTATCGGCGGCGGCATAACCGGTACTGGCGTGGCCCGTGAAGCTGCCCGGCGCGGATACGATGTCGTGCTTATAGAGCGCGGTGAACTGGGGAGTGGAACCAGCGGTAACTTCCACGGAATATTGCACAGCGGGGCGCGGTACGCTGTCGATGACGCCGCGGTTGCTGCCGAATGCTATCTCGAAAACCAAAAGCTGCGCCGCATTATTCCTTCCGCCATTACCAATACCGGTGGTATGTTCGTGGCGTTGAACCAGGCCGAAGCCGTGCATATGCTCAAGTTGCTTAAAGCTTGCGAAGATGCCGGGATTCCTATCAAAGAACTAAGCGTCGAACAGGCACAGCAGGCTGAACCCGGCTTAAACCGCGAGCTAAAAAGCGCCTTCACTGTTCCTGACGGATTCATCGACGGAACAGAAGTTCTGCGGCTGAACCGGGAAGCGGCCGTCGAAGCCGAAGTGCCGGCGTCTTTTTTGACGGAACGGGTTGTGACAGGGTTCGAGCGCACGGAAGACGGCGCCATTACGGCAGTGCTCGTCCATAACACTCACACCGGAACTGACGAGCAGATCAGCTGCGATTACGTCGTGAATGCTTCGGGAGTCTGGGCGGGAGATGTCACGAAACTGGCCGGTTTGGAACTACCGATGGTCTACGACAAAGGTACGATGATCATATATGATCGCCCATTTAGCCAAAGGGTGTTGAATCGCTGCCGACCAGAAAGCGACGGCGACTTGCTAGCGCCATGCGGATCTCGGAGTATCATGGGCACGACAGCTAGAGTTATAGATAATCCGAACGATTGCCAGCCGACGCAGGAAGAAATTGATGTACTGAAAAGTGAAGGTTCGGCCATGGTTCCCGCCATGCAATATGCCAACATAGTATTTTCGTACTCCGGCGTCCGGCCGCTGTTAGCCGTTGCAGCTTCGGAAAGATCCGAAAGTACCCGCTCACTGAGCCGGTCGTTCAAAGTCGTGGATCATATCGAACACGGCGCTCCGAACTTCATAAGCATCGTCGGCGGCAAAGTGACACTCTACCGCCTGATGGCGGAGCAGGTTATGAATCTGCTGGATAACAAGAGTAGCCTGCGCTAGGCGAGTGCCGCTTGCAGACGGTCGGGGTAGTCGGTAAAGATGCCGTCGACTTTTAATTTCTTGAATCGACGAGCGCTCCGTATGTCGTTGACGGTGTAGGCGTAGACTTTGAGTCCTTTTTCGTGTGAGGCTTTGATGCTTTCGGGTGATATAAACGATTTATTTAGATTTGCCGAAAATCCGTTGTCTGTTTTGGCAAGCACGCGCCGGTAGGGCGGCTCGCCTCGGAACAATGTGCCGATCCGGACGGTAGGGCGGATCTCAGCGAACCTTTTAAGCTCAGAATAATTCGATGACGACACTATGAAGTGACTATCTTTCCAGCCTTTTCGATTGACGTAGTAACGTATGATGTTCGCGACCGGCTGGGCGATGCGGCTGCCTTTCATCTCTATATTTACAGGGATTCGTTTATCTATCAGATCAAGCACTTCTGTCAGTAGCGGTACTTTTTCGCCATTGCCAGCGTCTAGCATCTTGAGTTTATTTAGCGTGTATTGACTAATCCGGCCGGTGCCGTTGGTCGTTCTGCTTACTGTATCGTCGTGGATTACGACTACTTCGCCGGTTTTAATAACAAAAACGTCCAGTTCGATTATGTCGACACCAATTGCAATGGCTTTCTGGAAAGCCGCCAAAGTGTTTTCGGGTTCGTAACCGCTGGCGCCGCGGTGAGCTATAATTTGCATGTTTTTTTGTTTTTAAGAAGAACTTGTTGTTCTACTCACTTCTCTCATTATAGCACAAGCCTTATGTTTTTGCAAGGACGTACCTCGCAAACTCATAAATCATTACATAATAGTTAAATGCCTAAACTATATTTCTGATATCATACATGTATGAATAAAGTGCTTTCGAAGTTAAGTATTTTGTTGGCTTCGATAGTTATTGTCGGTATGGGCTTATCCGGATCTGCCGCGGCAAACGTCAATGCATTTTCTATACAGAACTTTCAGATAGATTTTTATCTTGACCGCGATACAGAAGGGCGCTCAACCTTACGAACCGAAGAATCTATAACTGCAATTTTCCCCGATTATGATCAGAATCACGGTATTGAGCGGGCAATTCCTAAAAGTTACGATGGCCGATCGATTGCATTGGATATTCGGTCGGTGACAGACGAAACGGGCAGGGCGTTACCGTATGAAACGCGGGACGAGGCCAGTAATCTGGTACTGCGAATCGGCGACGCATCAAAGTTTGTACGTGGCTCCCGAACCTACAACATAGTTTACGATCAGCGCGATGTTACTAAGTATTTCCAGGACACCAACGCCGACGAATTTTATTGGGACACCAACGGTACTGAATGGGCGGTGCCTATAAATGCGCTTTCGGTGAGGTATCATATACCCGAAGATTTTCGGGGAAGTTTTAAAGGCGAGCCGCGTTGTTATGAAGGGAGTGCCGGAACGTCCAACACATGCACTATAGTGCCAACCGAAAACGGCTATGCGGTAAACGCCACCGATCTTGCGGCCGGAGAGAATGTTACGATAGCCATTGGATTTGAGCCGGAAACTTTCGCAGCCTATCAGCCGACTTTATGGGAGAGGCTTACGACGTTTTGGCTTGTTTCGTTAGTCGCCACATTGCTGCCGGCTGTATTCGTAAGCTTGTGGTTTTTGTTCCGCTATCACAATAAATCCAACCGGACTAAAGAAGTTGACACTATCATTCCAGAATATCTTCCGCCGAAAGACGTAAGCGTGTCGACGTCTGCTAGTATCTACCGCAATACATCACGTGTTTTTAGTGCTCAGCTCATGGACCTGGCCGTTCGACAGTATCTCAAAATCTACCAGACCCGCGAGAAAAAAATTTTAAGACCAGCAAGATACGAACTGGAAATCGTCCGGGACATAAGCCCATTAAAAGCAGAAGAAAAAGAAATACTGCATGATATTTTTGACGATCAGAAAGTTGGCGCGCGCCTGAAGCTGGAAACACTTAAGAATAACAGCCGGGTGCATGCGGCTTTGAGTGATAATCAGCGCAAAAATAACGAACATATTGCCGGACATTATAAGCTTCGTGCCCGTGACGAAAACCAATCGGCCTGGTTTAAAAAGTTCGCGCTCTATGTGCTGGCAATCGGAGTGCTGACTCTGTCACCATGGCTGCTGATCGCTGCGGTTATTGGGTTCGTCTGTGCCTCGGTTCTAAAACCATTAACAGATAACGGGCTGCAATTGTATCGCTACTTGCAAGGCGTGAAGATGTATATAAAAACTGCAGAAACCGATCGCCTAAGAATGTTGCAAAGTCCGGACGGCGCGCTAAAATCCGGCACGGACGCCGCAGACACTCGCCAGCTTATAAAACTCTACGAACGGTTGTTGCCATACGCTATTCTGTTCAACGAAGAAAAAGAATGGAATAAAAGAATCGGTGCATATTATGAATCGGTCAATGAGTCGCCGTCGTGGTTCGCAGGTAATAATGCCGTATTTAACGCCGTCGTTATCAGTTCGGCGTTGAATGGCTTTATGAGCGCGGCAACGTACAGCGCACCGTCCAGCTCATCGAGTGGTGGATCGGGAGGCGGCGGATTCTCTGGCGGTGGCGGGGGTGGTGGAGGCGGTGGCGGCTGGTAAATCACTCCAGGCAACTCTATATTTTGGTGGGAAATTTAGTGCCTACTGTCTTATGCTGATAGGGTATAATTCGTAGGCTACAATATACTAAAGTTCAAGAAGCGGAATACGTATGAAGTACCCTGACACCATCGACCAGATGCTCAAAATGACCCATCTTCCTGTGGTTATAATCAATCAGGAAAGTATCTTTACGTTTATAAACGAAACTTTCACCATGGAGTATGGTTGGACCGAAAACGACCTGCTAGGCAAATCGGTCATCGAAATTATGCCGGCTCATATGCGGAGTGGCCACAATGTTGGATTCTCCCGATTCTTGACGACGGAAAGCTCAAAGCTACTCGGTCGGACACTGCCGCTCAAAGTACTGTATAAAGACGGTACTGAGCATCTTGCAGATCATTATATAATCGGCGAGAAAATAGACGGACGATGGCAGTTCGGTGCGATAATAGATTTTCCAGATAGAAATGCATAACGACCCAATCCGCGCGATATCCCGTGAGCTTTTGGAAGTCCAGCGGACTTTAGGGTGGATGGATCTGGTTATAGGAAATATAAATGATGCGGTTTACGTAACCGATAAAGATTCCCTGATAGTATTCGCCAATGAGTATTTTGCCAGCATTGTTGCTACTCCGCGGGTTTTTCTATTAGGAGAAAAAATCGAAAAAGTTTTCCCCGTCGTGACGGCGTCAAAGATACTGGCGGAATACGCCCAAAGTCGTGCGGAAAAACTGGAAAACGAAAATGAAGACGTGGGCATATATGAATGGCACACTGAAGACGGTGAACTGAAGATATTCAAGATTTCCAGTCGTTTGTTACCTACCACTGAACAAAAAGTGTATCTGGCACAAAATATAACCCGCGAATACGAACTGGCGAAGATGAAATCGTCATTTATAGATCTGGCATCGCATCAGCTGCGAACACCGATGACGGCGGTTATGACCTATGCGCATTTGCTGAATGACGGCTACGTGGGCGAGCTAAGTCCGCAACAAAGAAAAATGACACAAACAATTGTTGAATCTTCCGAACGTATGGTGAAACTGGTAAACGACCTGCTGACTATAACCAGAGCTCAGAATAATACCAAAGATGTGCATTACAAGAACGTATCTTTACCTGGTCTGTTCCGTAAGATTAATACCGAGGTGAGTTCGGCACTGACCGACAAAAACCTTCAATTTCTTATTGAAATACCAGACGATATCCCTCCTGTAAAAAGCGATCGGAATCTGCTCCATGAAATATTTTCTAACCTGGTAGTAAACGCTATTCAGTATACCCCAAAAAAAGGTACGATTCGGGTTGCAGCTACGAAAAAAGATGGCTGGTTGGAACTGGCTATATCTGATACCGGCATAGGCATTCCAGAAAGTTACCTGTCGCAGATGTTCACCCAGTTTGCCCGTGCCGACAACGCAGCCGAAACATATCCGGACGGTACCGGCTTGGGCTTGTATATCGTTAAACTTCTTTTGGATAAGGTCGGCGGCACGGTCGAGTGTTCCAGTAAGCTGGGCAAGGGAACTATTTTTACGGTACATTTGCCGCATACGTCGGTTGTTTAATTACGAATGACGTTTGCCGCGGAATATGGTGGGGGCGAAGCAAGAAATTTTGAACGAACTATGGCAAATCTCGCAGAATGGCTGATGAATAATGTAATGCCGGACAAGGAACGGCTTTCGCGTAAATTTGCAGAATCAGGAATAGCGTCCAAATACCGTTATTGAATTCATAAAAGAAACTTAACTCAAAGCTGTATTTTAATTGAATGAAGATATCTTATTTGAAAAGTGCCGGACGAACAATGTTTGCAATTCTTTGCACTGGAATCTTCAGTAACTTTGCCGGATACGATAGTAAGCGTAATAACACTTTACTCAGTAGCGGTGCTGCGCCTTTGTGATTAAGCTTTGTCGCCATGAATGTTAATAGTGTTATTATCCATCCAAGCTCATTAGCTTCCGTGTTAATTTTTGTCTGGCCTCATAATAAGTCTGTCCGTTTCGAGTTGCAGCGTTTCTTGCTTGCTGCTCTAAGCTATCGTATGCCTGTAGACATTGCCGCAGCTGTGCGGCGGTATCAGGATGTTCATTATCATTTAGGTACTTGATGAACTCTTCAAGTTGTAGACGATCGGTCTGAGCCGTGGGTTCATACGTGTCTTCGATGATTGCGCACATGTAAGTATCAATTATGGCTTGCAGAGCTGGCGCGATCTGGGCTGCCAACCGGCTAAAATCATTCGCAGGATTGAAAACAAGCTGTTTAAAATGTTGCAGGGTTACATTCGATGCGGACCGAAACTGTATCCGCGCATCATACTCCTCAGCATTCTGCTGAAAATGTTCATAAAATCTACTGAGTAGCTTAACGGGAGTTACTTCTTCAAATTGACTAGACTCCTCTTCCCGATACCTGACGGCTTGCAGTCCATGAATTTTTTCATTGAAGCCTTTTAGACGGCGCGAGGATGCGGTAATGCCAATCCATCTCAATCGGTCACGTCCAGCTAAGGTCAACGGATCTGTCATATCGACAGGTTCGATGCCCATCTCCCTTAATGCGTTGACGATGTGCTCGGCGCCTTGTTCGCCTTGTTCGTAGTCGAAGTTTATGGCTTGCAGTCGTTCAATCGCGGTTTCATCATCGATTTGTTTGCATAAGTCGCTTATGCGCTGATCTTGTGATAATTCGTGTCCATTCGCTTCGCCGCTTTCGTTCTCGACGGTAACCACTTGTTGCTGGACTAGCAGATTATATACGTCACGCGGACGGACGGTTAGGGTAGGCAGCTTCAAACGGTCATACTGGTCGAGCAAAGGCTTGAAAGCAGCCGCATTGAACGGTATAAGGTTCATCGCAGCCGAAAGGATCACGAAACTGACATGATCAATCACTTCATCCGGACATTCACCCCGGTCCTGAAGATCGGTAAGGCCGTCCAGGATGTCGCGTACGGTAGATATATGGTGCTCAAGCAGCAATGGATCCTCCTGGAAACGCTCTTCCATTATCTGGCGGTGCAAAATGGCAAGACCAAGTTCATAAGAACTCTTGTCTGCTCGTAATCCTTTTCCAAATGCGGCATAATCCGGCAGGTAGCCGCCAAGCGTGATCGGCGCCGACGGATGATGAATCATAAAATGATCAGCATACACAGGCAAAGCATTGTGCAGCATATCATGCGTACGGTTGAACTGCTCTTCAAAGTCTTGCAGCATGCCGGCAATTGAATGGTCAATTTGTAAAATATCGTTGTCGAACATCGTATGCGGATATTCGACGATGTATGGGTTGCCCGATGTGTCAGTGCGCACCCTGTGTAAAAATCCGAATGTGCTCGCATAGCCCGCTCGTTTAGTCGTCGCAGTAGCTTCGATGAAATCAATGTAATTGCCGTATCTTGAAAGCAGTTTGTTCGGGTCAGGCTGCTCCGGCGCCTGTAGGGAGCGGGCGGCCCCAAGTTTCGCGTTCAGGCGCTTACGGTAATTGACGTCTCTCGTTGTGACCGGATCGTTCGTTGTCAACATTTCAAACACAGCCGGTTGTATTTTCATCAATCGCCGCGCGTCCAGCGTGACGCCTTCACGGGCGGCGATACGTTCGAGTGCATCCAAATTGGCGCTATTCCGCTCCAGTTCCCGGCGGGTAAGGTCGTCTAGATTTTGTTTGGGTTTCGGTTCATTCAGCAATGCGGCGCAAGACAGCTGTAATCCAAGCAGACGCTTAACTTCAGGTTCTGACGGTTCGCAACCAGCTTGTAATTCGCCGACCAGACTGATTGCAAGATGGGCCAGCGGACGCAAGCCCGATTCATTGAAGCTGTTAAGCATGTACTGCCTTGAGGCCGGATAGCAGTCTATGTTAGCCGGCAATAAATGTTGTATGGCCTGCAGTGACAACGTCGTCATGCTGTCACTGTCATGAGCCCACATATAATCCGATACGTTTGTGACGCCATCTTTACTAATGTCAAGATCAAGAAGTTCTTTGCCAAGCAGTGTCGTTACGGCTGAGACACTGTTGGTGTCTGTGTCTGTCACTGCTTGTAATATGCGGCCAGCAAGTGGGTCGGCAGAATATTCTTGTTCCTGCAGGCTGAAGCTAACAGCAGGACATTCTGTCGTTTGGGTCATGTGCGTTGGTACTTCCACTTATAAATGTATTAAAATATATTACCATATAATAATGGCGATGCAAGATTCGTTTTGCTGGCTTACATAGGTTGATTGCGCCTACAATGACATACGACTTGCCAGCTGCTGATATACGAATTCCATCGGCAAACCGAACATGCCCGTGTAAGAGCCTTGAACAGACTCAATGAGAGTAAATCCGGGCGCATCAATAAAAACGCCGAGCGCGCCGCTCCTGATTTGTGGATTATCGCCGTCAGCTAACCGCTCCAGACTGGCTCTGTCGAATTTTTGATATGTTATTTGCGCTACCGCAAGCGTGTCATGAAATTTGTGTTCTGGCGTATAGACGCAGCAGCCAGTGTATACATCAATTGTCTGACCGCTGAGTTGCATCGCAGCGTCTAACGGGTCAGTATTTGGCAGCGGTTTGGTAAAGACTGTGCCGTCGATGCTGGCGGTCAGTGTGTCTGCGCCGATGACCACATGATCGGGGTGTTGATCTGCGACCAGCTTGCATTTTGCATGAGCCAACTTAACAACTCGCTCCATAACGTCCATGTCGTCGTAAACACTTTCATCGATATCGGCTGGTAATACCGTATACTCGAGCCGCGATTTTTCTAGGATATAATTTTTTAGAAATGAACCAGATGCAAGTAAAATAGGCATAAGAAAAACCTTGTTATAAATTATTATTTATGACAGTGTATGTTATTATCCATTCTTAGTAAAGAAGCGAACAATATGTATCCCAAAAACTATGGCATTACAGAAATATATAATAGCAACGACACTTACGCAGATGAAATAGAAACCGGCAATTGCAATTATAGTGAACAAAAAATTTTACATGATCTTTCAAGAAAAAATGTCGTATTATTGGGCATCCCAGGAGCTGGAAAAACTACTTTGGCCACTGGTTTGCAACTGCTACATCCGGATATAAACTATATTTCGGTCGGCGATATCAGTCGAAATTTACCTCCAGAGTCAACTGAGCGCCGCTACTTGGATAAACTTTTCCAAAAAGAAGCGCCGGTTGGTGACCCCGCTTTTTTCCTAAGTCTTATCGAGGACCAGATAGATAATGCGGTATCCTGTGGGCAAGGCTTTATCCTGGATGGCATACCAAAAAAATCAGAAGAAGTACTTCCGCTCAAAGCGTTCTTTGCAGGCAAAAACCTCGGTATCGATATGGTAATTTCGTGCGAACTGCAATCCCACGTAGCTTATCAGCGTCTTGCCCAGAGAGAAAATCGTTTGGGAGATGATGATTCGATGATTGTGTATTTAAACCGAACGAAAATGTATTTAGATGATGTAGACACTTTTAAAGCGGAGCTTGTAGAGAGTGACGATGACCTGATTGTACTGAACGCGGAACGGTTGTCGGCTGGACACATGATCGGAAAGCTTCTAACCGTACTCGGTGCTGTTTCCAGTTAAGTGGGGGCTGGACAAAAATAAAAATATGGGTCTTGTACAGTTGCGCTGGGCGGCTTGACTTCATGAAACGATGATTTGGCTTATGCTTGGTGGGGGCGGCTGGACTTGAACCAGCGACCAATCGGTTATGAGCCGACTGCTCTAACCACTGAGCTACGCCCCCAGTGGAAATAGATTGAACAGTGAAATTATAACAGGGAAACGGCAAAATTTGTACCCTTGTTCGTCACCAGCAAATCACATAGCGCAAATAGAAGCGCTAACGGTATACTAATAGATGATGATAGACAAGCTCAAATCGCTGCTGGATAACCCCAGATTGCATGAACTGCAGGATATGCGTACCCTTGGGCAGCTGGCGTTTCTGGTGGTGGCACTGATGGTCACCTGGAGTGGTGTCAAGGTTATCCAGACAAATTATGTACTCCAGCAACAAATATCCCGCCAGCAGCAGGAAGTAGCAGTACAGCAGCTCAAGAACGAGAATATGAAACTTCGAAACGAATATTACAATACGGCGCAGTATCTGGAATTGTCTGCCCGCTACAATTTTGGTTTGGCCGCGCCAGGCGAAAAAGTCCTGCTAGTCCCGAAGAAAGTAGCTTTGGCGTATGCGCCGGATGTAGAAATTGAGTCACCCCGGACTGCCACTACGGAACCGAACCGGCCTTTTTACCGGAAAAACATCCAGGCGTGGATTGATTTCTTTATGCACCGGCAGCAAGGTGTTTAGTCTTAGCTTTATTGGTTTGTAATTATTTTTGTATGCTTTCTGATAATTCTGACTTTATAGTTTCTTTGAAGTAAGCTATCGTTTTGCCGAGACCAGCGTCCAGTGATGTGTCTGGCTGCCAATCCAGTTTGTCTTTGGCCAGTGATATGTCCGGTTGGCGTTGCTGCGGATCATCTTGAGGCAGGGGTAGGTGGACTATCTTGCTTGTACTTTCGGGTATGAGCCCCAGTACTTTTTGTGCCAGTTCCAGCATTGTGAATTCAGTTGGGTTGCCGAGATTAACCGGCCCCACGAAATCGCCGGTGTTGTTCATCATGCGAATCATGCCCTCTACCAGGTCGTCGACGTACTGGAAGCTTCGGGTCTGCGTCCCGGAGCCGTATATGGTAATGTCTTTGTTCTGGATTGCCTGGACGATGAAATTCGACACTACCCGGCCGTCTTGCGGGTGCATGTTGGGGCCGTAGGTGTTGAATATCCGGACGACCCTGATAGGGACCTCGTGCTGCCTGTAATAGTCAAAAAATAGTGTTTCGGCGCAGCGTTTACCTTCGTCGTAGCAGGCCCGGATGCCTACGGTATTTACCCGACCCCAGTAACTTTCCGGCTGCGGATGTACTTCGGGATCGCCATAGACTTCACTGGTAGAAGCCTGGAGTATCTTGGCTTTGGTGCGCTTGGCTAGCCCCAGCATGTTTATAGCCCCTATCACGGACGTCTTGGTGGTTTGTACCGGGTCGAACTGGTAGTGCGGCGGTGAAGCGGGGCAGGCCAGGTTGTAAATTTCGTCGACTTCTACGTACAGCGGAAACGTCACGTCGTGGCGCATGAACTCAAAACTTTTATCCTGTAGCAGATCTTGGATGTTCGTTTTGCTGCCGGTATACAGATTGTCCACGCACAGCACGTCGTACCCGTCTACCAGGAGTCGGCGACATAGATGGGACCCAAGGAATCCGGCACCCCCGGTAACTAATACTTTCTTTTTCATAGGCTGTACCTAAAGCCTAACATGCTTCAAAAGGTGAGCGATAGACTCTGGTTCAGAATATTCAGTGTTTGACCCCTGGACGTGTATTTGATATAGTTATGTAGATTCATCAGATATCGCGGGGTGGAGCAGCGGCAGCTCGCGTGGCTCATAACCACGAGGTCGCAGGTTCGAGTCCTGCCCCCGCAACCAAAGAAAAAGCCCCACGCCAGTGGGGCTTTTTCTTTGGTTTATGAGTTGATGCGGTTCTGCGACTCGACGGCCGTGGCCGGCGATAGTCGCAGGTTCGGTCGTAAAGCTCACGCACAGAAGCTTGCTTCGAGCATGAGCTGCGACGTGCGCTGTCCTGCCCCCGCAAACATTTCGATGTAACTTAAATATTAAGGCTTCTCTTTATGAGGAGCCTTTTTGCTATACTTCGATTATGAAAAAGATTGAAATCGATTGTGTGTCATATTCAATTGCAGCAGATCTGTACGATAACGGTAGAGATAAGATAATGCTCGTGTT
The DNA here is from genome assembly GCA_041743525.1 of Saccharimonadales bacterium (SeqCode). Taxonomy (GTDB): domain Bacteria; phylum Patescibacteriota; class Saccharimonadia; order Saccharimonadales; family UBA4665; genus UBA4665. The sequence goes on along the minus strand of JBGTMN010000018.1, from coordinate 6,060 downwards.
ACCTGGATGGACATCCACTAAAGCTAGTTATGAAACTTTCGTATCATATATTGTAGATGAAACTAAAATGTCAGCATTAGTTATAGACTATACAGGTCACGGTGAAAGCCCATTTGACGCAATGGAAATACGACCGGCACAACACTTCTTAGAAGTTATAGCATCATTCGACTGGTTAAGTGAGCACTATCCACAGGCTGAAATAAGCGTAATCGGCACCAGTTACGGTGGCTATATGGCAGTACAATTAACTAAGTACCGTGACTTTGCTAATCTAATACTGCGAGTTCCGTCAATTCTGGCACCTCGAAGCTTTTATAGTTTAAACAAGAACATAAATCGCGAGCAGGAACGACTCAATAGAAGAGACCGTGAATTCCTTAATAGTCATCCATTGCTTTCAAGAGCCTCAAAGTTCAAGGGTAAGACTCTGGTTTTATGGCATGAGCTAGATGATGCCGTACCTAAACGAACTACCGATAAGTATATTGAGATTTTTAAAGCTGACTCTTACCTTGCCAAGGGCTGGCAACATTCATTTAATAACGAAGCGCCCGAGCAAGAACAGATAACTTACAAGAAAACAATCACTGATTGGTTACAGCGTACTCATTAAGTCGTTAGACAAATTCTAATCCTAACTTAGTCATAGATTGCTGGCTACTACGTATTCCAGCGCAACAGCTCCAGCGAAATTAGGTTCCAATTCGATTGCACGTACTCAACCAAATCAAACTGCCAGATACGAAACGGTTCCAGAATTTCAATAATTCGGAAGCGTTTTATTTTCATCGGTTTTTGAAGTTCCAGTATAAGATGGTTCATTGGTATCATTAAGAAATGAGAAATTATATTTCAAAAACTATTCAAGCATACGAGGATATTAAAACCTATGAAGACAGTACTCGGCTGTTAGTGCCCAAGATTGAAATGGATGAATTTCTGGGATATCTTGCACCAGACTCATTTATCCTAGACGCCGGTTGTGCTTACGGCAGAGATACGGAATACATGAAGTCAAAAGGACTTCGACTTGAGGCCATCGATTTATCGCCCGCCTTAATTTCTCGCGCCAAAGAACTACAGACCGACGTAAGTTTTGCAGTTAAGGATGTGCGAAATACTGGTTTTCCCGATAGTACGTTTGATGGTATTTGGTGTAATGCTACGCTGCTGCATCTAAATGACGATGATATGACTAAAGCCCTCCAAGAATTCGAACGCATCCTAAAACCAGGCGGCGTGCTTACTGCTTCTTTGAAGAAAGGTGAAGGAACCTCAGAGCTCGTAGAGGACTTTAGTAGTAGATCGGAGCGCTTTTTCAACTTTAAAACACATGAATCATTTCTCGAGTTACTTACGAGTGCTGGTCTTGAAGAAATGGATTGGCACTATCTAAATGAGCGCGAAAGGTACGGACATGATAAACGTGATCTCGACTGGCTATACTCATTCTCTAAAAAACAAGGTTCGATTCCTGGTTATAGACCCAGATAATACGACTTCAACGAAGTAATTCTGTAAAAATCAGGTTCCAATTTGATTGCACGTACTCAACCAAAGTAAAAGGTCCAGCCAACGGTTGGACCTTTTACTTTGGAATATGCGTTGATGCGGTTCTGCGACTAGCACAAGCTTTGCTTGGGTGTGGACTTAGGTTCGCTCGGTAAGCCAACCGTTAAATTTACACTAGTATACCTAGTTGTATAAAACGCAACTCTAAGCTAAAATAATAAAATGGAATCATTTGGCTGCGAGCCTTTAGCTGGATATAATGTGCCGATCCCGGAAGCTGTTGTGCAATTGCCGGATCCTGATATTTTACGCGCATGCCCCAGCGAACTGGCGATTCAAAGAATGGAGCGGTTAAAAGATGTAGTAGATATTTTTCCGCGAGATATCGAGAAGCAGCCAATACTATCGGTGTTCCTGCGCGAACAGAAATTTGGATTTTGGGATGATGTTATCGTTGCTATGCATGCAAACGAGCTGGAATATCATTCGTTTATAAGAGATGCTGTTTTTGATGACCCAAGGCTGTATTTCACTAAACCTGAAGTTTTTGAAGGCATCATAAAGCCCGAAGAGATGCGAGAGGCTGCTAAAAATTCAGCGTATAGCTACGATAATCTTCACCATTATTTTGAGCCCATTTGCAACCTGTCTACATCCGAAAAAGCATCCGAGTACGCAGAAAAGATCATTGATTCAGGCTATATCAAATTTTTTGATTTAAAGCTGACTGCAAATGTATTGGCAGTATCCGATGCCCCACTCGAAGAAAAACAAATAATCTTCAAAAAAATTCTGATGGAAAAGAATTCCAACATTTGGTCGAGTATTGCTGACGTGAAATTGACCGATGAAACATCCGGCTCATTGACGCACAGAAAAAATAAAAATCTTATGAGTTACCTGCAGCAGCTATTGGATGCGGGGATTACTTCATACGATGACATAAAGCACATAGGGGAGCAGAAACTACGTCATGTCGATGAAAAAGAATTTGGATCAGCTTATCAAAAAGAGGAGATAGCGGCTGCTATAGCTGCCGTGGGTTTACGTGTAGCCAATAAAGATGAGACTAGGGTACAGACAGTTCTTGAAGAATATGTAAAAGCAGTTGTTTCATATGATTTAAAAAGTTTCGAACAAGAACTGGCGAAGGCTACCGTATCGGGTTTTTGTACGCAGAAGCAGGTGGAGTCCGCATGCGGAACACTGTCGAAACGTACTATTAATGAGTATCGGCAATATGTCGACTATTATGAAAAGCTTATAGCCGACAACGAAGCGTTTGGAAAAGACAGTTTTGTGCATTCTGACTCCGAATCTATCCTTTCACTCCATCAAAAAATAGTAGTCAATGGAGAGAATTTCCAAACCGGTCCGGGTGTATATACGATTTTGTTTGAATACGGAGGGCCGCTCGTTTTGGAACAAAAGCAATTAATAGAAAAATACTTTGAGATAGAGGAACCTTTCAATATTACTTATTCAATAGATAAACTCATTAAAATTTATAAAGACGACGCTCCAAAATTAAAAGAAATCTTCGAACGCAACGTACTATCGGGTAAAGAAGACATCGACTTCGAAAATTGGAAAGATTGGGCAGATTGCTTTGGGTATGACGAAGATCAAGTTCGAAACCTTTTTTTTGAACATCTGCACAAGGGAAGGCGAAATCCTATTTTGACCTGTCGACGTGCGGTAGATGCGCCCTCGGGATTTTTGAACAAAGAAGAAGTAGGAAGTTTGTTGCGCAATATCTTCGACAATTATGAATTAGAAAATTATGAAGTGGCACTACTAACCGACATCTGCGAGGGATATCTGGGAAGACAATTGTCTTATGAATACTTCGGCGATATTTCTGATGAGGAAAACCCCGTCATCTCTGGAATGTTTGTTCGTTCGGGATTAGATATCGCAGAAAGGGATTACTATGATTTATCTGCGATGATTAAGGATCCAACTGTCAGGAATATGTTGAATAACACTGGAAAAATGAAGCCATTTATTGATACCTGTCTCTCCAAGCTCGCCATAGAACATATGGCGGATATTGCCTTGTATTTGGGAGAAGAAATGACCGATCTTCAAAAAGAAGTGTATTTGGGTCGCTTACACCGAAACACTGCGTTGACGGAATTAGAAACATCTAACCCTTATTTTAAGCGGATATTCAATAAACAACGCCAAGAGATCCCTGAGCACACAGAAACTATTGTCGACCGGTTGCAGCTCCTTGCCCCGAAAGCATACGTCACAATGCTTCGAAGGTTGAAGGCGGCCGAACACAATCCGGCTGGCCAGCGACATGCACTTAATCATTATAGCTATTATTATGACTTGGCCGAGAGGGCAGATGGCATGCCGGGATCCCGTGAAACACTGGCGAAGCTGAGAGGTAAGAAAACTGAAAAGAACGAGCTTAGGGCATTTGAAACAGTAGTTTTGCTCCGTGAAACAGGGCATGTCATTGACCAAGTTCTTATGCGATCAGCTCCCAAGGAAGAAATCGAATCAGCTGCCTTAAGAGGCGTGGCACATAGCGCCGGTTTGGACTATGTCCAGGCGCAAGCGCTTCAGGAAAATATTGTATCTCAAGGCATCGACCCAATCAAATTCGGCATGTGGATACATACATCATTCCGGTCACGTAAGCTGGCAGCATATCTTTCGCCTTTTATGTTGCACCTAGCTAACCGGGGATCGTTGGAAACCTGGAAATTTGATACGGAGCTAGGTTATAACCTGCCTCCTGAAATCCCTGCAGATATAATCAAAGTTTGGCGCACTCCGCACGTATCCCAAGCTTATAAAGTTGCCAACCAAACTGTCACTTTAGAGTATTCGCACGATTTGGAACCGATGTATCTGTGTGGAGATCGTCCGACAAATAACTGCCTTCATTACGCTTACGGGCTGAATCAGCGGGGGCTCGTAGGTTTGATGGGTTCCGACTCCAAGATGGTCACTGTTCGAAATGCAGAACAAAAACCGATAGCAAATGCGATCATAAGACTCGTGAATGACAATGATCGTCCTGGAATGGTAGTCGAACCCTTGTACGACGCGTCCAAATATCCGAACGATAGAGCCGAACTGAACCGGTTATTGGTAAATGAAGTACAAAATGTAGCCGACACTATGAATGTTGATTTGAATGTCATTGAGACCAGTAGTAATCAGACGGCAGCGGCGGCGAGATTGCTCTGGGATGATGCCGGTACAAAAAAGAACAGAGTCTCTTTTTATTCTCCTAAGTCGCCATTTACCTACACGGATGTCTACGGCATAGGTAGTAAGATCGTTAGAGCTTCTGTGTTATCAAAAAAGTGATTATCGCTAATACAGAGCAATAGGTGATATTTGGGGTGCGATTCGTTGTCTTTGTAAGTCTATAAGTTCGGTTTCCGGGCCTTTATAATCGTACGTTTGACCAGAGCTATACCAATCTACCCAGCCTTCTTGCTTTATAAGCATCTTACCTCTTCCTACTGAATAGCTGTCCCAGCGAATGCCTTCATCGGCACTGACGTCGTAGGCAATGTGACCATGAGGACAAACTTCGTCTTGCAGTCCAAGCTGTTTAGTATCAAGGTACTGTGCTTCTAACTGCGTGCCTGGATCGACGACTATCAGACTAACTGCTTTTTGAATTTTTTGGTTGTATGTATCTGCCGCTCGATATGGGTCATTCAAACCGGCCGGCATAAAAGTCCATACGTCATTATGGTTGGAGGTAGGTGTTACGGTCACCACGAAAAAAGCGTGAAAATCCCGGGCGTAGTCTGCGAGGGGCTTGAAATTGGCGTATATATAATCGAGATGTGTCTTGCCGGTTACGGGTGTAGTTGTAAAAGATCGTTCGAACCATTGCCCTGTCCTGTCTTCCCTGATTACGTCTTCGACGGCTCCGGGCATCAACAATGAATTGTCGGTATATATTTCTTTCATAGGCTCCGGTAGACCGGCTGGCAAATTTTTTCGACTACTAGATGAATTTATTCCAAACATATTCCAATCATAATACTGAATATGTGCACATATGGCAATAGGCTGTTTCGATATGCATACTAGGTCGACTGCGCGGGGATTACAATTGGTTGAACATCCTATTTTTTATAAGAGTAATAGTGGCTACATGGTTACTTGCCCGTCGAGCCTTCAATAACAGGGATATTGGCTAAATGCAAATGCGCCCACTACGGGCATTCGGATATATATTATGTCACAATATTCAAGTTTGCGAGGTACGTCCTTGCAAAGGACAAAGGAATCGCGTCAATTTGCAAAGGACAAAAAATTGCAGTTATTCGATAATAAAGATCTTATAGCGATGATAAGAAGGACTAAAAAGCGCGAAATATCTCCCATTCCTGACAACATTGAGAGCACTTAAGATTCATTTTGCTATAGTTAACTCATGGACTGGACTGATGAATATCGTGAAATTGTAGAGTTTTACTTTTGGGAGCCACAACACATTGGTCGGGCAGCTAGTGGCAAACGTTTCAAAACCGCAGATGAGATGTATGCGCACGTGAATGA
>JBGTMN010000017.1:0-7913 GCA_041743525.1 Saccharimonadales bacterium (SeqCode) | reverse complement strand
TCGTTGGTCCAGGACTCGCCAGCTCGGAAAATTACTTCGAGTAATTCACCCTCTGAGAAATGTTTCAGGCCGAACTTCTCCGAAGTAACAATTACTTCAGGATTTGCGTTCGGCTGAACTTCCATGTATCTAGCGTATCATGTAAAGGTAGAACACCATTGTATATCATCTATAAAGAGGGGTTTTCGACAGTCATCATATAGGCCATGCAATAAATGTTCATTGATTTTTAAACTTATCAATCAGTAAAACTGACCCGCTTACCATAACAGGAGACACCTTGCCAGATCGCCATACAGACGCACTGCTCAGCAAATACCCTATCATTTCTGACCAGATCAAACGGCCGGCTCTCAAAGTCGTGCTCGAGCAGCTGGAGTCGACAATCGAAAAACAAATATCCGGTGATGTCGTAGAATTCGGTTGCTACATTGGCACTACAAGCTTGTTTTTGCGCCGTATGCTGGACGCACACGACCAATCGGGTTCAAAACAATTGCACGTCTATGATTCATTCGCCGGACTACCCGCCAAAACCAGTCAGGACGCCAGCGCCGCCGGTGAGCAGTTCGTAAGCGGTGAACTGGCCGTGTCCAAAAAGCAGCTGCTCGAACAGTTCCACCGGGCAAATCTTCGGCCGCCGATGGTACATAAGTGTTGGTTCAATGAACTAACCGACCACGACGTACCCGAGGTCATTTCTTTCGCGTTTTTAGATGGGGATTTTTATACGTCCATACACGACTCACTGCGACTAGTGTGGCCAAAACTATCTGCCGGCGGAATCATCACCATTGATGATTACAAAAGGGAAGCATTACCAGGACCGGAACGGGCAGTGCAGGAATTCTTTAAAGACAAAGCCATCAAACCCGTAGCATACGCTCATAACATTGCTATTATTTGTAAACTATGATATAATTATAGGATAGACCTGTATAAACTTTATACTCATAAATCATTATGCGAATTCACATCATAACCGTCGGACAACCGAAACTGCCCTACGCCCGACAAGGCTTCGACGAATACATCAAGCGGCTCAAACACTACCACACGGTCCGCATATCTCATATCGCAGACAAGCATAACGACACGGAACATTTTCTGCAGACTGCCGGTGACGCATTCAAGGTCGCGCTGGTTATAGACGGGCCGCAGATTAGCAGCACCGAGCTGGCATCAAAGATCGAACAGTGGAATCAACAGGGACGGGAAGTTGCATTTTTGATAGGCGGGCCGGACGGTTTGACGCAAGAAGCCATCAGCGCCAGCGACCTGAAGCTGAGCTTTTCCAGGCTGACATTCCCGCACGATCTGGCCATGGTAATTATAGCCGAAACCCTATACCGCTCAAGCACTATCGCTGCCGGACAACCATACCACCGATAAAACATTTTTGGCGTTAAGCACAAACATAAATATTTCACACTTTGGGGCTCTAAATGATGTACGATATAAGCGTGAACGCCCGACCAACACCAAAACCGCTGCAACCGCAATCTTACCCGATCAAACGGATACGGGTGTACGCTTCGCCGGTCGGCGCGCAGCGGGTCAGCGTCCGTCCGCACCAGAGAGCCCGCCGTTTACCGGTACCTCCAAAACAGAAGTCGTATCCTACTGGCAAGATGAATGTTTTGGCACCAGTACTGTTACTTGCAGTGGTAATTGGTGTGTTCATGTTTCAGTACGGCAAACCAGGGGATAACCAATCGGCAGCTGCGCCGGTCATACAGAGTGAACCGAAAGAAAATACGACCGTTGTAGCAGCCGAGCCGAAAGGGCCGGACGAGGCACTCATGCGTCAGCGGATAGAATCAATTATCGGGCAGTATTCGGGCATCGATATTTCAATCTCGGTTACTAATCTTGCAAACAGCAGAAAATATAATTACGGAGTCGACGCCGGATACATGGGCGCCAGTATCGGTAAGCTTCTGACGGCTACTTTATACTTACACGAAGTAGAACGCGGCAATCACAGCCTGGACGAAAAGTTGTACGGCCAGACCGCCCGGTATCAACTGGAAAAACTCATCAGCGACAGCGACAACACCGCCTGGCAGGCATTGAACGACACACTCGGAAAACCGGCACTGCAGTCATGGGCAGACCGGAATAAGCTGGAGAGTTATGATGCCTATACAAACATAGTCAGCGCTCCCGACACCGCCTCGCTCCTGACGCTGTTGTATCAAGGTAAATTATTGAGTAACTCCAACACCAAACTGATGCTGTCTTATATGAAGAAAGCCAATTACACCCAGTTTATCCGCAGCGCAGTACCAGAAGATATTACGGTGTATCACAAGGCTGGACTATTAGAAGACCGGGTGCTCGACACTGCCATCATCGAAATGCAGGATTCGCCGTACGTGTTGGTGATATTCACTAAAGCGAATCCCAGTTACGGGCCGGGGGGCAGTGTGCAGATATTCCATGACATTACAAAAGCGACGCTGGAAGCGTTTAGTCAAGATGATGATCCGGCGGTACGAGGCTAACACCAGGCCGGACTATTCCGTCCCTGAACAACCCCTTGCAAACCGACAGAGCTACACGGGATTCATCTTCATCAACCGCCTCCATATGGTAGCGAACGACCGTACCTAATCCGCAGCCTTGCATCGGCCCGAATATCACCGTCGACCTGCCTGTCACTTCTACATCTTCGTATCCCTGTGATGCAGCAAGTTCAGCGGCGCGCTCATCGCCAAACCGATGATGAGCGACTTGTGACTTAGTAATTGTTCCGACTCCACCGTATAAAACGAGGCACAAACTCGCCAAGCCAATCACGATTGCCGGTTCGTGCACTTCAGCGCTTTTTCTGTTCAGCTGGCTGCCATGCGCTTCCGACGATTTATTGCGATGCCGTTTCATGCACTCAGTCTACACCCTGGATTTACAGGGTGCCACTTGTCATGACGTTGTTTGACCTGGATATTTTGCAAATCCTTTGTTTTATTGTTATAATATGATCTTTAAAGGAGTTCCATGGAAACACACACATTAGCAAACATCACCCCTAATCCTGCCGTAGTAGATACAGAAGCCGGCACTTCGCACTTTACCGTTCCTGATAATTACCAGGAACTATGCGAAGCAGCAGGTGGAGCCGTATTCGAAGCAGATCAGTGCGTCACTATCGGCGACGAAAACATGTCCGATCCTCTCAACCCATTTCCGCACGACGAGTGCGAAGGTGCGGTTGAAGAGGGTAGTCCTGAATGTTTCCCACCCGTCGAAAAACTGGAGCCAGTACCCATGGACTGCGGGCCTGAAGGTGTTCAGGTCGGGGAAGGTTGTGTATCCAAAAATCCACCGGTCTTGGTAGAAACACCTGAGCCCATCATAAGCTCGCCTAAACCAGTAGAGTCTGTCGTCAGCACGCCTCTGCCAGTAGAGTCTTCACCAATACAACCATCACCCGTACAGTCTTCGCCTGTACAGCCGAGCCCTTATGTCGTGTTGCCGACCCAACCGTCCAGTACGATAGCCGAATCTCCCGCTTACACCCCCAGCATTGAAACATTGCCGAATACAGGTTTCGAAAATGGCGACTTGATGCCAGTCGCAGGCGCGACTCTCGCTTTAGGCGCTTTGTTGGTAGCTGTCAGCTATAAACGGCTCAGATCTTAGAGTTCGAAGCCCCCAAGCACTCAGACCACTGTATAGTCAGGAAACGATCAAATATGAGTTTTTATAGGTGGCCCCTGCGGGATGTTTACTTCTTGCGGCGTGCTCGGAGCGAGCTCCTGTGCGCGTCCTCGAAGATCGAACCCTGCGGGTTCAAGTCTCGGAGAGACTTCACCAAAGTAAAAGCCCCAGCTTGCGCTGAGGCTTTTACTTTGGTGACCCCTGCGGGATTCGAACCCGCGATTGCCGGACTGAGAACCCGGAGTCCTGGACCGCTAGACGAAGGGGCCAATTCGCAGTAATACTTTATGTCTTGCGATGAAGGCCAAAGTATAATATCACATCTGTTACAAGGCGTCCAGATGACGCGTTTTGGATTCATACCCCTCCATTGTAACCAACGCCGCCTCAGTATATAATTAACATGAGCTTTTATGAACACAAAAACACACTCCATTCATTCCATCAAAGTGCGAAATCATGCCTGAAATTATCGTACATCTTATCATAGGCGCACTAGTAGTAACACTAGGATTATGCCTTCGTAACAAATTTGCAGGCCAAGGCCATGGAACAACCAAAAAGTCAGTCAGTACACTTAGTACCGCACTGCGAGACGAAAGAATGATCTCGAGCATCATCGTCAATACTATTGAGGATGGCGTCATTTTGCTGGACGGCGAAGGCATAATCCGGTCGTTCAATCCCGGAGCAGTCAGTATCACCGGCTGGAAAGAAACCGAAGCACTGACGCTGGAACACCGCAGCGTTGTCAATCTGGTCGACGACAAAAATCAACCTTACGAAAATGAATCCAATCCCTTCGTGCAGGTCTACGAACAGAAAAAAACCATTCGCGACAACAATGCTTCGCTCGTTTCCAGAGCAGGGAAGAACATACCCGTCAGCATGCACATCTCGCCGCTTTTAGGTGATGACGACAAGGTCATCGGGGCAGTAGCAGTCTTCCGTGACGTGACCCAGGAACGGGCAGAAGAAAACCAGCGGGCGGAGTTCATCAGCACTGCCAGCCACGAGATGCGCACACCGGTCGCAGCCATCGAGGGGTATCTTTCACTGGCCTTGAACGACCGGGTAAGCACTATTGACACACGGGCTCGAGATTTCTTGGAAAAAGCCCACAGAAGCACGCAGCATTTAGGAAGACTATTTCAGGATTTGTTGACAAGCGCCAAAGCCGAAGACGGTCGGCTCAGCAACCATCCGGTCGTGGTGGAAATGGGGGAACTATTACAACAGCTAACCGAAGACCTTAAATTTACCGCCGAAAAGAAAGGACTGACGGCCGAATATACCGTTGGCAGCAATTCGGTGATCAATGCCAGCGCCGACGGCGGCAAAATGGTAAAACCTTTATATTACGTGCACGCCGATCCGGACCGCTTACGCGAGGTTATAACTGATCTGTTCGACAACGCTGTAAAATACACCGAATCCGGTAAGATATCCGTTGGTCTGACTGGTAGCACTGCGGTCGTTCAGTTTTTCGTAAAAGATACCGGACCCGGAATAAGTGCCGAGGATTTACCGCATTTGTTCCAGAAGTTCTATCGGGTAGATAATTCGGCAACTCGTACCGTAGGCGGTACGGGACTAGGGCTTTTTATCTGCCGGAAGATCGTCGAGTTGTATCAGGGTAAAATTTGGGCCGAGAGCGAAGTCGGCAAGGGAAGTGGATTTTACATAAACCTGCCAAGGCTTTCGACGCAGCAAGCCGCCGACTTGCAATCAGCCGAAGCCGGAAGCCACGTGTTACCGGATATAACGTCATTGTCGAAATCCTGATTAAAATACAACTGGCTGTAACAATGACCCTGGAATATTATGGTACAATGACATTAACATAAGTACTTCATAAAGCAGGAAATCACATACCTTATGACTAAAATAATGCTTGTCGAAGATGACAACAACCTTCGCGAGATCTACGAAGCCAGACTAAGCGCCGAGGGCTATGACATTGTCTCAGCTCCGGATGGTGAAGCCGCCCTTGCCATAGCCGCCAACGAACGCCCCGACCTTATCATATCCGACGTCATGATGCCGAAGATCAGCGGATTCGAAATGCTGGATATATTGCGGAACACTGCTAGCCTACGTGACGTCAAAGTCATTATGCTGACGGCACTCGGGCAAAGCGAAGACAACGCCCGGGCCGACGCCCTTGGCGCGGATAAATACCTCGTAAAATCGCAGGTTACGCTGGAAGACATTGTAAAAGCGACGCACGAATTGCTCGACGAGCCAACTGCGTCAGCGCCAGCAGCGGCTACCGACAACTCGGAAGCAGGAGAATCTCCCGAAACAAATGCCTCGTTGGAACCTCAAGTTGAACAGCCGATAGCGACAAATTTTGATCCGGACATGGTCATGCACGCCCCAGCCGAAGAAACCCCGTCAGTCGCTTCCCCTAAGATCTCCTCGCAATCTGAACCAGCTTTAGCAAATCTGGAAGTAGTAGAACCACCGACAACCCAAGACGACGCCAGCAGCTCAAGCAGCGACGATCAAACGGTCACTGCTGACGACACTTCGGTAGATGACCAGTCCTCAACGGACACTCCCGACATCGACACAACTGACACCGCCTCTAACTCATCGGACGCAACAACCGAACAAACCGAAGAACCCGTAGAAGACTTGAACCTTGCTGATATAAGTACCGTGTCAGATACGCAACCGGCTACAAATACTGACGAGACCTCTTCCGATTTGGACGCCGCTCCAAGCCTGGATTCAAGCCCACAACCGCATGAGACTGAAAACCCTACAGCGGAAACGAAAAACGACAGCTTCACGCCTCCAGTCGAAAATTCCGAAGACACTTCGGATGGACACTCAGATGCGTCAACGACAGAGACAAGCACGGAAGACGCAAAACAGCCGGAAGAAGACTTTCAAATTCCCGAACCTGTCATATCTACGGAAACTTCCGTTCCGCCGCCCGACAAGAGCGAGGAGACAAACGACGCGGCACCAGCCGAAGCAGAGCAATCCGAAGCCATAAAACCGACGACTTTTACGCTACCTGAGGCGCAATCTATCTCTCCGACTGCCGCACCGCAAACCGTGACAACCGCACCGGTTTTCGTAAGCGAGGAAGAAACTGACACAAATAAAGACGACAAAGACGATACTAACGAGCCGAAATCGGACGACGGTCCAGAAGACGGACCATCAGGAAATTCAGAGCCATCCGAACCCGAACATAAAGAAGGCGGAGGAGATCGTCCCGGTTTTTTAGTAGGATCCGCGGCAAAAAGCCCCACGGCTGAGCCCGGAACAACCAGCTCTTCCGAAAAACCGAGCGAGACAACCGTCGCACCCGTAACCGACGCTCCTCGGCTGGATCTTCCAGAACCAGACCATTCTCCAGAACAAGAAGCAGCTAAAGATCCAGAGCCCACTGCCGAGACGGTATCTTTACCTGCTGCAGTGGAAAAATTTGCCGCGGCTCCTGAAACTGACGCATCAGCTGACATACAAAACGAGCATTCGTCTCAAGAACAAGTAGGCGCGGCATTACCTCAAGACGTAGCCGAAGAAGAAGCATTGATACAGGCGCAAATTGATTCATTTATAAATGGGACTGGTATCGGTGGCGTAAACATCACCGACGAAACCGTACCCACTCCCCAAGCACAAGATATTAAGAAAGCTCCTTCGCCGCTCATCGCCAGCCTTATCAATCCAACAGAGCAGCCAGCAGAGACTCAGGCCGAAACAATCTCTTTGCCAGAGGTACCCAAGACACAAGAAGTACGGCAAGAGACAACAGTCGAACCTCCGACTCGTCCCGAAGTTACAGTAGAGCCGCCAGTTACTCCGGTCGTCGTTCAGGAACCTGCGATAGCGCCCGAACCGACACCGGATGTCCAAGCCGTGGCAGCGCCACCGGAGACTCCAGCTCCGGCAACTGCCGGAGAGCAGACAATCGCTCCAGTGCAGGCTCCTCCTGCTACAGAACCTCAAACTGTTCCATCGGATCTCGAACCTGTTAAAAATCTAGCCGAGTTAGCTAAAGCAGAAGCTTTGGAAACGAATCATGTCGCCGGCAAAAAAAAGATTATCGCTCCGATCAGCGAGCCTAAGCTCGACATTCATCAGCTTATGGAACTGGAAGATGCCCGTACCAGCGCTCAGCAAGCTCAGGTAGCCGTCTCGGCGCCAGCAGCATCACCTCCTCCCGCCGCTGCGCAGGTAACAACAGAAACGCAACAATCTGCGCCTGTAGGCCCACAACCTTCCGT
>JBGTMN010000016.1:0-3419 GCA_041743525.1 Saccharimonadales bacterium (SeqCode) | reverse complement strand
GGTATTCCTCCGTCTCGCACTGTCTAATGCTTCTACCATTATTATGGTGTCATCGACAATCAGAGACAAGCCGAGAATCAGAGCGAAAAGCGTAATGACGTTCAATGTGTAGCCTACCAGAAACAGCAATCCAATCGTAATGGCGATTACGGTAACCATAGATATAACGGTGATGAGCGAAGCCCGGACAGCGATAATAATCGACCCGACGACAAGTACGGCCAATAAACCTTCCAGCAAAACCCGCTGTAGTTCAGATAGTTGTTCTCGAATGGACGGCGCATAACTGGCGCTGACATGAGCCTCTACGTCAGAAAAGATATCTTCCCGTTCTGATTGCGCCAGATGTGACCTGATTTCATCATCCAGCTTCAACACGTCAGCATCAGGAACGCTGGCGACCGTTATGATTACGGATTCATAAAAAGCTGTTTCAGAATTTTCGCGTTGCCCGAAACGATCGAAAGTTCGCTGTATGCTAGTGGCCTGTCCGGTTGCCGGATTTGTTACTTCCTGCAAAGGATTCTGGACGCTATATCGCTCTACTTGTGTCTTGTTCTGTTTATTGAGGTAATCGGCCAGGCCTTGAGCTTTTTCTGTCAATTTTTGTAAGTCGGCCGATTGGTCTTTGTCATATACAGAGATTGTCGCATCAATTTTTTCTATAGACCCGCCAGTAACTCCGAAGTAAGGCGCGGCAAGTTGCAGCTGGACTGATTCGGGTATGACATCGCTACTGTCTATTGAACGCTGGAATTCCCGCTTCGCAGCTTCGGCGTCGATTCCTTCCTGATACTCTACTGCCACCCTAAAAAAGTTTGACTCGCTCACAGAAGTGACAGATTTAGCCCCTTCCTGCTTCAATGCTATGTCTGATAACGGTGCGGCAACCTGCCGGTCAATACCTGCGGCTGCTTCTTCGGGATACACGCCCGATGCGATAATGACCGGTATGGCTATGTTCGGAAATCCTTCGCGTTTCAAAAATGAAGTATAGCTAAACACACCGAATAATGTGATCGCCAGCCATATTAGGGCAGTTGTCCTCGGTCGGTCAAAAAAGAATAAGGCAAATTTAGGAAGTAGTTTGGCGCTTTTATCGGTGACTGAACTGTTTGTGGCTTTCGGAGTATTTTTCATATGACTATACGAAGTGTAGCATAAATGTGCGTCGGCTAACGAAGCACGAATCGCCGCATCGCATCAGCGAAACCGTCCTGTTCCACGCTACCCACGACATGATCGGCTTCGGCTACTAGCTTATCGGTTGCATTGCCCATGGCTATTTTCAGTCCAGCACTCCGAAAAAGCGGCAGATCATTATTGCTGTCGCCTATGGCTAGAACTTGCTCTGGCTTTATATTTTTTAGTTTCAAAAGTTCCTGAACACCGTGGAATTTATCGGCACACTCATGGGTTACCTGAATACCGGTAAACGCCGGGTTCCCTTCAAACGCAGGATTCGAATGCGCTACAATCTCGGGTATTTTTGCCAGCATCGCCTCTGCTTTTTCTACGTCACGAGCGAGTACGGGCGTGAATACATAGGGTGCGGAATCTATGACATCGTTTATTTCAAAATCTTCTAGCGTCCTATCGTTCATATAAGGTTCAAAAGCGATGAAGTTCTTGGCGTACGGCAACAATATTTCTATTATCTGCTTTATGGTATCCGGCTCCAACCATTTAGACCAAACAGCTTTTCCAGTACGGGCATGTCGAATCGTCGCTCCGCCATCAAAAACACACAGGTCGTCGAAACCTAATATATTCAAAGCCGACTTTGCAAAATCGAACGGTCTTCCGGTAACTGCTGCGACGCAGATCCCAGCATTTTCGCAGTCTATGACCGCCTGCCTGACTTTTTCGGAGATTTCATGACGGCCGGGCATCACGATCGTGCCATCCATATCTGTTAATACGAGTTTGATATCCGACATTTAAGACAGCGTTCCAACTTTTTTGATGCTTAATTCTTTGAGTTGGGATTCTTCGACGGTACTCGGAGAGTTCATCATAACGTCTACACCGGACCCGTTCTTTGGAAAAGCGACAATTTCGCGGATATTTGTTTCGTTCACCAGAACCATGAACATTCGATCGATTCCAAAGGCGCAACCGGCATGAGGCGGAGCACCGTATTTGAACGCGCTGATCATGGCGCCAAATTTGGCATCGACGTATTGGCGGTCGTATCCGAGAACGCCAAACGCTTTGTACATGACCTCCGGATTGTGGTTACGCACTGCCCCGGAACAAATTTCGTAGCCGTTCATAACCATATCGTATTGGTCAGCGACGATGCTTTGCTTGTCTTCAACGTCCAAGGCTTCGACGCCGCCTTTTGGCATCGAGAACGGGTTATGTCCAAAGTCCAGCTTTTTGTCTTTGTCATCCCATTCATAAAACGGAAAATCAACAATCCAAGCTAGGGCTACGACATTCGGATCTCTGAGGTTGAAATGCTCGGCAAATTCGCCCCGCAACCGTCCCAGCACTTTATTTACGGTGTGGCGGGTGTCGGCACCGAAGAATACAATGTCGCCGTCATTCGCACTGGTTTTAGCTTTGATAGTATCGAGCTCTTCCGGACTCAGGAATTTAGCAATCGGTGACTTAACTTCCCCATTTTCGAAGGTCAGATAAGCCAGTCCGCCTGCACCTTCGCTCTTGGCAATTTCAGTGAATTGATCTATTTGTGACCGGCTCAGGCTTGCGGCTCCGGATACGCAAATGGCTTTGACGGCCCCACCTGCTCCGATAGCCTTACCGAATACTCCGAATCCCGAATCTTTTAATTCTTCCGACAGCTCCACCAGTTCCATACCGAACCGCAGATCCGGTTTGTCGCTACCGAACCGTTCCATGGACTCGGCGTAAGTGAGCCGCGGAATGTCTTCGTTCAAAAGCTTTTTACCGGCAAATTCCGTCACCAGGTTTTTAATAAGCGGCTCCATGGTCGTGCGGATTTCCTCGCCGTCAGAAACAAAAGACATCTCCAGGTCAAGTTGGTAGAAATCGCCGTATAGACGGTCTGCCCGCGCGTCTTCATCACGGAAACAAGTTGCCAGCTGATAATACCTTGGTACGCCGCCGACCATCAGAAGCTGTTTGAACTGCTGCGGGGCTTGTGGCAAAGCGTAAAACTGACCCGGATGGACGCGGGAAGGAACTAGGAAGTCACGCGCCCCTTCAGGACTGGAGTTGGCTAGAATCGGGGTTGTTACTTCGACAAAGTCGAGATTTTCCATATAGCGGCGCATAAAAGAGTAGTAAGCTGCCCGCTGCCGCAATCGTTCCTGCATTTTCGGCCGACGCAAATCCAGATAACGGTATTTGAGGCGCAAATCTTCGCTGGCCTGCGAATCTCCGTGTATCTGTATCGGCAACGGTTCCGAGCGGTTCAAAATCTTCAGTTC
>JBGTMN010000015.1:0-23284 GCA_041743525.1 Saccharimonadales bacterium (SeqCode) | reverse complement strand
CACAAGAAGTACGACAAGAGACGACAGTCGAACCTCCAACTCGACCAGACGATACCGTAGAGTCGCCAGTTACTCCGGTCGCCGTTCAGGAACCTGTAACAGCGCCCGAACCAACACCGGATGTCCAAGCCGTTGCAGCGCCACCGGAGACTCCAGCTCCTGCAACTGCCGGAGAGCAGACAATCGCTCCAAACCAAACTCCTCCTGCAACAGAACCTCAAACTGTTCCATCGGATCTCGAACCTGTTAACAATTTAGCCGAGGCAGCTAAAGCAGAGGCGTTGGAAACGAATCAACTCGCCGGCAAAAAAAAGATCATTGCTCCAATCAGTGAGCCGAAGCTCGACATTCATCAGCTTATGGAACTGGAAGATGCCCGTACCAGCGCTCAGCAGGCTCAAGCAGCCGTGTCGGCGCCAGCAGCATCACCTCCTCCCACCACTGCGCAAGTTTCAACAGAAACGCAACAATCTGCGCCTGTAGGCCCACAACCTTCCGTTCATAGCGACGAAGCCGACGAAGAATCCGTTATTGCAAAACCCCTTAGAAAAATTATTTCATGGGCGGAAAGTGGTGATAAAAAAGCAGAAGAGCCTACAGCCGAACCCGGACAGACCACGCAAAAAGGCTTCGATCCGAATGCAATCGCACTTTAGGAAGGCTAGATAGATTTTCTAAACTGCCGAACTGCTACACTATACCCATGCGACTAAACAAATTCATAGCCAGCGCCACCGGATTAAGCCGAAGAGCGGCAGATGATGCCATTTCTCATAATAGAGTACTGGTCAATAACAAAGCGCCTTCAAGCGGCCAGCAGATTGGCCCTGATGATGCCGTCACGCTGGACGGCGACGTTTTAAAGCAACCGCAATCGACCCGCACCATCATATTCAATAAACCCGCCGGATATGTCACCAGCCGGGACGGGCAGGGAAACCGGACGATTTACGATTTACTACCGGACGACATGCATACACTAAAGCCGGTAGGACGGCTCGACAAACACAGCAGCGGACTACTGCTGATGACAACCGACGGTGACCTGGCCCATAAACTGACGCACCCATCATTCAAAAAACAGAAAGTTTACCAGGTCACGCTAGATAAACCTTTGCAGCCACTCCACCGGCAGATGATAAGCGATTACGGCGTAACCCTCTATGATGGACCGAGTAAACTTGAGCTGGAACGAATCCGGGACGGCTCTGAGACCGAGTGGCAGGTTAACATGCACGAAGGCCGCAACCGCCAAATCCGGCGGACCTTTGAAGCGCTCGGTTACGGAGTTACGTCTTTGCATCGCACCCAGTTCGGCGATTTTTTCTTGGATGATTTGAAGCTTGGAGAATACAAACTACAATAGACACGTCGTAAGTAGCCTCGTTCCCCGATATGATTCCGTCATTATCAAAGACTGCAAGAGACCGGCTCTATTAAGCAACTAATCTAGGCCGCTAAAGCGTAATTCGATGTTCGGGGCATTTGCTCAGGGACGGGAATTCCAAAAGCACCGATAAACGTCTGGGTTGTTTCGTCTACGACATTGCCGAAAGTAGCGGTCGCATAGAAAGCGCCATTGGCCGCCAGCTGTCCAGCCTTGACCCCAAGCGTCGTACGTCGCTCTTCTTCTAATCGCGATTCTGGCGTATCCTCTACAACTTCAGGGCCGACCTGCCCATATAAAGCTACATTACCAATCGGTGGAGCTACCGTAGATTCTACAAGAGAACGCTGAGCATAACTCGGCATGTACTGATCGGGTGTAAATTGCGGCGGATATCCGCTCTGGGCAAAATCTTGTATTCGTTCCATGTTGTGTACTTTCACGTTTAAATGTGATGTATATCACTTACATAATGCACCTTGTTTAAAGTTTTGTCAAGTACTTTCATGAGGTTATATTTGAATGGAATAACTAATGACATTTTTCTTTTGTATTCGCAACAGCACTCATCTGTTATAATAGACACGATATGAGTAAAAAACTACCGATTGTGGCAATTGTAGGCCGAGCGAACGTTGGCAAGTCCAGCTTGTTTAACCTGATCTTGAACCGAAAAGAAGCGATTGTAGCCCGGGAAGCCGGCACGACCCGCGACAGTATTATGGCCAAAGCTTCTATTTGGCGCGAAGAAGATATTTCAAAAGCATCGGACGAGCAGGCAGACATTACCGAAGTTAGCGATGATGGCTACGAAGAAGAACAGGAAATAACTTCCGGCGAACAGCCCGACGAACCTGAAGATAACGAAAGCGGAGCGTTCGACGCTGAAGGCGAATCAGAACTTGAGGCCGACGGATTCGAAGACGAAATCGAAGCAGAACCATCAACCGAACCGACACGTCGCAGAAAAAACCGTAACGACAACCTGATCCGTCAGGATTTCTGGCTGGTAGATACCGCCGGCATCAAAGACCCCGAAGATGACTTCGAATTTACCATTCAGGAGCAGATAATCCAGGCTGCCGACAGTGCTGACGTGATCTGGGTGATGACCGAAGCCAACGTCGTTATAACTGAAGAAGACCGCCGCGTCGCCAAACTTGCCCTCAAAAGCCGTAAGCCGGTATTTTTGCTGGTGAACAAGGTAGACAAGAGCAAGGGCGTCGATCTGACGCAATTTTTAAAGCTCGGCATCAAAGATATCTTTTATACCAGTACGACCCAGTCTACCGGCATCAGCGACGTCCTGAACGCATTGGCAGACATCATCCCGCAGGTGTCACAACCCGACAACGACGACCGCTTGCGCATCGCGCTGCTCGGTCGACCGAATGTCGGTAAATCAAGCCTGTTCAACAGCCTGGCTCGCAAGCAGCAGGCAATCGTGGCCGACAAGGCCGGCACGACCCGAGATGTAAACCGGGCAATCGTGCGCTACCACGGCCGCGAAGTCGAAATCATGGACACCGCCGGCATACGACGTAACGGAAAGATAGAAGTCGGCATAGAAAAATTCAGCGTCGTCCGCGCATTGGCAGCCATCGAACAGGCCGACGTCTGCTTCCTGCTCATGGACGCCAACGAACTGAACACGGCACTCGATCAGAAAATTGCCGGCATGATCCGCGAAGCGGGCAGGGGATTAGTCCTGGTTGTCAGCAAATGGGACAGTCTCGAAGAAAAAGACCCGTTCACCCGGGATAATCTCGCAGCTCAGATTGCAGCCACCTTCGACTTTATCGCCTGGGCGCCACTTATATTCACCTCGGCAGTCAGCGGACAGAACGTCACGAAACTGTTCGAACTGGCTACCGAGATAGACCAGGAACGTCACAAGCGCATTCCTACCGTCCAGCTCAATAAATGGCTGCGTGAAATGGTCGACAAACATCCACCGGCCGGCCTCAAGAACCGCCTACCGAAACTAAACTACATGGTACAGGAAACGGACAACCCGATTCCAGCCTTCAAGATTTTCGCTTCACACACCAAGTACGTCCACTGGAGCTACCGCCGCTACCTAGAAAAAGGTCTGCGAGAGCGTTTTGGATTCACGGGCACCGCATTACAGATCTGGTTCATCGAAAAGCACGAAACTCACAAACACGGCAACAGCCCGACCCTGGCACCGCGCAAGAACAACTCCCGCGCCGGACTCGGCGGCAAATCTACCAAAAAACGCTGATCAGTCACCCTCATAAAAATGAGAAATTTAAGTTAACGAGACATCATCACCTGCCGGGAGATTTTATTGTAGTGCGTTACTGGAATTATTAGCACCAAATACGACCGGCGCCAGCTCAGACTGGAAAGGGAAGCCATTTGGCGCCTCTGCGGTACCAATCGACCATGTCCAGATGCCAAGTATTCCAGGTCGGGTCTCCTGTAAATCGGTCCAAATCTCGCGCATTTTCGTGTACTCGGTGACATAGCCTTGCTGATTGTCTTTTTGCATGAAACCAATCGACCATTGCTCATTTTGAAGGCCTGGTACCAGACGTTTCCATGAATCCAGCGTATCACGTACGCTTTCGTACGTCGGTGGTTCCAAATCATTATAGTACTGAAAATTCACCATGCTTAAAATAGGTAGCATGTCACGCGCCGCCTGCTGATACGTATCTATGACCTGTGGAGCTCCGTACGGAGCCATTGTAATCAGGAACGGCTGATTATTTGCCGTGTAATGGTCTTTAAGCCGGTAGCTGATGTCCGTCATACCGCCGGCTATGCTGTCCATGCTTTTATCATCAAATGGAATAATCTCACCCTCGATATCCCAGTCGATCCCGGAAAAACCATATTCATCGACAATAGCCCGCAGGCCGTTATAATACTTGTCGGCTATCTCGCCTTTGGCAGGCGCTACTTTTACGCCTTCGCTTCCGCCAATGGACAATATGACCGGCTTTCCTGAGGCTTTGAAGGCAGCGATATCTTCGATGAGCTTATCTTTGTCCTGTTTATGCGAAAACTGAATCTCGCCGTTACCGTCTACAGTCGCAAATGCGAACCATATAAGGTTATAGCTTTCGGGAATGTCACGGGGCAGGACATCTTGCCAGCTTTCCAGATAACCACCTAAAAACGTCTGGTTGATTTTCGAACTATTCAAAGTTTGTGTGTTCAAAGCTTGCGATGGATTCATGAGTCTATATCCTAAAAAACTTACGAGCAGGACCGTGCATACCAGCGCAATCGCTTTTGCTGCACGGGAACCAGGCCGAAACATATTGATAAACTGAGCCATTGCCAATCCCTGTTATTTTATACACGCCATATCATTTCCGGCTAGATGCCGGCAGCACTGCTCCACAGTACCTACTCCCACCATAGTAAGCTATACTGTACGACATGTCACTATTCCAAAACCGCCCCAAAGCTACCGATCCCGTAAATTACGTCACCGTCGGACTCAACAAAACCATTCTGCTCGTCGGACTGGGCAATCCCGGATCGCAGTACGACAAAACACGCCATAATATAGGCTTCGCATGCATCGACTCGTTTGTATCAAAAACTTCAGAGATGGGCGGCTGGATAGACAAAAAAGACCTGAAGTGCCAGCTCTCGACGGGCCAGCTTGGCGAGTCCCGGGTCTTATGTATTAAACCGACAACTTTTATGAACCTGAGCGGGGAAGCCGTGCAGGCGGTGGCGCATTTTTATAAGATCCCTTTGGAGCAGATACTCGTAGTGCATGACGAGCTGGACGTCGATTTCGGACTGATTCGCCTGCGAAAGGGCGGCAGCGCGGCAGGGCATAACGGCATCAAGTCGGTCACGCAGCATATCGGCGAAGAATACGGCCGGGTTCGGGTCGGCATCGGTCCTAAGACGCCCGAACAGATAGACAGCGCCGATTTCGTCCTACAAAAATTTTCTACAGAAGAACTCAGCCACATGGACGAACTGACCCGTGAAGTAAATAGTGTTCTGAGTGAATTCGTATACGGCACAGGGCTGCCGACAGAAACCCGTAACTTTTTGATCTAGAAATATTTCAATTATAAAGATTCATCGGAATTGAGTCGCAGCTCTCGCTGAAGTTTTATAGCGCCTTTGAGCACCCCGGTAGTCAAAGCGAATTCGTATCGCTTACAAATAGGAAGCTTAGGAGCAAGACAGTTAAGCTTCTCATCTTGAAATGTATCGGCATCTTCCGAAGTAACGCGGGGGATATTCATACCAAACTCATCTGCTATCGTATTCCTGACGCTGCAAGCCATGCTTATGAGAACGGAAGAATCGTTAAACGAAATTTCTGTTTGTTCGGAAGAAAGTCCGAGAGCTTCGGCTTCAACCCGTTCCAGTACAAAAACATTCCGGTTTCTATCAGCATCCATATAAAATTATTATATCATACAATCGATTGAAATGCAATAATTACGTAAGTACGCTTAATTTTCGCTATCGTTTGGTGGTGATCCATCGACATGCGTCATAACCGTCCAAGCCACATTTAGTACATGCTTTCTATTAAGCTGTAACCACTCTGTTTCCTGAGAAACGACAGACTGCATACGACGGGTCATGTTGTCTTCATCGGCCTTCCAAGCCTCCAACCGCTGAGTGCGGCGTTCAAGATTGGTCAGCAGATCTACCGTATCGATAACCGACAGAGGTACCGGGCTCGGATAACCGGTAGCTTCAGATTCCGGATCAGTTAAAATTGCCATTGTTCCTTTAATTTCCATAAATATACTATGCCACGAATACGTATTTAAATGCTACTAATCAAATAATTTTTGGTAATAAAATAGGCCTACAAGAGGGGGTGGGCACCGCTTGTAGGCCTATTCCACGGGACAACAACCATGGACTGTTATCCCGCACTTTATCCCTTCAACCCACCTTGAAGCCTCCGCCTCAGGTCCTCTCGCAAGGAACCCGAGGTCGGCCCACTCTAGGTTTTTCCGTCACGCTCCAAACCAACTCAAATAAAACGAGGGGGAGGTGCGGGGTTAAAGGGGTTAGTATGCTTTAGAGCGCTTCCGGACATGCCGAAAGCTAGAACAAGTGGAGGGTAACAACTTGGGGCTAGCACGCTCTAAAACAATCTAACAAATTGTTAGAAATTTGGGGGTATAAGGTACGTAAGTCCAGCAAAAAATGCTTAAGTAACTTACAGATTGCTATTTTAGCAAAAAGATGCCCTCTTGTCAATACCTTTTAACATATTTGTGGTTTTGGCTAATTTAGCTTGAGCATGTTTTTAGGCTTATGGTTTACTGATATACCGCTATCGCGGCTGAGATGCATGCACTGTTGACAACTGACGAACAATAATCCAAGCTGATACTTACTTATGGAAGATCTTATGGGGAGTGAAGCAAATGCAACTGTTACGAGAGTGACTGTTACCGGCTCGAATTTCGAAAAGCTGACACAAGGGGTCATGCCTGCGGTCACACACTTGTATGTTGCGTCAGATAATTTGGATGATTTACTCAGTCGCCCGAAAGTTGCCATTGTCGGCAGCCGCAAGGTGAGCCAGTACGGCCAGGAAGTGACCTATAAGTTCGCATCGGAACTTGCCAGGGCAGGGGTGGTGATAGTCAGCGGCCTGGCCCTGGGCGTCGACGCCATCGCCCATAAGGCCGCATTAGAAGCCGGCGGTCTGACAATCGCCGTCCTGCCAAGCAGTCTGCAGAAAATATATCCGGCGTCGCATCATAATCTGGCGCAGCAGATTACTAATCAGGGCGGGGCGCTCATAAGTGAGTACGAGGCAGGCACAAGAGCTTACAAAAACCAATTTATAGAACGCAACCGAATCGTAAGCGGCATCTCTGACGCATTACTTATAACAGAAGCCGCGGTTACAAGCGGAACGATGCACACCGCCCGATACGCACTAGAGCAGGGCAAGGAAGTCCTAGCGGTTCCGGGAAATATAACCAGTCCGGTTTCTGAAGGTACGAACAATCTCATAAAAACCGGAGCAGCAGTAGCAACTTCTGTTCAAGACGTATTCAATACGCTCGGTATTGCACCAGCCATGGCCCGTCCGGCCATCAAAGGCGAAAACAATGCAGAGCAGTGCATTTTGGATTTGCTTTGCAATGATGTCAGCGACGGCGAAGAATTACTGATCCGATCTGAATTGCCCGTAACCGAATTTAACCAGGCGTTTACGATGATGGAGATAACTGGCAAAGTCCGGGCACTCGGCGCTAATCGCTGGACGGTGTCATAGCTACACACATTATAAATTTCTGGAATTTGTTTGGAAAAAAGTATGAACCTGCGTATCATAGGCATTTGTAGCCGGATTTCTGCCGCTTATTCATATACTCCGACTACATCGAAACATCAAAGCTTAAGATAAATCATCAAACAACGTATACTTAGGAACACATGACAAAAAATTTAGTAATCGTAGAGAGCCCGGCGAAAGCCAAGACCATCGAGAAATTTCTCGGAAAAGATTTTACCGTCAAAAGTTCTTTCGGCCATATCCGAGACATTCCAAAAAAGGGAATGAACATCGATCTGGAAAACGGATTTACTCCGACCTACGAAATTACTCCAGATAAAAAGAAAGTGATCGCCGAGCTACGCAAGCTGGCCAAAGGCGCCGAAGTCTGGCTGGCTTCTGATGAAGACCGCGAAGGGGAGGCTATTGCCTGGCATCTGACGCAGGCGCTCAAACTCGATCCACTCAAAACCAAACGAATCGTATTTCACGAAATTACCAAGACCGCCATCGAAGCCGCCATCGCCAATCCGCGAACCGTAGATTTGCACTTGGTAGATGCGCAGCAGGCTAGGCGAGTGCTCGACAGGCTCGTGGGTTATGAACTGAGCCCCGTCTTATGGAAAAAGGTCAGAGCAGGGCTCAGTGCAGGACGCGTACAGTCGGTAACCGTGCGCCTGGTCGTGGAACGCGAACGCGAGATCAAAGCCTTCGAAGCCGCCAGCTCGTTCAAAATAAGCGCTGTATTCAATGTAGAAGGTGCGGAATTGACAGCTGAACTCGCCCGCAAACTCCCCGACATCGACGCCGCGAGAGAGTGGTTACAAAAAGCTACCGGTGCAAAGTTCAGCGTCGCGGACATCACCAAGAAACCGGCTACCCGAAGTCCGGGAGCACCATTTACGACCTCTAGCCTGCAACAGGAAGCTGCCCGTAGACTAGGCTTTTCTGTAAAGCAGACCATGACCGTGGCGCAGCGCCTATACGAAGCTGGTAAGATCACCTATATGCGTACCGACAGCACCACGCTATCCGGATTTGCGATCAAATCTGCCGAAGAATACATTAAGGGAAACTTTGGCGATCAGTATCATAAGATTCGACAATTCAAAACCAAGAACGACTCCGCTCAGGAAGCCCACGAAGCCATACGACCTACGGACTTCCGTACTACTAAAGCCGGCGAAGACTCCTCCCAAGAAAAACTTTATAATCTGATCTGGCAGCGCTCCTTGTCTTCCCAAATGTCCGAAGCAAAACTGGAACGCACCGACATGGCAATAGCCGTCAGCACTATGGAAGATAGGCTCACCGCCAAAGGAGAAATTCTCTTATTCGATGGTTTCTTGAAAGTGTACGGCGGCGGAAAAGAAGACACGTTGCTGCCGCGCATCGAAAAAGGTGCTGAATTGGACTTGCAAACCCTGCAGGCTACCGAAACTTTCACCCGTCCGCCGGCCCGTTACAGCGAAGCTGCTTTGGTCAAAAAACTTGAAGAACTTGGCATCGGCCGACCGAGTACCTATGCGCCCACCATCAGTACCGTCCAAACCCGTGGCTACGTCGAAAAGAGCGACCTGGAAGGCACGCCGCGCAAAGTCCGCTCGCTCGTATTAGAAGCCGGCGCAGTTACCGACAAAGAAAAAGAAGAAATAACCGGCGCCGACCGCAATAAACTTATTCCGACCCATATTGCCGAAGTAACAACTGACTTTTTGGTAAAGCATTTCCCGAGCATCGTCGACTACGACTTTACCGCCAAAGTAGAAGGCGACTTCGACCGTATCGCGGAAGGCGCCATAGAATGGCCCAAAATGATCGGAGACTTTTATAAGGACTTCCGGCCGCTCGTAGACCAGTCGGCCGACATATCCCGCCAGGAAGTCTCACAGGCACGGCTGATCGGCAAAGACCCGAAGAACGGCGAACCTATCTATGCCCGATTCGGCCGCTACGGCCCGATGCTGCAGCGCGGCGAGGTAGAAAATGAAGACAAGAAGCCTGATTTCGCAACTCTACCTGCTGGAACTACCATCGACACCGTAAAATTAGAAGAAGCGCTCGAGATGTTCAAATTGCCGAAGATCATCGGCAAGACCGAACTCGGTGAAGAAATTAAAGCTAACATCGGACGTTTCGGTCCGTATATTCAGATAGGGAAAACTTATGTATCCATCAAGCCGCTTGATCCAAATACGATCACTCTAGACGAAGCCCTCGTACTATATGCCGAGAAACAGGAAAAAGACGCCAAGCGTAATATCCAGGAATTTGCCAGCGGCATCAAAGTGTTAAATGGCCCCTACGGCGCGTTCATAACAGATGGTAAAAAGAACGCCAAGATTCCGAAAGATAAAAAACCCGAAGAATTAACCGAAGCAGAGTGCAAAGAACTTATTGCAGCAGCGCCAGCCAAGAAATCATTCCGTCGCCGTCCTGCAAAGAAATCCTAAATTCCATTTACTTTCTTTGGTTTTTGTGTTATTATATAGTAATGCAACCACAAGAAAGCTATCCCGGACGTAATCTAGCCACGGTAGATGTCAGCCTAGGTCGCATCGCAGCCCACACAATCACTCTTGAGCAGTACCGCGAAGGAACGACTGTCATCGAACCTTTTGCTGGTAGCTCAAGCAGGGGATGTGGCCATCCTGGCATTAATTCACTTGCTCGTTCAGTCGACGTAAACGACCCGCGCCTTCTTGAAAACTACAAGCCTCATACACAGCGCCAACTGTAGCCTTCATAGACATAGTAGGATGCCAGTAGATTGTTAAATCATGACGATGCAAGAAACATGCAAACCATATAATTTAAGTCGTTTACATGTTTCCGTTTCCGATAGGAACTTGCATTTTTTGATTTGAATGTTGTCGTAACAATTTTACAACACGAAACGGCTGTGAGCGTCTATTTTATGCTACAATAGGAGTAGACCACTAAGCGGTTGACCGATATGAGCTTAGGTGTTATAATTAAGTATTAAACCGTTCCCGTTAACAGATAGGAAGAGACAATGCCAACAGAGACGACCTCGCCGACTGTCCTTAGGACCGAGGAATTTATTAATGATATTTTGCAGACCATCGACCGCGAACGCGAACGCGAAATCGTTTCACGCCGGTTCGGTCTATTTGACCGCAAAGAAACCTTGGAACAAATTGGAGAACTACTCGGGATCACTCGAGAACGTGTTCGCCAGCTCGAAAAATCCGTTGTCAACCGGCTGAAGGCCGCTGCAGAAGAAGGTGAAGTTCCTCGTATTCCAGAAGTTGAAGTCCTTTTCCTTGAAGAATTGAACAAAATGGGTGAAGTTGCTCGCGTCAGCCGTCTCACTGAGCGCGTCAACAACGAGACCAGCAAACTCGAACAAGCTCGCGTCGCTTTCCTGGCTCAGCTGTGTCCGAAACTCGCCGTCATCAACGAAGACGATCACTTTTTCCTATCTGTTGGAATCCTTGAAACTCACGACGAAAAAGATATCAAGATAGCTGTGAACACGATCATAGACGCCATTAAGAAACATGGCGAACCAGCTACCATTGACGTCATAGCTAAGCAGGCCGGCATAAACAGCGTTGCAAGCGCCGAAGCGATGGCAAGCATCAGCAAACACCTGGCTACCCTCAACAACCGCTGGGGACTCGTAAAATGGCCCATGGTCAACCCAAAGAACATCAGGGACAAGATTTATGTGATTTTGAAAGAGCATGGCAAACACATGCACTTCAACGAGATCTCTGAGGCTATCAAAGGGAGCGAGTTCAAACGTAAAGATGTTACGACTCAGGCGATCCACAATGAGCTCATCAAAGACAAGCGCTTCGTGCTTATCGGACGTGGTATTTATGCACTAAAAGAGTGGGGCTACGAAAAGGGAACAGTGTCTGACATCATCAGCGAAGTCCTCAAAAAAGAAGGCGGGCCGTTACACCGCGACGAAATCGTTAAGCGTGTCCTAAAAAGCCGCTACGTCAAAGAAACGACCATTCTGCTGAACCTACAGGGCAAACCCAAGTTCAAACGAGTTGCCAAAGCGACATACGCACTCGCCGAATAGCAAATGACTGTGTCGCTTGTAAATACAAGGCGAGTAGAAGGGGAGCAATGTTACGACATTAGCTCCCCTTTTGACGTACGTCATGTAGGTAAACTTATCTTAGAGAGTGATTACGGTCTTGACGTACAAGCACCCCGGAACCACTGTGTTGTGCAACGGCCAGATGACGATGACGATCTAATGTTAGTTCGTTTTACTCCTTTCGATTCTCATCTTGCATATCCTGAAACGAGTAAACCCTATTTTCTACCAAATCTCGCAGATGTTACAGATTCGCCGAATCAGGCCGAAAAAATACATCGACTTCATCTAGACAAAATAGGGGAGGAGGGGATACGACCGTGGTTTATTGACATCCGGCAGCAAAATCAAGAGACGAATAATCAACAAATCCGAGGACTAGCTATTCTGCAGCATCTCCTACCTTCTGGCAGTGAGATCGCAGTAAAACAGCCCGAGATACAAAAACATATCACCAAAGTTATCGATTCATACTACGACTGGATACGCCGTACAAAAGCAACATTATATTTATCAGACCTGCGATCATCTGAACAATACAGCGTTTTACCGAATGGCGATTTAGTACTTCACGACGTTGAACCGATCTACCGATCAACAGCCAAGAATTATTAATAAGCCGATTTACGAAACTATTTTATAGTAGCTTTTAACGAACAGTTTGCGAACAGAAGGTATGGAATATTCTGTATGAGCATGGCCTTGCAGCAGTGAAAAAAAATCCGTACTTGAAAAATAGTTTCGAAATATACTTGAGAACTGTCAGAATTTGAGCACCAATCAATTGTATACAAAATGCGAACAGGGAGCTCGTCAATAAAAATGTGCCACACGTAAAAAGTAAAAAATAGATTAGATTTCAACATTGAGGAAGTCATTGAGACTGAGCGGGGAAATATAAGTAGGCAGGCGAAAGCGAGCTATAAGTAAAACTAAAGATTTACAAAGATTAAGTATACTGGCAGTCGAAGAACATGTGTGCTAGTGGCAGAAAGATCCTGACAGCATATGTCGTACAATGTATATTTTGCGACTTATATATTTGTAATTGTACCTATATGAGCGTGTCTCTTTGCAAATAGCCTTAAACAACCATTGTCATAATTCATCAGGAATGAGCAGGGATATTCCTGTGTATTAGAAATTTATAAGCGTTATTACCAAATTGTTCCTGCAGCTTTCCTACGTACCGCATGCTTATGTACATACTCCACACCAACCGGCACAATCAATACATCCATGGCGCATTGTGGTCGTAAAAGCTCGTATTCGCTTGCAGCTGTGAAATTTGATTTATCCACAGTTTTCATGGCTGCTATAAGAAATTTTGACTTTTTGACATGTTAATATTTATATATACTAATCCCCTGTCCTTCCTTATTTATTTTCCAATTGTTTGACTTTTATAATTTATTGCATGTTTATATAGTTTTTTTGCTATTTTTATCTGTACCCCGCTACTCCCTTCAGTACTATACAAAATACGAACACCAGCTCCATACGCCCCGCGCAGTCACAAAATATTTATATAGACTAACGTTGACTCACTAAACATTTTAGAACCATTACAATCCACTCATCAGCAACATACTAGGGTGGCATTCTATGAAACCCGGCCAAGCCCTGCCCTGCATCCGCATTTAGCTATAAATAGTACGCTCTTTCTGGAACGCGAACGTCAATATACTGTTTCGGAATCACTTTATTTTTTTGCAAACGATTTTTGGCAGCCAGGAATGTACCCGTCTGCTGCGTCGGGTCATCTTGTAGACTGAACTTTACAAAGTAGGGATTTCCGTCTGTCCGGACATGGAGCTCGTTAGCTACCCGAGGGAGGGTGATATTGCTAATTTCAGTCGAATCAGCCTCCAACAATCTTACGACCGAAGTAATGAACGAAACTGTCTGTTTTGGCAAAGCTTGCGAACCAAGTGCTACGGGAACGCCACTAGCGTCATCGACGGTCGGCACAGATAATTCACCACTGTCTTTTATCTGACTCACTGACACCAGCGCCCGTCCGGAATCGTCAAGAAGAAATGCCTGGCTTTCTAGAGTCGTCAGGATGAATGACGGTTTTACTGGATATATAACCACTCGTAGATAACGTCCAAGCAACGGTTTAGTAACGGATACGCGCCCAAGCTCAGGATAAGCGTCCATTAGACTTTGCTCGATTCCTGAAGCATCGACAGTCACTTTGTTGGTATTACGCCAGGAACTGTCTAATTTCTTTTTGACGGTAAGCTGATAGCTTGCTGTATCTTGCAGAAAGAATGCATTGTCGCCGCGAACCTCAGCCTTGATCTGAGGCTCATTACCCAGCAAAACGAACGGTAGCGACATGATGGCAAACCCTATAGCGCATAGAGTCAAAAAAATCGGACTTCTTACCAGCCGCTTTAAGATCGGATTATCATCCCGAGCCGGCTCTATATGATCCGTACCGCGTCCCAGGTTGTCGACAGTCTTCGTTCGCTGCGCCGAATAATAAGAAAAGGCTTGCGCTTGGGGTGATTCATCAGTTCGCTGTTGCGGGCGGCGACGACCGGTTTGATGCGTTGATTCGGTTTCTTTCGGACGTTTGAATAAGCTCATAAGATATCTTCCGGAATTATTCGGCTTGATTTGATTTTTTGTCTGACGGTGAACTTAGATCGCTATCTGCTCGATCCGAACCGGCTATCTCGAAAACAATATCCGCCAGCCGACGAGCGGCATTAGGTCGGCCAAATCCGAGTAATGTATCCCCGAGTTTACGGCGCTTCGTATCGTCTGATAATAGTCCGGCTATCAGATATCCTAAGCGGAGTTCCTGCTCGGCCTGTTCCTCTTTCAGTACATACAATGCACGGGCTTTGGCTAGCGTTTCCGAGTTCTTGACAGTCCAGGGCAGCTGCGGAGCCGGAATACTTATGGTAGCCTTGCCCTGCACGGCAAATTCCGCCAGATTCGTCGCGCTCCCTCTGGCAATAACGACATCTGCCGCGCCGCTATAACGGTACAGATCCGTAACAAATCCTCTGACGATAACCCGTTTTTGATCGTCCTTCGACAACACCCCCTGATACGCAGCGTTCGTTTCGTCTTCGAGCGCACGTCCGCTCGTATGGACGATAACCAGCTTCGGGAATTCTCGCAGTAAAAACTGTGCGTTATCTACGATAAGCCTATTCAGACGCCGGGCACCATTACCGCCGCCGGTCACGAACAACATGTGCGTATAGGCACTTAAACCTAGTTCTTTTTTGTACTGAGCCTGTAGTTTCGGTGTTACGCGGACATAGTCTTCGCTAATAGGAACTCCAACAGTTTCGGTTTTATCGATGGGATACGGATAGATTTCTTCGGGCAGTGCTACTGCATGTCGGTGTGCCCAACGAGCTATCAGACGGTTCGTGAGGCCTGGAATAGCATCGGAATCATGTGTGATATACGGAATTCCCTGCAAGGCACCTGCCAGACATACCGGCACGCTTACATAACTTCCGCGGGTAAAAATCGCAGCCGGTTTAAGTCGTCTCAACAGCCAGAAACTTTGCCATAATCCAACCACATTACGACCCATATCCTGAATATTTAGCCACATGGTACGAACGTCCAAAATCTGACGCCAACCTTCGCCGGCATAACGGCGAAACTTCCCGGCATAGACAGCCACTACTTGATCGATGTTCGGATCGTTCTCGGGTACATCTGCCAGACCATCACCGTGCTTCCCGACATATACGACGTGCACATCCGGTCTTTTCCGTTTTATTTCACGCGCGACTGCCAGGATAGGGGTGATATGCCCCCCTGACCCGCCGCCGGTCACGACTATCGTCATGATTAGCTCCTTTCTTTGTCTGAGTTACACGGGGTGCCGAAAAGGCCGTATAATGCGAAATCTGAAATACCAAGCCGACAGCGGCCGCTACGAACACCACGCTGGTTCCACCACTGCTTATGAGCGGTAATGTAATGCCCTTGAGCGGCAACAGTCCAAGCATGGCGCCTATATTTATAACTGCTTGTACGCTGAGCCAAGCCAAAATTCCGACGACAACCAAACGGCTGAAATAGTCAGGTGCTTTTTCGGCGACAGATTTGATTCGGCTAAAAAATGCCGCCAACAATCCGAGCAGACCAATCGAGCCTATGAATCCGAATTTTTCAGCATAAATCGCAAATATAGAGTCGTTTTCCGCCAAAGGCAAGTAACCGTATGCCTGAACGCTTCGTCCAAGCCCTAAACCGGCAATGCCGCCGGAACCGACGGCTATAAGAGCCTGGCACGCCTGATACCCGGCAACTTCACAGTCCTGCCCAGGGTTTAAATAGGTAGACATTCTGTCACGTCGGTAAGGCGTACTGACGACTGCGATGACGCCGATTATAAGTATGACGCCGGCAATTAGTCCAATTTTTTTGAGCGGCAGCCCAGCTATATAAGCCATTGTTCCTATCATTGCTACAAGCACACCCATCGAGCCCAGATCACTCTGTATTCCAGCTACAATCACTCCAAGAACGACAATGATAATAGCGAGCGGCTTGAGTGTTTGAGCCGAATCTCCCATACTTCCGTTCGCCATACGCGAGCCGAGCATTCCGGCCAGCCATATAAGCACCGCGAACTTTACGAACTCGACAGACTGGAATGAAAAACTACCCATGTGGATCCAGCGATGAGCCGGATACGCCGGATTTACCGGTGTTATAAGGGTGATGAAAGTTAATATTCCGGCTGCAATCAACATCGGTTTGTAGGCTTTTTTCCAAAACTGCAACGGAACTTTGGCTGTTATCAGGAAAGCGACCACGCTCAAAGCAACCGCAATGAGCTGTTTGAATACGAAATGGTTCTGGCTGACTCCCGACGATTTACTGAGAGCCGGACTAATAGAATAGACCACGATCAGGCCGACCGCTACGAGCATCAGCGCTATTATGGGTAGCAGGTAGTCCGGGCGATGTTTACGGGCCTGTAATATACCGTCACTTCCCGCACCGTTCTGAGTCGCGCCCCTACCTTTATCGAAACGGCGTTCCAACTGGCGGGATTGCCGCATCAACCATATCTCCCGATAAAGAACGCGATCAGACCAAGGAACCCGGCAACCTGCCCCAAAATCCAGAAACGCATGGTCACTTTTGTTTCAGGCCAACCGATAGCTTCGAAGTGATGATGTAGCGGCGAAGAAAGAAATACTTTTTTGCCATTCCTGAACTTGCGCGACAATCGGTTTATAATGACTGACCCGGTTTCCATGACATATACCGCACCGATTATCGGCAGTGCATAGACCGTGTCGGTCTGCATGGCGATAATACCCAGGGCCGTACCGAGGGCGAATGCCCCGACATCTCCCATAAAAAACCTGGCCGGAAATATATTGAACCACGTGTAACTTAGAAGCGCACCAACTACCGTCAGACAGAATGCCGCCAAGGAATACATGCCAGATGCCATAGCAATAACGGCGTAAGTCGCAAAAGAAGTTACGAGAAGTCCGCCGGCTAATCCATCGAGTCCGTCAGTGATATTAACAGAATTTGCCGTAGCCACGACAACCAACCAAAATACAGCAATAACTCCTACGCCTATGTAAACACTCTCAAAACCCGGGATATAAATAGAATCTACGCCAAGTCTCGAATAAAACCACCAACCGCCTATTATAGCTACGATACTGTACAGGCCGAACTTCATAGCAGCCTGCATGCCGGCGATTTTTGAGGTACCACGAATATTCATGATGTCATCAAGCAGGCCGATCGCGGCCGCACCGACCATACCTGCCAAAGGTAGCCATGTTTCGCCCCTGGTAAGGTTTCCGAAAAGTGTTACGATGACGATACTGGCGACAAATATGATGCCAGCCATAGTGGGGATATTACGGAGATGTTTGGCTGCGTGCAGTTTCTGATACACTTCTGCCGCGCCGCCCGACCACGATTCAGTGCGCGGTTTCTTCCACCACTGATACTTGTAAGCCATCGTCGTATAAACCGGCGTCAGGATCATACTAACAATAAAAGCCAGAAAACCATAAAGCAACACATTTATAAGCGTGCTTGTCTGGATTGAAATCGTGAGTATTTCGGACATCATAATTTAGGTTAAGCGTTACGGCTTATTATACAGGCTTCCGCCCTTCCCGCCTCAATTTTTTTGAACTTTCTGTATTATTTTATTTTTAGGGTACAGCATGCTTAATTCCTTGCTTCGACGAACGAATTGTTTATCATCATACGCGCCGTATCGACGAATATCGGTTGCGCCGCCGCTGATCCGGCATAGCCTGGAATTTTTGGCTTTTCGACAAACACCACGATAACATACTTGGGCTTGTCTCCGCCGACAAATCCCATATACGTCCCGTTGAAATCATCTTTTGAATAACCTCCAGTTGGTTTCGCTATCTGTGCTGTCCCGGTCTTGCCGCCGACCACATAATTATCCTGGTCGAATGCCGGCTGTAGACGTCGCTCATTTATGACATTCTGCATGAGTGGTACTAGTTCGCGACTTACTTTCCCCGAAACCACGCCGCGTCGTATGACTTCAGGTTTCAAGACTTCTTCCTTGCCGGAAGGATCGGTCAGTTTTTCTATTAGATGCGGTCGGTAGTAGGTGCCACCGTTCAAAACAGCAGTCAACGCCGCCGCCATCTGGATTGGCGTGGCGGTCATAGCCTGACCGAACGTCGTGTTAGCGTACGTCAGATTGATACCGGCACCGGTATTTTCCGGTCTTGGTACCGTACCAGCAGATTCATACCCCTGTTCTATAGCCGTCATTTTTCCGAAGCGGAACCGTTCATGCATGTAGTCGAACCACGTCTCTCTGGCCTGTGCGGTTATGTTGCCACCCCCCATCTGCATAAGCAGCCAAGCGGCACCGGTATTGAGCGAGTAACTCAGGATATCTGACACGCTCCGCGTTTTCGGGCCGCCATCTTCCTCGATATTCGTAATGAAAAAATCATCTATCTTATATTTGGCCGGATCGTAATAAGTCGTATCGGAGCGGACAGCTCCGGCATCTAAAGCGGCTGCCGCTGTGAGCGGTTTCATGATAGAACCGACTTCTATGGCATTACTGACCGTACCGTTACCAAATAGCGCATCGTCATCGACTTCGAAATATTTGGCCGGATCATACGTCGGGAAATTAGCCATGGCTTTTACGGCACCCGAATCTACATCCATTATGACCGCATTTCCCGAGACAGCCCGAGCTCGCCCGACGCCTTTTGCCAAAATCGCTTCCAGCTGCTTCTGCATGGCGATATCGACAGTCAGCAGAACATCCTGACCCGCCTGAGCCGGACGTCGAACATTACCGGCGCTTGCCGCCAGAGGAACGCCTCTAACATCGGTAATAGCTTTTAGCTCGCCAGATTTACCTTTGAAGGCCTCATTCAAATCCTGTTCCAGACCGTACGTGCCGACACCTTCTTCATTGACAAAACCCAGTAACTGCGCGGCCAGAGTACCCTGCGGATACGTCCGATAATCCTGTCTTTGTACACCTATGCCCGGATAGTCGGACTTCATGATTTTATCTTTCTGGGCCTCGCTCAGCTTTTTTCCAAGTATCACATAACGGCTCTGCTTCGTCCGGAGCTGTTTTTCAATTTTGGCGGCATCTCCCCCGATAACAGACGAGATATTAATCGCTACCTTGGCGTGCTCTTTTATGAACGGAGGGTCGGCGTAGAGCGTGTACAGCTTCTGGTTGAGCACGATTGGTAGCGTCCGGTCGCCGTCATACGCCGAAATAATTCCGCGGCTTGCCGGAATCTCATACTGTTTAAGCTGATCACTCAGAGCGGCAGTCTTATAATAATCGTACTGCAGTACTTGTAAATGGAACAACCGAACCGCGAAAACGACGAGAATCAGAATGAGCAGTCCGTACCAAATACGCACCCGCTTTACCGAACTATAATCTTCTTCCTGGCTGTTCAACATAAGCAATTACCTTGATTATACTCTGATTTGGAACTTTTTGCCTGCCCCGGAACGTCAGAGGACATATGGAGGGCTCGTAAAATATCAGAAAGCTTAGTTTGAAACGGTACCGGAAGGAGTCACTGGCACCATAGCCGTAGCCTGGGTACTTTGCTGTACGCGGTCAAGCGACTGAAGGCGCGCCGAAGCAACTTCCAGATCGTCGTGTTCGTTTTTGAGTTCAGCCTGCTGTTCAGATAAAGTATTTATTTGATAGCCGTAAGCATTAGTTTTGGTAACCTGGGTCAGATACAACAAGCCGAGCAGACACGCAAGAATTATAAGAATAACAGTCGTGCTGACCGGGCCGAGCTTTGACGAGGTACCACGGAAATCGACGGCGTTCTGTCCGCGAGTAGCCATTCTCTGAGTACGGCTCATAGCGAGAGAGCTGGAGTATGTCATAGCGACCTCCTGTTTTTTATTTTCATGTTTTTGTTTTTACAATTGGAAAGTTATATAAATCAGGGTGTCAGGCAAGAATTACCTTGTCCTAACACCCCTTTGAAAGTCCTTAGACTACTTTAACCTGTACTTTGTAAGAACGGCTTGTAGATTTGATTTGGATAGGCATGATGCGCTCCTTCGTATTATTTTGTTTTATTTTTTGGTTTCACTGCGGCCCGGAGTTTTGCACTTCTGGCACGCGGATTGTGAACGAGTTCATGGGGGCTGGCAATGATCGGACGTTTGGTAAGTAAGTGTAGGTCTGCGTCGTATCGGTCACCACTATGTTCTGCCAGCGATTGCTTCACGAGTCTGTCTTCCAGGCTCTGAAAAGATACTATAGCTATCCTTCCACCAGGTCGCAGTAAATTAATCCACTGCGGCAAAGATTTTTTCAGCAAGTCCAGTTCGTCATTGACGGCGATGCGAATCGCCTGGAATGATCTGGTAGCCGGGTGGACTTTACTGTGTCCCCGCCACTGTCTGGCGACAACAGAAGCAAGTTCTGTTGTCGTGCGAATAGGACGAGCTTCTACTATGGCTTTTGCTATAGCCCTGGCTTTGGGTTCCTCGCCATATCTTTTTAGGATATCTGCCAGTTCGGATTCATCGTAGCTATTGACGATCTTATCGGCTGAAAGCTCCTGTCCGGGATCCATCCGCATATCAAGCGGACCTTCCTTGGCCAGAGAAAAACCGCGATCAGCATCATCAAGATGAGGTGACGACAATCCTAGATCGGCTAATATCAGATCGAACTGCCTGCCCGACTTTTGTAAATCGATTGAGGCGGTACCGAAGTCCTGATGCAGCATCGCAATATCACTACCAAAACGAACCTTTAGTTCGCGAATGGCGTTTTCATCCCGATCTACAAGAACGGCCTCGGACCTGTTCCCTGTCTTCTCTAAGATTTCCGCGGCATGCCCGCCGTATCCGGCCGTCAGATCCAGATAAGATTCACCTGGTTGCGGACGCAGAACATCGAGCACTTCATGAAGAAGTACCGGTACATGGAACGCGTGCTCTTTCGAGTCGACTGGTTGATCTGCCTGAAAATCCGGCAAGAACCCTCTCCTTTCCCTACTATGTATGACAAACTATGTGTCTATTGTAGATTGGGAGTATGTTTATCCAAACCTTATGCGGGTTTAGTTTTTTGTTTTTGTTTGGTGATTTTTGTTTTTATAGGACATAAGTCCATATGACAAAGACTTAAATCGATAGGTTGTCACTCCCTACAATTTAATGCATTTGTTTTTTAAGGTCACCTAATCAGCAGCCAGCTGTTTGTTTTTTGGTGTAAGTTTTTGTTTTTGTTGTGCCCCTTGCGGAGCGATCGAACACTTGTTTGTATGCCTGGAAGCATTAATCGGTTTCATGAGAGATAAAACCGGACTTCTAAGCGAGCAAGCGTTCGTAAGTGAGAGACTTATGTGTGAGGTGGAGTTTTGGGAGGTGTTTTTAGGTAAAGTGCGAAGGTTTTTTGAGTGGTTTCTTAAAACCCACTTGCGTGGCTGCCGAATAGCTAACCTTAAAAATCAAAATATTTTTTGAGCGATTACATTCATATTTTTGAAAGAAGCGAAAAGTGTATTTTTGATGTTTAAGTCAGTTCAAAATTGTGATCCTGATTTTTGGGACCAAAAAGAAGAACATCGTTTTTGTAGTATGCTAATCGTTTTTGAGTTGTTAAGGAACTGTTTTTACGTCGGGGGCTTCAGGAGGCAAAACTTGTATGCTTTGCGATCAGGGACCAGTATTCGCCGACGCGTACCAGATTGTAAACACTATCATAGACGAACCTTTAGAGTTCGTAATAATACTGTTTTAGTCTCCTACCTCATGATGAAACATAGAGTCTATTAATTTTTAGGTACTAGTGGTTGTTTTTGTTTTATGGTTGGTTGGCCGTTCCGAGATTATTTGTCTCGTTCGGGTTAGCCTTGATTACCCACTAGCTAGAGTGTACTACCCGACTATGCTTAAGCACAAGTACTTTTTATACATACTGCCGGTCACTTATCCACAGACAGATGATTTCATCGCTGTTATCCACATATGTAGTGCTTATGTTTATTATCGAGCGCTAGCCTGTGTACAACTAAACCACCGTTCTATGTTGAAAAACCCGTTCTTTTTACAAAGTAACGGGTTTCTAGATAGAAAATAGCAACTGGAGCCTTGAATTAAGCTATTTATTCTATTCGGAGCCGGCGGTCGAGGGTGACAACATAAAAGCGCCATATATATGCGGATCGTGACGGATTTCTTCATGACGCTCCTGGCCGAATTCCTGCCCCTGGTTATAAATAGCGGCATATGAATGACCCTTTTCGGAATCTTGAGCCCCTGCTTTATCTGGGTGCGGAGCAGATATAAGCAAACTCGCAGCCGTCATAGCGATAAACCCAACATTCACGACTGTGCTTTCTATTATTCTTGCAGTTTTGTTTTTATTTTTTTCTGTCATGCTTTAACATTAGCATTTTGTATGATTTTTGTCAATATGCTTGTGGTTTTATTGCTTATACCAGCATATATTATATCTCTACTACCACTGGCTCTCCGATTTCGACAGCTAGGAACTGAATCCCTTCCCTGTTTAAAATATCTTCAAATCGTTCATACATTCCGTCCCTGGCTTTATCGTTCCAATGCCAATCGTGTATTGGTATCACAAAATCCGGTTTGAGCTCTACGGCCAGCTCAAGGGCCCGAACTGTACGACCCCATGGAGCGGTCATTGGCAAAGCAAGAATAGCCATCGTTTCGTCAAAACTATGACTGTCTCCCGGATGGCTGAATGTTTTGAGGTAGTGATAGCCACGCTGTTCGGGTGTTTCGAACAAAATTCCGCCAGCTTCATGCGGCGAATGGAAGAATTTGACGCCTTCATGTTCTTGGTCCGACGAAAGTATGCCGTCCTGTTCTAGGCACGCTACCACCTGCGGCGGGCCAGTAATTCTGACATCAGGAAACTTTTGTAGCAGCTTCGCTACAAGGTCCGGACTGCAGTGGTCCTCGTGCACATGCGTCAAAAATATATCGTCCAGGTACTCCAGGCTGTCTATATCTACGTACGGCTCACTGTATATCCCCGGATCGA
>JBGTMN010000014.1:0-2300 GCA_041743525.1 Saccharimonadales bacterium (SeqCode) | reverse complement strand
AAGGATACGACCTGAACTATGCGGGCGTCATATTCGGCAAAGAGATAACTTATGATCCAACCAGCAAAAAGATAATCGTTCACCGCGACAAATACATGGACATAAACGGCAAACGTTCCGTTACCCATCCCGAAGAACTCGAAGCTTACGTTATCAACATTTACAAAACACTGATGACTCGAGGAATAAAAGGATGTTACGTTTATTGTCTCGACAGGGAACTTGCAAAATACTTTAAATCGGCTGTTACGCCATCATAGATAAAATAATTATAGGAATTTTTCATTCCGACACACAATCACAATAATATTGAAAGATGGTTTTGATATTTATGGAAATTTTAGTAGCTATAATCATAATCCTCGCAGTCGCATACATACTATCCAACAAAAACGTATCCAAAGAAGAAACCGACAGCCCAAAACAAGCCCGTCAGTTCCTGTATAGCCGCAAAGAACATATCATGACTGCCGCCGAAAGGGAATTCTTTCATGTACTCGCAGATGTTGCCCAAGGCCAGTATTACGTTTTCCCGCAGATTCATCTTTCGGCGTTACTGAGCAACGAAACAAAAGGGAAATACTGGAAGGCGGCATTCCAGCGTGTAAACCGTATGTCGGTAGACTATGTTCTATGCGACATCAAAACACTCCAGCCGGTATACGCTGTCGAACTCGACGACTACACGCACGACAGACCTAAGCGCCAGCAACGCGACACCGGAGTCGAGCAGATGCTTTATGATGCCGGTATTCCGCTGGTCCGCTTCCGTGACTACAAGCAGCTAAGCCGCGATCAGATTGTATCGCGATTTAGTGATGCGAAATCCCGCATACCCGAATCAAATCACGAAACAATCGAGCCAATACATGCCGGAAAATAACAGATAAGTTTTAAACCGAAAACTGCAGTATTGTAATGGGGTCTTGAGGCAGCCAACTATCGTACGCATCACTCGCCAACGAGCAACTACACGGCCTTTGGAGGAACGCACACAGCCACAACCTCTGTATAGCGCTCACCGTCTTGTGGCATTTCTTCGGTATTGATGCCTATGACGACACAGGGTCCGCCGAACTGCGGGATAGAAACGACGGAATCATCTTGCTCAATCTGCTGCGTGGTTATGCCTTTAGAACAAAACGCAGGCCCGAATATCCCATTCAGTGCAGTTACTTCTAATGGAAGTCCGAGTGTAGCTGCAATGTCTTCCGGCGGGACGTCTGCCGGTGGGGGCATCCATCCTTCTGGAAATTGTGCTTCGCATACCTGCAAGTTCTC
Organism: Saccharimonadales bacterium (SeqCode); assembly: GCA_041743525.1. GTDB lineage: Bacteria > Patescibacteriota > Saccharimonadia > Saccharimonadales > UBA4665 > UBA4665. Next base: position 1,019 of record JBGTMN010000014.1, on the reverse strand, counting down.
ATTTTTTATTTCATTACCACCACAGGCAGAACCACCGACCGCAAACGCAAGGATCGCCAAGCCTCGCGGCACGACTGTTTTTAATTTTTCCGACATTCAATAACTCCTTTATAAGGAGATAAGTATGCCTGATCCATGTACCTAAAGCAAGAATATACAAGAAGCATACTTAATACTGGAGCGCAACGCTTCCGGCACGTTTATACTGAGCAGGTATCTTCAAAGTATTTTTTGCCATAGCAAAGACCATTTCGACATTGGCTTTGGCGACAGGATCAAGCAAGGCCTGTATATCCGAACAATAAAAGCGGGCCTCTAGTATAGGTGTAATAAGGCCGTACTTTGTTTCGAAATGCGGCCAGCGAGCAATTTCTTCTTCGGACAAACCTTCCATGCCGCCCAGCGCGTTATCTACCCAGTCGACCAGTTTCCCTAAGAACACCGCCGGATCTCTGATTTCTTGTTCGACATGCGCGGCGTATCTATCCAGTTTCTGCTTCTCGGAATAAACTTTTCCTGGGATTTTCGGCAATTTCGTAAGACCGGCTACCAACTGGGAAGAGCGGGGCGAAAACATATCATCTAACTGTTCAAAAGCCAATTGTTGCTTCAAGGCATTGTTACAGGGAACCGTCACATCAACAGACGCGTCCGTTCTACCAAAGTATCCGTAGGCGATGACTTCGTCCGGGTGATCTTCGACCGTGTCGTGCAGCAAAATTCCCGTAATGGTGTGTGAGTCATATATATGGAGATATTTGACTGCCCGGGCAGCATTACGCAGCGGATGGAAGCTGTAGGGGATTCCACCACGGTGACGATCATCTGCATGAATTACTTGCATCAGGTCGTTAGCTCTCATGACCATGTCTCGCTCATCGTTGGTCCAGGACTCGCCAGCTCGGAAAATTACTTCGAGTAATTCACCCTCTGAGAAATGTTTCAGGCCGAACTTCTCCGAAGTAACAATTACTTCAGGATTTGCGTTCGGCTGAACTTCCATGTATCTAGCGTATCAT
>JBGTMN010000013.1:0-44986 GCA_041743525.1 Saccharimonadales bacterium (SeqCode) | reverse complement strand
TATCGTCAGTCGGGAACGCATCGGAAAGCAGCACCGGTATACGACCAAGAAAAGGAGATTCACAATCATCGATTCTTATAGAGACGAGAGATTGGTTCGTGACTTCGGCGGCATAATTGGCGATAGCTCGTTCGGTTTGAGCGAAATCATTTACTAAATCACCCGGGATAGGAAATTTTCGTACTTCAGACATAGAATTAATATTACATCATAAGACAGATAATGCAAGTTTTGTCTACCCACAGCGCATATTTAGTATTATAAAAATGATAGTTGATTTGTAGACAAAACGGGTGTTAACTAAAAGTAAGCCTAAGCGTTATCTACAAAAGATAAAAACATATGCTTCGGGAGACTGGGGTAAAAATCGATTTAAAGTTTCAGTGAACAGACAGCATATTGTGCTGCAAATAAGACGTATTAATAACCTAAATAGAGGGATAATTATGAGTATTTTGGAATACGAACCAGCTATGACCGAAGCTACTGACGATCAGAGAGTCGAGGATTATGGATTGGCTATCGGAAGTCGGGTGGTATCGGAGTTGAGCGTCTTCGGTTATGACAACGAAATAGATGCAAAAGTTGGAGATTATCCAGAGACTGATTTAGTCGTCATGATTCCTGATTCCGTGAACCCGGATGTCGACCATTTAGAACGCCAATTGCAACTGTATATGGATTCGTTACAGACTCCGTAATAGCCATTTAAAAACTTAAGAAGTCAAGGTACGATAGTTTTTGAAGATGTATTCTTCCGAATGAGACCAGCTATGGATCAAGAGTACTGCAGCAATTGTTTACGATAAGTCTGGAATAAATAGCCGCGTTACGGTATAGTCAATGACAGTTATGCTTAGTGGAATATTTTCAATGGTGGCCGGTAGTCTGATGATATTTGCGTCGTTGCCGGCTGGTACCGATTATAAATTACAGAGTTATGGTATGGGGTCAGGCGGCGTGGCAGACGCTTCGTCTTCACAGTACCGTATGGAGGCGATTTCCGGGGAGCAAAGCGGTTTACAGATGTCCGGGAGTGTCTACAGTGCGGGAACGGGCTTTATTACCGTAGAACAGGCGAACGTACCAGCAAGCCCATCTCTGACTAATCCGGGCAACCGCTGGTACAACAAGCTTCAGCTCATTATAGATACCGGATCGAATCCTACGGACACGACTTTTGCAGTTGCTATAAGCACCGATGATTTTGTAACGACTCAGTACGTCCAGAGCGACTCGACGGTAGGGCCGGTGCTGGGAATCGAAGACTACCGGACATACGCCGGATGGGGTAGCGGTACGGGCATGGTCATAGCCGGACTGCAGCCTGACACTGAGTATAAAGTAAAGGTCAGAGCCATGCAGGGCGTGTTCACTGAGTCGGGATATAGCGCTCCTTCCGCCGCAAGCACGGTCAATCTGGCACTTTCATTCGATATCGACGTGTCAACGACAGACAGCGAAACGTCGGCTCCATATGATCTTGGATTTACCGATCTACTCCCTAATACGGTCATAGATAGCACCGAGCGGATATGGTTCGATTTTGACACCAACGGCGAAAACGGGGGGAATATTTATGCTTACGGCGAAAACAACGGACTGCAAAGCTCACGGGTGAGTCATACGATAGCGGCTGTAAGCGGTGACTTGTCGGCATTAGCTGGTGGTTTTGGCGCTCGCAGTAATTCTGCAACACAGGTGTCTGGCGGGCCGTTTTCGCCAGTAGCTCCTTATGCTGGCACGAGCGACACGATAGGGCTGATGGACACAGCAATCCGTCGACTATTCACCTCTAGTGCTCCGACTGTCGACGGTCGATCCTCGTTAATTTTAAAAGCCAAAGTAGATTCGACCGTACCGGCTTCAAACGATTATGCGGAAGTACTGACATTTATTGCCGCACCAAGCTATTAATTGAGCGCACGCTACCATAATAAGCAGCCCTTTTTGACTTATTGAATCATAAGCAGTATCATGATAGACAGGTGTTACTATAGCCTCAAACGAAAAGATAATTACAGATGAGACTGAAAATAAACATAACTAAATACTTATTCCTGTTGGTCGGGCTCTTGATGGCCGTATCTGTTGTAATGCCAGCTATAGTGTTGGCCGGTGATCTTTCGAGTGCCTACATACGCTTGGGTCGTATGAGAACGGGCACGTCTTCGACAGTTCGAGTTGTATTCACGACCTCCGCTGATGCCACTACAGAAAACAACCTGACGGTGAACTTCAATGGAACTGACAGCGTGTCGTGGACCGGCTCGGGCGGTTCCGTGAACGCGACGCAGACTATCAGTAGTGTCAGCTGCGTGTCCGAGACCGGCGCTTCGGCCTTAACAGGTACGCCTGCTGCCAGTGGAAGTGGTGCGGTCGTGACGGTATCAGGCCTGTCGAATCTTGCCGCTTCGACCTCGTATTGTTTTGACCTGACTTCGACGACGGCTGTTACATTGCCTTCTGCGGGCGAGTATCATCCGGTTATATCAACCAGGCAGGATTCGACCGTTCGGGATACAGCTGTTGTTGCCGTGCGGGTCGTATCAGACGATCAGGTTACTGTTACGGCGACTGTTCCGCCGACATTCACGTTCCAGCTGGATAGTAACTCAACCGCGTTTACTGATGTGCTCAGCCCCGGTCTCAAGCGCCAGACAAATGCAAGAACTATAACCGTCAATACGAACGCTAAAACCGGGTGGGTTGCCTGGCTCAAAAATAATGACGCGAACGGACTGTATTCTTCTACGACGAGTAGTAACATAGCGCCGACTACACCTGGGACTGCAGTTGATGTAGAACTGGCTGCTTCTACCGAGCAGTACGTATGGGGCGTATCTAGCCTTTCGCAGGGGAGTGGTGTCGGAGTCACGACAATTCCGGCAGCTTATGACGCCCGTGGTTCTAATGAAGGAAGCGGCGTCGACCAGACGTATCGCCAGATTGCTGCTTCTAACGGTACTGCGGCAGATGCGGTCGTGACGTTCCTAGCCAGTGCGACTATTTCCGGCATTACACCTGCGGCCGGTGATTACGTCGACGTTATTGAAGTCATTGGTGCCGGACAGTTTTAGGTAAGGTGCATTGATCGTTTGCTTACCCTATACATAAGCGGTGCAAAAAGGTTATACTATTTGTAATGAGAGGGGTCAAATTTTTTGGGTTTACGGTCGCTGTATTTGTCGCGCTTTTTTTTGCCGGCAGCCTGTCGGTTTCAGCTCAGCAAAGTGGTGGTGCGGAAACACCGCCGCTCAATCTGACCATATCACCATCTCCCATGATGCTCACGGCTAAGCCTGGGCAATCTTTAAAAACCGACATACGTATCAAGAACAATGGTCCTACCGAAGAAAAACTTACTGTTACGTTACTGAAGTTCAAGGCCGACGGCGACACCGGCAGTCCACAGCTCATGGATCCCGGACCTCGCGACGAATATTTTAAATGGGTTACATTCAGTAAATCGGAGTTTGTTGCCGAGTCAAAAATATGGACCAATACCACCATGACAATCAATGTTCCAAAGTCCGCAGCATTCGGATATTATTTTGCTGCCGTCATCTCCAGATCAGATAATGGTGCGCCAGCCAAAGGTAACAGCGGGGTTCGGGGTGGCATCGCTACTATGGTATTGCTTAATGTCGATGCTCCCGGTGCGACGCGTACATCAGAAATCGTAGAATTTTCTGCTGACCGGGAAATGTACGAATTTCTGCCGGCAACTTTTAATATCAAACTAAAAAACTCCGGCAACGTACACGTAGCACCCGTTGGTAATATCTTCATAAAAAAAGGAGATGAAGCTATAGCTACGCTAGCCTTCAATAGTGCCAACGGTAACATACTGCCAGAATCTTCCAGAACATTCACGACTGGTTGGGAAGAAGGGTTTCCTGCTTATGAACTTGTAGCGTCGGGTAACGGCACGAGTCGTTCACTGCAGTGGAATTTTGATCAGATGGAGAATTTACGTTTCGGCAAATACACGGCAAGGTTGGTTACGGTGTATGACGACGGTAAACAAGACGTGCCTTTGGAGTCGGTAGTGGAATTTTGGGTTGTCCCATGGCGAATACTAGCGGTCGGACTTGTGCTAGCACTACTGATGCTTGCCGGATTATGGCTTGTAATTAGAACGATATGGAGGATTGCGAAAGGATCGGGACATAGAAAGGAATATTCTCGCAAACACCAGGTCAATACTGCGAATAATAATCCAGAGGAGTCAAGGAGTCGTCCGCAATACAATAACAACAAACCGGTGGCTCATGAATCACAGCAATCTATTCAGCTGGAACAAGATAGGCGCCAGACAGATCCGGGAACTGCACCAAACCTGGTGGTGTCACAACCAACGCCTCATACACCACTAAGCCCTGTGTCGCATGACGTTACGCAGATTCCCAGCGCCCCGCCTTTGCCACGAACGACCCGAACTACCACGACCAGAAGCTATCGTCCTGCGATGCATCCTGAGCATCGACATGATGTCAGACGAACCGCCAAACCTCATAATCAAAAAGGAGATAAAAAATGATATTTTCAAAATTAACTGTCGCTGCCTTACTCGTACTGGCAATTTCTCCGCTGATATCAGTAATAAGTACGAATCGGGTGCAGGCACAATCTGCCGATCGGACTCAGTCGCAGTCATCAGCCACACGAACAACAGGAGGCATTACGATTTCGCCTGCTATCAATAATGTAGACATAAAAGCCGGGCAGGAATCGGCTGATTTCAAATTTTCGGTGACTAATAATACTTCAGAAACGCAGCGATTCCAATTGTCTTTAGTAGATTTCGGCAGCCTGGATGATTCCGGTGGTATTTTATTTGCCGGCGAAGGGTCGCAAAAACTGGATTCCCGTTATGGACTGGCAAAGTGGGCTGACCTGGAAGAAGAAACAATCGATGTTGCGGCTGGCAATAAAGGCGTTGTAACCATTACGATTAAAAACAGTGAAGATTTGAAGCCTGGAGGACACTACGGCGCGGTGATGGTTCGTCCGATCTCTAGTGGAGACAAAGAAAAGGTGCAGGTAAACCAAGTATCGACTGCACTCATGTTCGTCCGTAAACAAGGCGGTGAACAGTATAAGCTTGGTCTAAAAGAATACGAAATCAAGACCGGCATCTTCAATATGCCGGGTGATGCCCGACTAAAGTTCCGTAATGACGGTACGGTGCATGTTGTGCCGCGAGGAACTGTAACGGTCCGTGACCCGCAGGGTAAGCTCGTAGCTCAAGGCGCGATAAATACCGGATCCGGCGCGATACTACCCGGGACTGAGCGTCAGATGGATGTGGAGCTTCAGAAAGTGGGTAGTTCAAAAGTGCCAGGGAATTATACCGTAGAAGTGTCACATCGCTATGACGATCAGGAGAGTATGACTATTGACCGTGCCTCATTTTTGTACGTTCATGGTTGGTATGTGGCGGGACTCGCGGTGTTTGTGGTTCCAGCGGCTGCGCTCATCGTTCACCCACGATCGCGCCAAGCTTTTACAAAAAATAATCGTATATCGGATAAATAGTCGTCAGTGGTACATTGGCTTGGGCTACGTGCACGCTAACACTTATCAGTATACTGGGCCGGGCTATAATAGGCCATTGTTACAGGATATGCTTAAGAGTCAAGTGGAGTTATTAAACCGGTTTTGGTAAAATGTGATTAACGCGAAAGGAAATTATGAGTAGAGGGTTCGTTCGAAATAGTCGTAAGAAATTTGCAGCCGCATCAATACTGGCATTGCTTGTACTGACCGGCAGTGTGTTCGGCTTTAAAAATTCACAGGCGTCCAGTGACATCACTGCCCGCAACGATGATACATTAGCTGCAGTCTCAAAATTGGTCGTGTTACCAGAAGATGAAAAGCCAAGCATTACGAGTGTGATAGACAAAACCAAAGTAGGCCAGCCATTCCTCCAGAATGCCGAGAATGGCGATCAGGTTCTGCTGTATCTACAGTCGGGTAAGGCTATTGTGTACCGGCCGTCCACGAACAAGATAGTGAATATGGGGCCATTAGAAGTTCCGAAGCCGCGAGTGTTTATACGCGATGGCCGCAGCGGCGAAATACCAGAAGATTTTTCAGAAAAAATATCGGGCACAGGCGAGTTTGTCGTGACATCTCAGGATAAATCGGCAAAGCAGGACTACGCCGAAACTGTCATCGTAGATGTATCCGGAGGTCGCCCGGACGCTGCAAAAAAACTTTCTACGCTTCTTGGGATAAAAATTATTGAACTGCCGAAAACTGAAACCCGACCGGATGCTGACGTGCTGGTTATCGTCGGCAACGATTAATGTGTATATTCGGGACCGTATCTTAATTGAGCTTTCCGTAAAGTTCTAAGAGTAGTTCCGAAAATTTTGTTTCATTAGGTCTTATTAAGAGAAGTGGTATGGTAAAATAAATGCATATGCTTGATCTTAAGAAACTGAAGGGTGCGGGTTTGCAGGCTGCTTCAAAGGCTCGTGATGGCGCTCGCAGGGCTTCGGCTGGCGCGAAGAGTAAGCGGGCTGAAAAATCAACTGCCAACGACGAACAGTACTTGGTAGCACTCGATGTCGGTACCGAATATGTCAAAGCCCTTATTGGTAAGGTCAGTGCCGATAAACAAGAAGTCGAGATTGTCGGAGTTGGTAGACAGCATCAGTCTTTGAGTGATATGCAGGCTGGGGCTATTGCAGATATAACCAGCGTGGTCGCCAATTGCGATCAGGCGCTTGCCAAAGCTGAGGCGCAAGCCGGCGTGAGTGTCCGGACTGCGATTATCGGAATAGCCGGCGAACTCGTGAAAGGCACGACCACCACCATTAAGGTATCTCGTAAAGATTCCGTCAAACCGATTGATGCTCCAGAAATGGAGAAGATCATCAAACTGGTACAAGAGCGCGCCGAACAAAAAGCCCGTACCCAGGTATCTATGGAACTTGGCGGACGTGACATAGAAATACGGCTCGTAAATAGCGCGTTGGTGAGTATCGAGATTGACGGTTATCCGGTGACGAATCCTATAAGTTTTCCGGGTAAAAACGTGGTCGTACAGCTCTATACGGCTTTTGCTCCCATGATCCATATCGGCGCATTGGAACGAACTGCTCAGGAGCTTGATCTTGACCTACTGGCAGTTGCTGCCGAGCCGTTCGCCGTGGCCCGTTCGGTGATTGGCGACGAAGCAAACACCGGCTTCAGTGCCATTTTGATGGACGTTGGCGGTGGTACGACAGACATCGCACTTATTAATGAAGGTGGCGTGCAAGGAACCAAAATGTTCGGCATCGGCGGCCGGGCTTATACGAAAGGCATCGAACGCGATTTGGGAGTCGATCACGAAGTTGCCGAAAAATTAAAACTTGGTCTGAGTGCCGGCAGTGTTCCAAAAGCTCGGGCACGGGAAGTCGAAAAAGCTTTACAAAAGACTTTGGACGTTTGGACGAGTGGCGTCGAACTGGCGCTTGCAGAATTTCCGAAGCTTGATCATCTGCCGCACCGTATTCTGTTATGTGGCGGCGGTTCCAGCTTGGACATGCTCATGAAATCATTACAGGAATCCAATTGGTATAGCGGATTGCCATTTGCTCGTAAGCCAGTTGTACAACACATCCAGCCTCGCCAGGTCGTTGGTATTAGCGACAGTACAGGAAATGTAGCCGACCACACGTTCATTACTGCAATGGGATTACTGCGCGTTGGGCTGGATACGCTGCATTATTCTGGTGATTCAGGTGGCGGTATAAAAGATAAACTAGATAGAATTTTACAAACTTAGAAATTTTTATTATGAGATTAATAGCCACACATAATTATCAAAAAATCACCGAATGCTTCGCTCTGGATATACCGAGTTCATTTCCGGCTTCGTCCTTTTCGCTTCAGTTCGTTACAATAAGTGAGATTTATAAACATAGAGGGTATATGCATGCCGACCAACAGTAATAAAGATGTCATTTATATCGACATTGATGATGAAATCACTGCGATTATCGACAAGGTCCGTTCGTCGCACGGCCGTATCGTCGCGTTAGTATTGCCAAAGCGGGCTAGCGTTCTGCAAAGCATCGTCAATATGAAGCTACTAAAGCGCAGTGCAGAATCGTCCAAGAAGCATATCGTTCTTATTACATCTGAAGCCAGTTTACTGCCACTGGCAGGCATAGCCGGCATGCATGTCGCCAGCAGTCTTCAAAGCAAGCCGGTCGTACCTGAAGCTGGAAACATGCCGTCTAGCTCTGTTGATGAAGGTGATGATTTTGATCCTGATGAGGTTTCTGACAAGCCCGTAGGCGTTTTGGCAGGTATGGGCGCCGGAGCTGCCGCTGCAGGAATCACCGCATCCGACGAACCGGAAACTATTGAGCTGGACAATGACGAACCTTCGGCGCAGCCAGCAAGTGGATTTGCGGCCGGAGGCGCGGCGGCGTCCCAAGCTGGCAAAGCGGCCGGCAAGGTAAAGAAAGACAAAAAGCTGAACATTCCTGATTTTAACAAATTCCGCGTCGGCCTGATTGCTGGCGGCGTTGCGCTATTCGGCCTGATTATCTTCAGTTATTTCGCGATTTTCGTCATGCCGCATGCGCTGGTGTCCATCGAAACAGACAGTTCTGAAATAGAAACCAATGCCAGTATCCGGCTCGATCCGGCGGCTACGGAATTCGATGAGGAGACGAGCGTACTTCCGGCCAAAATCGAATCAAAACAAGTGAACGGTCAACAGCAGGTTTCGACGACCGGACAAAAAAACAAGGGTGAAAAAGCCCGCGGTTCTGTTGTCCTGACCTTACAAAATTGCGATAATGATGAAGTCATCGTGCCCGCGGGTACGGGCGTCAGTTCAGGGGGTAAGACATTCATAACGCAATCCTCCGTTTCGCTCGGCAGTGTCGTTGAAAAAGGTAAGTGTAATCCAAACGCTGCTTTGGCGTCCGGAAAAACTGATGTCGTTGCTCAAACTGCCGGCACTGATCATAACCTTAGTCCAACTGATTTTTCGGTAGCCGGATTCGGGTCAGTAAAAGGCAAGTCTTCATCGTCAATGACAGACGGTACCGACAATATAGTTAAGTCAGTTACCGAAGCTGACATCGAGAACGCAAAACAAAAGATTAGCGGTGGTGACAGCGGCAGTATAGAATCTGAACTCCAGAAGAGATTGAAGGACGCCGGATTTGTGGCCGTCGTCATGAGTTTGAAGGCCAATGAGCCTGTCGTAACGACCAGTGCCAATCCAGGAGACGAATCGGACACGGTCACTGTCACGCTTGTAACGACTTATACCATGTACGGAGTAAAGAAATCTGCGCTGAAAGATTATATTTTGGCGAACATAGAAGAAAACATAGATACCAAAAAGCAAAAGATTCTGCAGGACGGTGTCGATAAAGCGGTACTTGAAGTTGCCTCTCCGCCGTCATCGGGTGTCATGACCACCACGCTGGCTGCGACTTCCGTTGCTGGGCCAGATATCAACGTTGATGTCATAAAAACTGCCATAAAAGGTAAAAAAACGAACGACGTCCGAACGTATGTCCGATCGACTCCAGGAGTGACAGACGTATCAGTAAAATATAGTCCGTTCTGGGTCAGCAAAGTCCCAGGTAAAGAGTCTAAGATAGATGTTGTGATAGAAAAATCAAATGCTGTAGCGGCACCTAAAACGAATACGAAGACCGATGCCAGCGAGTGATTCGGACTGCATTTTAGGGATTGATGTCGGAGCAAGTCGGATTGGGGTAGCTCGTTCATTGCTGTCTGTCGGTATGCCAAACCCACTCACTACCTTGGCGGAACCGGATAATTTTCTGGCTGATATAGCGAGGCTGGTAAAATCGGAACATGCTACTGCAGTGGTTGTCGGAGTGCCACGGGGTATGGACGGCCAGGAGACAGCCCAAACGCGGACAGTCCGGATATTTATTGATCAGCTCACAGAGACATTGAAGGTGCCCGTGCTCGAGACGGATGAAGCTGCAACCTCTGTGGCCGCTGAAACCGAACTAAAAGCCCGACGTAAACCTTACAGCAAGGGCGATATTGACGCATTGGCAGCAACGTTTATATTGGAAGGATTTTTACGGGAAAAGGGAGAAATTGAACATGTACGCTGAATATCCCACCAGGAAACGCAAAAACTGGCCTGTGATCTTATTTATATCTGCCGTAGTGCTTGTTCTGATTGGTTTGGCGGCGTATGCGGGCGTCCGAACAGTTTATAACAATCATCTGAGTCCGGTCAGTAATACTACTGAAGAAAAGATTGTTGCAATCGAAAACGGTTCCACAGTCGCTGCTATTGCCGGAAAGTTAAAATCGGAAGAACTCATCCGGAGTGCAAGCGCTTTCGAGCATTATGCGAAGAGCCGTGGGCTGGCCAGTAAACTTCAGGCGGGAACTTACAAATTGTCGCCGTCGCTAAGTACTCCAGAAATAGTCCGAATTATGACAGATGGCAAGGTTGCGGTAGATTTGTTTACTATTTTACCAGGGAAACGCATTGACCAAATACGCCAGGCGTTTATTGATGCTAAATTTGATGCCGCCGAAGTCGATGCCGCTTTGCAGCCAGGGCTTTATTCGGGTAGTCCGGCTCTGGCAGGTTTGCCAGCCGGAGCTTCACTAGAGGGGTATCTGTACCCTGACTCATATCAAAAGGAGCTCGGAACCAAGGCCGAGAACATCGTGAGGCAATCGCTTCAGCAGATGGAGAAAAATCTAACTGCTGACGTACTGTCCGGATTTAGTACGCAGGGCTTGACTCCTCATGAAGGGATAATATTAGCTTCAATTGTCGAAAAAGAAGTACCAACTACCAAGGACCGTGAGCAAGCGGCTCAAGTCTTTCTGAGTCGCATTGAAATAGGCATGCCGCTTGCTTCGGATGCAACAGCTCCGTATGGAGCAATATTGGCTGGCGAAACTCCAAGCCTTCGTTACGCGTCAGCCTACAATACATACGCAAACAAAGGGTTGCCGCCAGGACCTATCAGTAACGTGACCGGTAGTTCCTTGCGCTCTGTTGCAAGGCCGGCGACTACGGACTGGCTTTATTTTGTATCTGGAGATGACCGTACGACACATTTCTCAAAAACTCTCAAGGAGCATGAAGAATTAACACGCAGGTACTGTACCGTACTGTGTAATTAGAAGATGATCTATCGACAAGCATTTTACTTGAAATATTGACCATTTCTGATACAATGGTATTGTAACTTTTATATACGATTTATATTTCGTAGTTCAAGTTACTTTTCATTGCACAAGCCAAATTTAACAGACTTGTTTTTGATTATCTTGCCAGTACGCCGTATGACAACGATGTACGGAGGTAAATCTTTTGCAAGTAGCATTGTAATCGCCGGGAGTTTCGTATTAGCAATCAGCATTCTCATATCATCAAATCTTCATTACCGCTCGAATCGACGCGGTCCCATTCGTCACGTTCATCTACAGTCGCTAAACGTCACCAAAAATCTCTGCGACGAGGCATTATTCGTTTTTCTTTGGTTGGCATAAACCTGCTGCTCGTATTCGGAGTCGCCGGATTTGTCGTTGCGGCACAAATGACTCCTGCAGAACCTGTTCCAAGTAATGCATACGCTTCAGTGTCCACGACCGAAAAACTCGCTAATCCTCTTGATCAGGTCTCTTCGGCCGATATTGCTGTCAATATTGCCCGTATGAGCGGTATTCCGGAAATGGTATCTGTCGTAAACCAGGCCGATTCCGTCAGTGCTGAAATGACATTAGCTCCGGCTAGTGCTAGTATCGTTGCCAAGCCGCAAGTAGTAACTACTGCTCTTAAGAGTAAGAAAGACATCCAGAGTTATGTCACTGTCGGTGGCGACACCGTAACTTCTATCGGCGCCAAATTCGGCGTGACATCCGATAGTATCCGCTGGTCAAACAATTTAAGCAGTAATATTGTCCAAGCCGGAAAGACACTGGTAATCCCTCCTATGAATGGAATCGTCTATACCGTAAAAGCTGGCGACACGCCCGAAACCTTAGCAGCTAAATACAAGACATCCGCGGAGCAGGTCATAAGTGCCAATGACGCAGAAATTGCCGGCCTTGTTCTAGGCGAAAGAATTATCATACCAAATGGTCAGCAGCCAGCACCAATCGTGAACACGACGGTAGCCAGTGGCGGAGGTTATGCATGGGGCTCGACAGCGATTTATGGCTACAACGGCTACACGTATGGCTACTGTACATGGTACGTTGCTGGTAAAATCACTGTTCCAGCTAACTGGGGCAATGCCAACACCTGGGACAACCGGGCTCCTTCAAGTGGATGGGTCGTCAGTTCTGTACCACGGATTGGTGCCATAGCTCAGACAAATCGTGGCTCTGAAGGTCATGTGGCTATCGTAGAAGCAATGTCCGAAGACGGTACGCAGATCAAATACTCCGACATGAATGGCATCGCTGGTTGGGGTAGAGTCGGCTATTCGGGTTGGGCGCCTGCGTCTAAATTCGAGAACTATATTTACCGCTAAGTCCCTAAGAATTACTCAGCGCTAGTTTAGGCGCCTAATCAATTCATAGTTATTTGCACTGTATTCATAAAAAGAGAGTGCAAGGCTAAACTTCTGTTCGTGGGATTTTCCATGAATATGAAGGCCAATGCGTGTTACAGTGAAGGTACTTACATACATTTGATTATTCATAAGAAATATTTCTTTAGTTATTAAACCCCGAAAGGAGCAGCTCCGGATGAGTTTCATAGACAAGACAAAAGTAGCAATACGAGCCGGTGCCGGCGGTAATGGTAAGCTTAGTTTTCGGCAGGAAAAGTTCATTTCAAAGGGCGGGCCCGACGGTGGTGACGGTGGCCACGGGGGCGATGTAGTAATGGTGGCCAGTCGAAACCAGAATACACTCGCTAAGTTCCGCTATCAACGGGAACTGACGGCCGAAAGCGGCCAAGGTGGTGGCAATAAGAAAAAACACGGAAAAAGCGGCAAGGCGCTCGAGGTGCCGGTTCCAGTCGGAACTGTAATCAGCGACTTGGAGGGTCGGGTATTAGCCGATTTAACTGAAGACGGTCAGAAGGCGATAGTTGCAAAAGGTGGAAAAGGCGGCTTTGGAAACGCTCATTTCATAAGCTCTACTCGCCAGACGCCACGGTTTGCTGAAAAAGGAGATCCCGGTCAAGAGTTGGAAGCCACTCTTGAATTAAAGATGATTGCCGATGCCGGCTTGGTCGGACTACCGAACGCCGGCAAGTCAACTTTACTGGCGCGCATTAGCAATGCCCGTCCGGAAATAGCCGACTATCCTTTTACGACTCTTAGGCCAAATCTGGGAATGGTCGACCTCGACGGCGGGCAATCGAGTTTGCTTGTGGCCGACATACCCGGTCTTATAGAGGGCGCGGCTGAAGGAAAGGGGCTTGGACACGAATTCCTGCGGCACATAGAGCGTACGGCAGTTATTGTCCATCTTATAGATGCGTACAATGACAACGTGCGCGAGGCTTACCAGACGATACAGGACGAACTGGCAGCGTATGAAGTTGATCTTTCTGAACGACCACAAATAGTGGTTCTCAACAAAATCGACGGCTTGGACGAAGATATATCCAAGGATCTTATAAAACAGCTCCATGAAGTTATGCCGAAAGGCACTCAGGTTTTTGCAATTTCTGCCGCATCGGGCGCTGGTATTAAAGACATGTTGTACGCTGTTCAGGCGATAGTTCAGAAAAGGCGTGCTGAGGCCGAAGCCGAAAAAGAGGCAGTGGAAAACGAAGTACCAGTCTACAGGCTTGCTGTAGATAAAGACGCTTGGAAAATCGAAATAACCGACGAAGGATTTTTGGTAACAGGATCGAAAATTGAACGCTTTGCCGCCCGTACTGACTTCGATAACGAAGAAGGTGTTCAGCGCTTGAGGGATATTATGAAAAAGATGGGGATTTTGAACGAACTAACCCGCAAAGGCATCGAAGCCGGCCAAGAGATATACATCGGTAGTTACGGTATTTTAGAGTACTAATCGCCTGTTTAGTCATTGAAACGTAGCTAAGTGTAATCTAAATTTGTTACGAACCAGCTGTCATTAGAACTTGACACGAAACGTTACATAATATATAATACGTATAATATGCCATTTCCTGATTCGAACCATTTTGGTGGAGAAGATTTTCCGCAAGAACCATCACCGGCCCCAGATGGCATTTTTTCTGTTTACCAAAACCGTGAGTCCGGTCGATCGCCATACTTGGATCGTATAGATGATGTACTAGAGGCTTCAGAAGGTCTCATTGATTGTTTGATGGGCACTAAACGTATTTTAGAGTTTCGTGATCCTGATTATGGCAATGTAAATATAAAACCTATTTCTGTTTTACTCGATGTAGAAGACGGCCACCTCGCTTATTCAGTGAGGACTATTGAATTTGATGCGAACGTCCAAAGGTCACCGCGTGTTGCAAATGAGCAATTGTATCAAGTTATGGTTACTCGCCGCAAAAGCGAAACCGACTTGTCTCAAGTTCCGGAATTAGTTGAATTGGACGCAGTTGCGTCTATTATGCAACACGCATCTGAACAATGGAAAGTTGTTCGTGAATCTAACGAAGCGCAAAGTAGTGACTATAAACGCCCTGGCATAATAAAAAGGCTTGGAGAAGCAATTTTCAAATCACCGGAGTAACATTAACTACCGAGGATCATTTTTTAGTATTTTGAAAAATAGGGCAAATGGAAGTGTTAAGAAGGTTTTGGGACAAGCTGCGGATTACTTAAATTTATTATAAAATAAAGATCGTATTAACTAATTAATCGGAAAACGGGTACATATTCGAAATGAGCGATAACGAACTACCTCCTTATGACAACCTTAGGCATCTTATATCCGGACCAGTTGACCAAGAGGATACTTATTTTATTAGATTGCCAAGAAATGTCATAGACCCAGTTTATTTAGATCTAAGACCTTTAGAGGTGAAATTTTTAGGAGGAGTGGAGAATCCTATTCCCGGAAGTGTAAAAATGGATGGCCGCCGTGTTATGTTTAAAGCAAAATTTTGGGAAAAATCAGAAAGCGAAGAGAGGAATAATCTGGTCCCAGTTTTTGACGTACATCAGATCACTGTTGAATATCCGAGAAATTTATCTTTATCCAAATTTTTGATTGGAAATGACGGATCAGGTTTGGCGAATGTCTATATTGAAACGGCCGGGCCAATGGGCACCGACGAACTGGCAGGCGATTGGTAGGCATGTCTGCGAAAACAACCTGCACTGTCATGGAGTTCGTGCATTGTAGTTTCGACTACTAAACCGCGCATTCTGTGCCCCCGTGAGGTATGCTGATAGTAACTATGAAGGCAACATCACCGAACTATTACTCTGTGCATTACGGCTTTAAAGGCGACACGTGAGCCAGACTTATTTTTTTTATGACCTCGAAACGACCGGAACCGATTCCCGGACGGCAAGAATCATGCAATTCGCCGGTCAGCGTACCGATCTGGATTTCAATCCCATCGGAGAGCCGGTAAACGTACTCGTTAAGTTAACTCCAGACACCGTGCCTGAGCCTGATGCTATCCTGATAACCGGCATCACGCCTCAATCAACGCAGACCGATGGATTAACGGAAAAAGAATTTTTAGAAATGTTTCATGAGGAAGTCGTTCGGCCGGGCACCATATTTCTAGGATTTAACTCCGTAAGGTTCGATGATGAATTCATGCGGTTTCTGCACTATCGTAATTTTTACGACGCATACGAGTGGCAGTGGTGTGATAACTGTTCGCGTTGGGATATGCTTGATGTTGTACGGATGGTTCGGGCGTTACGACCTGGCGGCATTGAATGGCCGTTTACTTTCGAAGGAAAACCGACGAACAGATTAGAATTGCTCACAAAGCTAAATGGATTGGACCATGAACACGCCCACGACGCTTTAAGCGATGTGAGTGCAACTATCGCCGTTGCAAAATTGTTGAAAAACAAGCAGCCGAAACTGTTTGACCATCTGTTTGATTGCCGAAAAAAAGACAATGTTCAAAAACAACTCGAAAATGAACGTCCTTTTGTATATGTTTCCGGACGTTTTCCGACTGCCAATCTTCATGCCACGGTTGCTACGTTGGTTGGTGAGCATTACGAGCAGACTGGCTGCAAGTATGTGTATGATTTACGATATGATCCGACGCCTTTTTTGGACATGAGCAACGAAGAACTTATCGAGGCGATTCAAAATAAATATAGCCGTGAACCGAACAAAGTAGTGCTACCCGTAAAAGAAATGCGTTACAATCGCTGTCCGGCCATCGCGCCGCTGGATGTCATGGCTGACCCCGAAGTTCAGCAACGTATAAACTTACAGCCTGATGTTTTTCAGAAAAATAATAAACTTATAAAAGCACGGCCCGACTTCAAGAAAAAAATTCAGGAAGCATTCCGAAGTATCGCAGAGAGTAAGCCGAGTCAAAACGATCAGATTGGACGAGAGCAGGCCGTGGACGGTCAGTTATATGAAGGATTTTTTGATCGCAGCGAAAAATCGGTCATGGACCAAGTTCGAAACGCTGCGGCACAAGATATAGTCCGAGTCGGATCGAAATTCAAAGATAAGCGGCTTCGGACGCTGGTACCGCTTTATAAAGCCCGTAACTATCCTAAAGACCTGTCTTCTGATGAGCGTGCTTGGTGGGATGGTTATTGCCGTAAAAAACTGCTGGACGGAGCGCAACACAGCCGGTTGGCAAAGTATTTCAATCGGCTCGACGAACTCAGTCGACAGACTGACCTTACAGAAGATAGGCGTTATTTGCTAGAAGAGCTCAAATTGTACGGCGAATCAATCATGCCCGAGCCCGAAGACGAAGAACCATCTTAGAGTGATGATGGATTTCGGTGCCATTCAAGAGTACGCTCAGTAAATATCGTTTTAATTCTTACGCTTGGCGACAGATTTTTTTAATCGTGTTGCGCGGTCACGGTTCAGACTTGCAATCAGGAATGCCAAAAAGAATAATCCAATGGCGAGTCCGATCTGCCATATGGCGGCTCTTTGCCAAGCTAACAGACCGACTATCACCAGTAAAAGGATGACTATCAGATCATAAAGTATCTGTATGGGGCGATGCTTCGGAAACAGAATTTCTACTACTCGACCGCCATGAGCCAAGAGATGGTCGCGGAGTCGGCGGGCCCACAGGTTATTAATTGACAGCAAGCTGAGTCCAGCGAGTACGGCCGGAATACCGCCGGGTCCGGGAAGCCACCCAATGGATATACCCAGCAGTATAAGCAAATAGCCGGCGATGTCTGTGAGAATGCGTTTGGTTTTATTCTTCATGGCTTGATACCGGTATTGTAGACCACTAAGCTGAAGACTACCAAATAAGAGAAGTAATTTAGTAGATAATTACACTACACATTACGGTAGGCTGGCTATCAAAATGCTTATACACTTAAATTAGAGTCGTAATAAATTATCCAAGGAGAATACATGGCTTCGAGCAACGAAATTCCTTTTACCGGAGGAATGCCTATCGGTCCGAATATTGGTTTCGCCGCAGCACTCATGCAGGAAATCGAAGCACAAGAAGAGCCACGATCCAAACACAGCCCTGTTAAATATCCGTGGCCGGAGATGGAAATTGTCAGGCCTATCGATATGCAGCGCGCAGGCAGCGAATGGAGGAATTTTTCAGCAGCACTTACTACGAAGGTGGGAGACGGCGGCGAAACCGTAAGCGTGAGAGATTTGCAATGTACACTCGTTTCTTCCGAAGAAATGGCAACATTAATGGCCGCGACTTTTCCCAAAGAGAGTCGTAGCCGTGATCCATCGGACAGACGCAGGGTCGCCAAAGATGTCGCAGCAAAGCTTAAAGGTCATATTGCAGACAGCGCTCGGGATCAGATAGAAATAGAAAATACTGTCGGACTGGCGGAAGATGATGATCTAAGATTCCGCGCCATGGGATTGGGTACAGATTTCGGACAACGCCAGCTAGACGTGTCAGATCAATGGCCGGCTGCGGTCTGGACGCCTGTAGAATTACCCCTGAAGAGCAGGCCCGAAACGGTAGGAAGGAATGTATTAGCTCTCGTCATAAATGACCATCAGGCCGTTATAAAACAGGGAAGACAAGGTGTACTGGAAATATTAGGAACAAAATTAGGGTTTAATGTCACCGAGATCAAAAAAACCGAGAAGGAACCACTTATTGAAATAGCCGAGACAAACCCTCAGGCGCCTTTACGGCGAATGAAAATTACGCTCCCTAGTTTTCCATCTGATATCCCACTAAAAGCTCCTAAAGTCCGGCTAACTGACCAACGGTAATCAAAAACAACCTACCGGTGCTATAATGGCCGATATGAACGCGGAGCATACGTATGACCGGAACTGAAACGAATTTTTCTTCGTTGATAATCGGTCGTGAAGTAGAACGGACTGATAAACTCGATAATCTACTCGTAAAAATTTCTGCAATAGCTATAGAGGAGACCGGATATTCCCGATCTGCTTATTTGCGGTCCAAACGACAGAACAGAGATGATGAAACGGAGTATGAGGTATTAGGTATTCCTGGAGTGCATGTATTCGCAGCTGAAGATCTTTGCGTGCCTTTATTTGAGCGTCATGCTCCAATTGCAATGGGGCTTAGTCCGTTGTATGCCCGTGTCGTAGCGCGACTTAGTTCTCCGTATCGCGACGAACAACGTCCTTCGCGTAGAGAGATTGATGCCGATTCGCCCCCGGTTCGTCTGCCGTCCAACCCCTTGCATACGAAGCTCCGACAAGCAGCGCTTCCTCTGGACATACCCAACCCGCAAAAATTAACTGTGGAATGGACTGGCGTGCAGCAAATGTCAGACGTCAGAGAATCTGGCAAAAATTATCATTTCTCCTTCATTCCCGAGTGTCCTTCTTCTGATGCGAGTCTGCTGAGTGATGAAGCATCGATCATAGCCGGTGCTATAAGTAAAATGGAAGACATCGGCCATGAAGTGCTATATCCTGGCCACGCCAGTAATGTCCAATTATGTTTCATGGAAGTGCCGAAAGATGTATATCCCGAATCATTAGGAAGGATGATCGTACGGATCCAGGAAGAATGTTTGCCGGTTTCCACGGTTTTAGGGCCTATAAATTGGGGAATGAAAAGCAGGGGACTGATTCAGTAAAATGATCTGGACCCCCAGGTCTGGATTAATCTCTCAATTTTATGTATAATACTTCAGCTTGAGAGCTTACGGCTAAGGGGGCATAGTCGCACCTTATTATTGATTTTGATTACTTGCGGTTGACTGCAGAAGGGGTATATATGAGTACGGACAATATCGTGGTGAAGGGTGCCAGGGAGCATAATCTCAAAAATATTGACGTGACGCTGCCACGCGAAAAGCTTATTGTTATAACAGGACTGTCCGGGTCTGGTAAATCCAGTCTGGCATTCGACACTATTTATGCCGAAGGTCAGCGTCGGTACGTCGAGTCACTCAGCAGTTACGCTCGCCAGTTTTTGGGGCTCATGGAAAAACCGGACGTCGACCAGATAGACGGACTGTCGCCGGCGATATCTATAGATCAAAAATCAACTTCCCGCAATCCCCGGTCTACGGTTGCGACTGTTACGGAAATTTATGACTATTTACGTTTGTTGTTCGCGCGCGTCGGAGTTCCGCATTGCCCAGTCTGCAGCCGGCCGGTTACCCGACAGACCACGAATGTCATTGTCGATCAGGTTACGACCATCGGCGTGACGGGAGACAATGCGTCTGAAACCGCTCCACGTCTTATGATACTGTCCCCTGTCGTTGCCGACAAAAAAGGTGCGTTCGAGCATATACCTGATCAGTACAGTCGGGCCGGATTCGCGCGCGTTCGTGTTGATGGCGTCGTTTATTCGCTCGACGAATTCCCTAAGCTTGATAAAAATTATAAACACACCATCGAGGTAGTCATCGACCGCCTGGTTAACAACGAGGAAAGCCGCACTCGCCTGGCGCAATCTGTTGAACAAGCGTTGGATATCTCTGATGGCCGTATGATCGTCGTGAATGCCGAAACGAACGAGGAGTTTGCTTACAGTTTGATGTATGCCTGCATCGAGCACCCTGACGTTTCTATCCCCGATCTTGAACCGCGGACCTTTTCGTTTAATTCGCCGCACGGAGCTTGTCCGGTTTGTACCGGTTTAGGCTCGCGCATGGAGGTTGATCCGGAGATGGTAATTCCAAACGGCAAGCTGACTATCGCCGAAGGCGCTATCCGACCTTATAATCGTATCAATGTAGACGCGTGGTATATGAAAAAACTACAGGCCGTTGCCGAGCATCATGGTTTCAGCTTGCATGTCCCGACTGGAGAACTTAGTAAAGCGGAGATAGAAAAGGTTCTGTATGGAACGGGCAAGGAAACATATCGAGTTCGGCTCGGTGCAGGCCGTTCGTTCAATACGACATACGAAGGTGTTATTCCAAATCTCGAACGCCGCCATAAAGAAACTGATAGTGAATTTATACGGAAAGACATAGAACGTTTTATGCAGGAACGGCCATGTTTTCACTGCAAAGGTATGCGGCTCAGGCCGGAAGTACTGGCCGTGACGGTTCATGGAAAATCTATCATGGATGTTTGTGTACTCTCTATCGATGACGCGCTTGGCTGGATAGATACGGTCAATCTGAGCGACCAGGAACTGTATATTGCAGCGCAGATTATTAAAGAAGTTCATGCCCGCCTCAAATTCCTAAAAGATGTCGGACTGAATTATCTGACGCTGCTCCGAAGTGCGACAACCTTGTCTGGCGGCGAGGCCCAGCGAATACGTTTGGCTACTCAGATCGGATCCGGATTGATGGGCGTATTGTATGTACTGGACGAACCAAGCATTGGCCTGCACCAGCGCGATAATGAGCGGCTTATCAGTACACTGCATCGACTACGGGATCTCGGCAATACCGTCATTGTGGTAGAGCACGATGAAGATACGATCCGCACAGCCGATTACCTGCTCGACATAGGACCGGGTGCCGGCATTCATGGCGGTCATGTCGTTGCTGCAGGAACGCCCGACCAAGTAGCCAAAAACCCGAAGAGTATCACGGGGCAGTATTTGTCTGGCAAAAAAGAGATTGCCGTTCCCAAGAAGCGGCGGGCTGGGAACAAGATGAATCTGGTCATAAAGAATGCCCGCGAAAACAACCTCCAGAATGTCGATGTAACCATACCGCTTGGTAAGATGGTTGTGGTGAGCGGCGTCAGCGGCTCCGGAAAGTCCACGCTTATAAATGACATTCTGGCCAAAGAGTTACAGGCCCGACTGCACCGGGCAAATACGGTTCCTGGGCATCATGATGATATAGAAGGCATCAAACAACTCGATAAGGCTATTATTATCGACCAGTCGCCGATTGGACGGACGCCACGTTCGAACCCTGCTACATATACAGGATTGTTCACGCCGATACGCGAGCTGTTCGCGCAAACCCCTGAAGCAAAATTACGCGGCTACGGTCCCGGACGCTTCAGCTTCAATGTCAAAGGTGGGCGTTGTGAAAACTGTTCCGGTGACGGCATCATTAAGATAGAGATGCACTTTTTGCCGGACGTGTATGTGCCATGCGAAGTCTGTGGCGGGAAGCGTTACAACCGCGAAGCTTTGGAGATACACTTCAAGGGCAAAACCATCAGTGATATCCTGGCGATGACCTGCGACCAAGCTTTAGAGTTCTTTGAAAACATTCCTGCTATCGCTCGAAAACTGCAGACTCTTGTAGATGTTGGACTCGGATATATCGGATTGGGTCAGTCTGCAACGACTTTGTCTGGTGGAGAAGCTCAACGTATTAAGCTATCGACTGAATTATCTCGAAGGCCCACTGGTCGTACGCTGTACATTCTCGATGAACCAACGACCGGCCTGCATATGGCCGATGTCGACAAGTTACTACACATGCTTCATGCTTTAGTAGACACTGGCAACAGTATGGTCATAATCGAACATAATCTGGATGTGATCAAGAACGCTGACTGGATCATTGATATGGGGCCGGAAGGCGGTTCCGGCGGCGGACGCATTATGGCAGAAGGCACACCGGAACAGGTCGCAAAGGTAGCGGACAGTTATACAGGGCAGTGGCTCAAGAAAATGCTCAAGAAATGACAGGCTTAAGTAAAAAGAACCAATGATAATTAAGTTACGGATCGAATAGACCTAAATATCCATTCAATCCGCACCAATGTCTTTGACGGTCGGAAACGATTATTCGAAAATAATACTATTGTCTTGTATCTGTTCGGACTGTGCTCTGCGATTTTTCATAACGCTAAATCCGGTCGGTATAATTGCAAGGGCAATAGCTCCAATGCCCGCTGTCGTAACGGCGTTTAAGGTTGCTTCGCTCGCTTGCGGCAAGTGTTGATCGTATGGTTCAAATACAGCGACAGCCGGATATGCGAATCTTCCAGCGACAGCCGTTACGCCTGCAAAAATGGTAGCAAATCCAAATTTTTCAGCTATGTTCTGCGTTTTGGGACTATGTAAAAAGTTTGTCATAAACTCCACATTATCATCAAATATCAATCTTACACAACTTTCAATCATTATTGAACTGAGTATACGTGTATGATCAACTTATAATATTCCAGCGCTGACTACTGGTAAAAAGCTTAGTTTCTGTTAAAATGTTATGTGAAGCAAAATCAGTTATTGACAGTAGAGGAGTTTACGATGTCACAGGAATCTATCGAATTAACATTGGAGCCACGAACAGTAATCGGAAAACAAGTACGCGGTTTACGGCGTGATGGGATTGTTCCGGCGGTTATTCATGACCACGGGAAAGATTCCGTATTGGTTCAGGGCGAAGCAGAAATGTTCCGCAAAATTATACAAAAAGCCGGAAAGCACCATCCAATCAAGCTTACTGCGGGAGGAAAGAAGTATACCGCAATGGTTAAAGATGTCGCTGTCGAACCAAAGCAGCAACGCATGACTCATGTCGTATTAAATTCAGTATCGGCCACCGAAAAAGTATCAGCCGAAGTTCCTGTCCGTCCACGCTATAACGAAGGTAACGAATCATCTCCTGCTGAACGTTCCGGTTTCATGGTGCTGACACATCTGGACACAGTGAACATTGAAGCCATCGCCTCGAAACTTCCGGACGTCCTTGAATATGACGCCGAAAAATTAGTAGAAGTTGGTGACAGCATTACGGTCGCCGATCTGATAGCGCCAAGCGGCGTGGAGATCGTTTCCGATGAAAGCCAGACCATTGCGGTCGTGAGCGACCCAGCCGCTATTGAAGCTGCCAATGACGCTGCCGGTGGCGACGCAGAAACTGCTGACGCAGGTGTGGTTGAAGCCGAACAGGGAGCTGTTCACGAAGATGAACTTAGTAAGATGCCAGAAGAAGCAAAGCCTGACGAAGCAAAGTAAAGCACAGGATTTTTACTGAGAAACACCCGGCCGTATTATCGGTCGGGTGTTTTATATTGGTTGCTACTCATCGTCGCAGCGTTGAGCATTACGAACTATTCTTCGATGAATCCACCCGATTGATGATTCCAGAGCGAAGCATATAAACCTTGCTTATTTATGAGCTCTCTATGCGATCCTTCTTCAGCGATGCTGCCGTCCTCTAAAACTATAATGCGGTCCATTCTTTGAATCGTACTCAGTCGGTGGGCAATAACAATCGCAGTACGGTTCTGCATCAGCTTCCAAAGTGCGTCCTGAATCAGCGCCTCGCTTTCGGAATCAAGCGCGCTTGTGGCCTCGTCGAGTATCAGGATGGGGGAATTTTTGAGCATGGCTCTGGCTATCGCAACTCGCTGCCGCTGGCCGCCGGAAAGTTTGACGCCCCGTTCTCCAACCAGCGTGTCATAGCCGTTCGGTAACTTTTCTATGAAGTCGTGAGCATGAGCCATTTTGGCAATGGCGATAATTTCCTCGTGACTTGCATCATTCCGTCCATATCCGATATTTTCTGCCAGCGACCGATGGAAAAGCAATGGTTCCTGTGGGACGTAAGCTATGTGACGCCGTAGTTCTTCCTGGTCTAAACGGGAAATATCCTGGCCGTCTATCAATATCTGGCCGTCATTGATGTCAGAAAAACGCAGTACAAGTTTCGTAAGCGAGGTCTTGCCAGATCCTGACGGTCCTACTAATCCTACTTTTTCGCCAGGCTTTATACGCAACTGAAGATTGTTGAACAACAATGACTCGTCGGATTCTTCGTGTTTAAAGGAAACTCCTTTGAACTCTACGCTACCTCGAATAATTTTACTTGATTCAGGTTCTTGTGCGTTTCGTACTGTCGGGAAGGTATTTAGTGTTTCGACTGCTTCACGCGCATCTCCCATCGCCCGGTTGTATTGACGAAGGGTAGACTGACTGAATTCCCATAACCGCTGACCGATATTGCTCGTGTAATTTAGAACCAAGAAAACAGTCCCAATGTTGGCATCATACAAAACTACACTTGCTGCAGCAATTATCAGTGAAGCAATCAGCAGCGAACTGGTTACAGTGCTAAAGTAAAGATCCCGCTTCGTTGCAGAACGCATGACATCCATGGTTTTTTGCCGCGAACTTTCGGTTGCTTCGCCGAATCTTTCGACTTCTTTTCTGCTGGTGCCAAAACTTTTAACTGCCATGATGTTTGTTATCATGTCTGCGAGTAAGCCCGTGGTCTTGTTCTGGGCCGCCGCTTCTATTGCCGTTAGTTTACGTACCGGCTTGGTTATGAATACGGCGGTTGCCACATAAAATGCGGTCAGAATTAACAAGACCGCGACTATTAACGGAGCCCGAGGGAGTAGTATGATAGTCGTGAAGGTCAATGCCAGCACGAGCGTGTATATATTAAAAATAGTCGTATCGGCAATCCTGATGTATGCGCTGGTCAGTTTCGATGTCCTGGAAACGAGCGAACCACCAAAGCTATCGGCATGAAACCGGGCGCTTAATGTGGTCAGATGTTCGAACATGCGATCGTTGAGGTCTTTGACGACTTTCGCTTCTAGTTTCCATATGAGGATCACGACGATGCGCCATAAGACAATCCCACCTAAAATGACAGTTGCTGCGTATAAAAGCAACTCGGTACCAAAACTAGCCCATAGCTGATTCGGCTCGAAATCCCCGCGGCTTAAGCGGTCAAGGACAGCGGCTGCAATGAGCGGAGGTATAAATTGGTGAGCCAATATAGTAAATGGAAGTATCGCAAACAAACTTATGACGTAACGGGGATATTTCCAAGCGTGCTGCCAAAAAAGTTTGAGTATTTGAGTATTGAGTGATTGTTTTTTCATACGCGCATCGCCTCCTCGCGACGGCAATACAGGCAGGATGGCTGCATTTTTATAGTGTAGGGTTAGCTACAAATTAATGGGTAGTTTTACAGTAGGGCTTCGATTGTCAGGATGTGTAGTAAAGAATTGTTAGCGCCGGTTGGCAGCAAGGACATTTGTAATCATTGGTGTAGTCTGGAACATTTTTGCCGCCTCCGGATTAGTTGCTAAATATAAGCGCTCATAATATACTAGCTTAAGTAACATTGCAAGCATTTTGTTTTGCAATTATAAAGTACTCATTAACAGAGAAAATTTTTAGAAAGATGTCGATCGGCTTAGGAAGTCGGCCGAGAAAAAACAACAGATGTCCGAAAGTTTTAATTCATCAAATAAAGAATCAAACGATGATGATGACGACTCCGAAACGGGGGCATCTAAAAAGAAAAGCGCTACCGCTTCATCGCTTGGCGGTATAACTGCAGACCGGTTCATTAAATCTGGCAAGGAAAAAAAACACGATTCCGACAAGCCAGACACTGTTTGGGAGCGACTTTCCCGACTCGTCGATGAGGGTGATAAGACAGGGAAACAGGATAAGAAAACCGATATATTCTCGACATCATTTGATGAAACCGAAGCAATAGATGAACCCGAACCCAGCGAACAAAACATTGATGATGCAGCGCTCAAAGCACTACACGAGATAAATCCTGATACACCACCAGTGTCACTGGAGACTTTGAGCGAAGGCGAATCTCACGAAGCGGTTCGGCAGTACACCGAAGCTCGCGTAGAGCAAGTAGCGACCGAAGCATCCCAAGAACTCGAAGGATCAGATGAATCTGTTGAGACTGCGGCGAACTTGGCTTTTTTGCGGTCCATGCAGGAGCAAATTGAAGATAATCCCGACCAGTCGGTGAGCGAAATGTTGGATGCTGCGGAGCGACAAGCTTTGAGTATACCGTTTACTGCAAGTGAGTTTAGAACCCTGGACGATGAGACTCAGCGTGAAAATCCGCCCGAATCAGATTCTGTATCTTCGCGAAATTTGGCTAAAGAGATTGAACCCGAAGCTGAAAGCGATTCTAAGCCACCAGAAATTCCGCCCGCTATTACAGGTTTGCCGGAAAATCCTCGAAGTTACCGCAAAGAGCATGACAGCGCTGACAGTTTTTTCCGTGATCCGCCTCAATATCCAAGAGCTGAGGCCGCAACTCCAAGTATGGTTACGACGTATGAAGCTGCCAGGCGTGAAAGGCAGGCGGCAGCCAGCGGGCTGGTCATGGGAGGATTAGTGGGTTATATGGTCGGTCGGCGTAAAGGCCGCACTAGGACAGAAAAAGCTTTACTCCCGGTTCAAAAAAAGCTGGAAAACCAGATACGTAAACTCCACGAAACCGTTGCTTTGAAAGAAGAATCCATACGATCTAAGGCTACCGCTCAGGCAATCATGTCTTCTTCATTGACGGAAAAATCCGCACCAATTAAACAAAACGTAGAAAATTCGCCTAAAGTCTATAATTCGGAACGTCCGGATTACAGCAGACGGACAGTTGCTGAGCGTGAAAAATCCGGTGGCTATGCGCACGAAAAATCTGAACACATCGGACGAATGGTGTTGGAGTCTCCCGTCGCCGCAAATGCAACTATCGAAAGAGTTCGTGAATCCGACGCCTCGAAATCAGTAAAAAAGAAAGGCGTTGAAAACCTCAATCAACAAGAGCTGCACAAAGCTTCCGGGGACGTGAAGATTTCCGGTTTGTCACTCAGGGAATTACACGATAGCGGCCGGTTGAATGAAAATGCCATCCGAAGAATCCTTGCGGTTCACGAAAATGGCGGAGATGTATCCAAGGTTTTGAGCTATGAACTCATGGAGCAGGAAAAGAGATTCGAAAAAGATCCTTTGATTCGAGCGGCTGATGCGTCTAAGGCAACTGGCGGCGGAGCGGCTGTCGCTGCTTTAGCAGTCGGAGCGGTTGTTGCACCGCTACAAGAAAACCCTACAAAAAATAAGCCACAGGATATTGCGGACGGCGTCAAAGTGTCGAGCGCTAAGCCT
The DNA here is from genome assembly GCA_041743525.1 of Saccharimonadales bacterium (SeqCode). Classification (GTDB taxonomy): domain Bacteria; phylum Patescibacteriota; class Saccharimonadia; order Saccharimonadales; family UBA4665; genus UBA4665. The sequence goes on along the minus strand of JBGTMN010000013.1, from coordinate 17,631 downwards.
AGGCCAGACGAAGCGACTTTACGTGAGTTGCGGAGCAGGCAAATGACCGAAATCGCCGGCCTGACAGTTTTGGCCATCGTAGCAGTTATTGTAGTGTTGCTACTTCTGAGATAATATTTTGTGAATAATTGTCGAGTCGGCATCTTGAAAGGTATACTATAGACATGATTTCTCCGCAAAAAACCATACTCTATTACAAGTTCACGCCAATTGCCGATCCGGAAGCTATCAGGTTATGGCAGAAAACATTGTGTGAAAAGCTGAACTTAAAGGGTCGAATTCTGCTTTCTGAACACGGAATTAATGGAACGCTCGGTGGAGAAATAAAAGATCTTAAGATGTACATCAAAGAGACAAAATCATTCGAATCTTTCAATAGCACTGCTTTCAAATGGGGTGATGGCGGCCGCGAATCTTTTCCGAAGCTATCAGTCAAAGTACGAGAAGAAATTGTATCTTTTGGTGTAGCAAACGAATTAAAAGTAAATGAAAATGGCGTGGTCGGTGGCGGGAAGCATCTCAGCCCAGAAGGCGTGCACGAACTTGTGCAGGAGCGGGGCGATGATGTTGTTTTTTTTGATGGGCGAAACGAATACGAAGCTCGCGTCGGTAAATTCAAAAATGCCGTGGTACCTAAAACACGTACCAGCAAGGATTTCGTGAGTGAACTCGAAAGTGGCACGTATGATGACATCAAAGATAAGCCAATCGTGACGTATTGCACAGGTGGCGTTCGATGTGAAATACTCAGCAGTCTCATGAAAAATCGCGGTTTCAACGAAGTTTATCAAATTGACGGCGGCATCGTAAAGTATGGCGAAAAGTTCGGTGACGACGGCTTGTGGGAAGGTTCACTCTATGTTTTTGACGGCCGTATGGGTCAGAAATTTTCGGACAAAGCAAAGGACATTGGAATATGCGTTCACTGTAAAAGTACTACCAGCCGATATACGAATTGCGTTGTAGCAAGCTGCAATAAACTCATGCTGGTGTGCGAAGCGTGTCAGAGCGGTGATAAATGCCCCGAATGCATGCTTGTCACATTGTCGTAGCTATTGTCAAAACACAAGCCGTTTTGTTACAATAGTTGTTATTAGCATAACAACTTACAAAAGGATCTCACAATGCCTCGTCGCAAAAAAGAAACCCCAAAGATAAAAAAGATCCAGCCTCTATCGTTTGTCATAGCTATTGTGATGATGTTCGGCCTTGCGGTCATAGGTTCAGCTACCATGGGTTCAAGTGATGCTGCCCGGAAAGTACAGCCATCTAACACTCCTCTTGGTATATATGTTGGCGCCTCAAACAGCAGGGTAGCTAAGGGGTCAACATTATCCGTTCCTGTCTATGCTAATAGTGGAGAGCAGGGTGTCAATGTCGTTCAAGCAAAATTATTATATCCATCTGATAAAATACAGTATCTGGGCATGACCGAAGGATCTTCTTTTCCGACAATCGCCGCTACGGACGTTTCTGAACCCGGAGTCGTGCAAATTGCACGTTCCATCGCAGCCGGGACAAATCCATTAACCGGCGTCCAACATGTTGCGACGATAAACTTCAAAGTTGCTGACAAGGCTTCTGGCAGCGTGACGATAAGTTTTGATTCACAGTCATCTTTTGTCGTGAATGCCACTGATAACAACAATATACTTAACGGTGTGGTTGGTGCGACATATACTATAAGATAGTAAACGCAATTTCGAATATTTGGCAATAAACACCTTACATAAAGCCCATACGTCAGTGACGAGTGGGCTTTATTTTTATAGGAAGGATAAAAACGTTCTGCTGCTGTTGTGCGGTGGAGCTATAATGGTTTTAGGATGAATGCCATATTAGAAGCCAAGCTTAAAGAATTGCCGAAGACTCCCGGTGTTTATTTTCACAAGGATATAACCGGGGAGATAATATATGTCGGCAAAGCGGCGGTGCTCAAGAATAGGGTGCGGCAGTATTTTCAAAAAAGTCGGGCCCGCGATCTAAAGACCGACGTTCTTGTCGGTGAAATTGCCGATGTGGACTGGATGGAAGTCGAAAGCGAAATCGAAGCCCTATTTTTAGAAGCAGAAATGATCCGGAGGTATATGCCAAAATATAACATTTTGCTCCGGGACGACAAAGCGATGGCCTATATACGTATAGATTATGAAAGTGATTATCCAACGGTATCCACGACGCGTCGGCCGATGGATGACGGTGCGCGGTATTTTGGGCCATACCCGAGTTTATCGAGCGTACGAGTTGCCCTGAAGCTTCTGCGGCGTATTTTTCCGTATGCAACGCGTCAGCTGGCCGGTCAGAAGCGGGCGAACCTGCATTATCATCTGGGACTTGACCCTGGGCTAGAAGACGGCCGGACGACCATAGAAGAATACCGGGCAAATCTGCGCCGTCTGATGGCATATATAGAGGGGAGACGGGTTACCATCATAAGGGAACTGGAAAAAGAAATGAAAAGTGCCGCCCGTGAACAGGATTTTGAAACCGCCGCACAGCTCCGTAATCGCTTAACGGCCCTACAAAACCTCAATAAACAGGTTATTTTCAGTGACAAAGAATTCATGGACATAAGTAAAGACCATGCGCTGAGTGAGATGGTAGAGCTGCTTGGACTGCAAAAATACCCACAGCGGATCGAAGGCTACGATATATCCCATATGTCGGGTACTGATGTGGTCGCCAGTATGGTGGTATTTACGAATGGTGCGAGCGACAAAGGCGAATATCGCAAGTTCAAGACAAAGCGGGACCACAATAACGATTTTTACAATATGCACGAAACGATATCTCGGAGACTTTCCGATAAAAACCTGGCGGCGTGGGGTAAGCCCAGTCTCGTTCTGATAGATGGCGGAAAAGGCCAACTTGATGCCGCTATTCGTGCTCGCGATGAAGCAGGGAAGTCATCAATCCCGTTTATAGGACTTGCAAAACGCGAAGAACAAATTGTTATAAAAAAGTCGGTGTTTGATAAAAAGAGCGAAACACCAAATGACGATTCTTCCGTTGGTAGTAGTTCAATCGCACTGGATAGATCCGTAATGCAAAGATTGCAGGGTTATGCTACCGAATCCGATGATTTTATACTCATAAACCTGCCTCACAGTACAAATCTGGTAAAGCTTTTGCAACGGATCCGCGATGAATCACATAGATTTGCCGTCAGTTATCATACGGTTCTAAAAGCAAAGCGCCAGACTGAAAGCTTGCTTGATGACATACCTGGCATTGGACCGGCCACTCGTAAAAAACTGCTCAAAAAGTTCGGATCGGTCAAAGGAATCAAAGAGGCGGCGCCCTCTGAACTCGAATTATTACTTGGTGCAAAAAAAGCTGCTGTCGTCAGGTTACATATGGCGCCGATGCAACAGACGTAATAGTACTACTATCTATGACTAACTTCGATCTGATGACATGTGAAAAACTAACGCTATGATATCGAAATAAAATATGACAGACTGCTTTAGAAGGCAAATATAATTTAAAAGAATCCAAATTTATGAGTATGAAAGCAGCATTTTTTAGTGAAAACCGTCGAAAACTTGTACAGAGATTGCAGGCTGACGGAATCGAAGCCCCGATAATCATAGCCGCTCATGGTATGCTTCAGCGGAGTGCGGACACGACTTTTCCCTTCCAGCAGGACAGTAGTTTCTGGTATCTGACTGGCATAAATATCCCTGATCTTATCGTCGTCTTACATAAGGGCGAGGAATTCATAATCGTACCGAAGCGCGATACGGTGCGCGAAACATTCGATGGAGCAATAAATACGAAAAAGTTGGAGTCGGAGACAGGTATAAAGGTATTCTTGGACGACACCGAAGGTTGGCGCAAAATTGATGAAATCATCAAAAAAACCAAGAAATTTGCAACTTTTACACCGGGACCGTCGTATTACGAAAAACATGGATTTTATGCGAATCCGGCCCGCAATGCTTTTACGAGTCGTATGAATGCTTTAGGCGCCGATTTGGAAGCCATAGATATAAAACCAGTGGTAGCAACCATGCGAATGATAAAACAACCGGACGAGATACGTGCGCTGCAAAAAGCTATAGACATTACGACTGACACACTGTTAGAGATTGCCAAGCCTGAGCGCTTAAAAAGCTATAAATACGAATATGAGCTCGAGGCCGATGTCACTCGCGGATTTCGGTTTAGAGGAGCTCGTGGTCACGGTTTTGACCCGATTGTTGCCGGCGGCATGAACGCCACGACACTGCACTATATTGATAATAATTCACCGCTCAGTGCAGACGACCTGGTTATTTTAGATGTCGGTGCGGCTAAAGACGGCTACGCAGCGGATATCAGCGCGACTGTGTCTTTAAGCTGCAATCCTACGAAAAGGCAGCTGGAAGTTTATGCGGCCGTTGCTGACGTGCAAAATTATGCTTACGGACTTTTAAAGCCCGGAACCTTACTAAAGGAGTACGAAAAGGCGGTTGAAGTTTATATGGGAGATGTCTTGCAAGGGCTGGGGCTCATCGAAAAAACCGACCACGAAAATATTCGTAAATATTTCCCGCATGCCGTATCGCATTTTCTTGGCATAGATGTTCATGACATCGGAGATTATAGTCTGCCATTGCAGCCTGGCGTAGTCATGACGGTCGAGCCGGGAATTTATATTCCAGACGAAAAACTGGGGGTGAGGATAGAGGATGACGTACTCCTGACTGATACCGGCATCGAGATTCTGAGCCGTAGAATGTCGAAATCACTCGTATAAAGCTTATTGCGGACGTGCTATAATATCCGTAATGAAACGTCCCTTTTCCCGATTTCTCGTCCGATGGATGGTCTCAAGCCTCGGGTTATGGATCGCGGCTGGACTACTCGGCGGACTCGTATCCTTTAACGAGCAGTTGAGCGTCGTAATAATCGCCGGATTTATACTGGCTATTGTCAATATATTTATAAGACCTATAGTGGTAATACTGGCTTTACCCGCAGTCCTGTTTACGCTCGGATTGTTCATGATTGTCATTAACGGACTCATGGTACTCCTTGTAAGTAAACTTTACGCACCACTGGAAGTAACGAACTTTTGGGGTGCAATGCTTGCAGGTATGGTCATAGGACTAGTAAACTACTTGGTAACGACAATATTAGAGGATAGGAAATCATGACCATATACAACTATATTACTATCGCATCGGCAGCGCTGATGATATTTTTAATTCTTATTCAGACCCGAGGAGCGTCTTTGGGTGCAGGACTAGGAGGTTCGGCCGAGGTCAACACGACTCGCCGCGGAACAGACAAAACTATTTTCCAGATCACGATTGTGACGGCGCTTGTATTTTCCTTGTCGCTCATCGTCGGGTTAGTCTTACAGTAAATCCAGTAATTTAAAAGTGGGCGGGACGGCAGATGGTCTTCATGACACCGCAGATGCGGAGAGAATTAAAACAGCGACAATCTCAGGTAGAGAACCTGGGTACGCATGCCGAAGGGTTGGCCGAACGTCATTTTTTCAAGCGAATGGACCGGCTTGTCATGGTTCGACGCTTTGTCATAGGATGGGTTCTGTTTTTTGTATTGATTTCGGGAAGTCTGGTCGGACAAATCCGGGCACTTAATTCATATTATCAGTCGATGAAGCCGGTGAATGGCGGTATATACACTGAAGGTGTCGTCGGTGATTTTACCAATGCGAATCCACTCTTCGTAACCAGTGATGTCGATGAATCCATATCTAAGTTGTTGTTTTCGGGGCTGTTTACTTACGACAAAAAAAACCGATTGGTCGGCGATTTAGCGACGGGATTCACGCTCGATGAAAGCGGGAAGATATATACGGTAAATCTAAGGCCAGACCTATTCTGGCATGACGGGGTCCGTCTGACCTCTAGAGATGTTTTATTCACCTATGAGATGGCCCAAAATCCTGATGCACTGTCATCATTGAATCAAAGCTGGCGCGGCGTAAAAGTTACTGCCGTCGATGATTTGACGGTAAAGTTTACATTGCAGAATTCGCTCAGTTCTTTTCCGTACCATATGACGAATGGTTTAATTCCGGAACACCTGTTAAAAGACGTTCCACCAAAAGACCTACGATCGTCACAGTTCAATACCCTTCGACCGATTGGCTCCGGTCCGTTTATGTGGGACAAACTTGAGATCTTAGGTAATAGTCCGGAAAATAGGGAGATACAGGTAGCTTTTAAGCCATATGAAAAATATCATCATGGTGCACCAAAACTTGGTGCCTTTGTGGTTCATTCTTTTCAGAATGAAGAAAGCATGACTGCGAGCTTCCAGAATAACGAGCTGACTGCCGCGAGTTTTTCGGAAGTTCCCGAGGTACTTGTAAACGATACTTCGCGGATTGAAAATAATTTTATTCTGACGGCCGCCAATATGGTATTTTTCCGTCAAGGAGCGCCCGTCATGGGAGATCCGGCGGTCAGGAAAGCGCTTGTCCAAAGTGTGGACGTAAAGACAATCGTGAGTAGTTTGGACTACCAGACTCGGCCTGTTCAGGCCCCACTGCTCAGGAATCAGATCGGTTATGATCCGAAACTTACGCAGTTGCCATTTAATCCTGAAGCAGCAATCGCATCGCTTGAAACAGGCGGATGGAAACAGGGGAAAAACGGCATTCGAGCAAAAGGACAGCAACAACTTCGTTTTAAACTTTACGGAGCTGATACCCGCGAAAACCGAATGGTAACTGCAAAACTGCAGAACGACTGGAAGAAGAGTGGCATTAATGCAAGTGTAGAGCTTCTTGGTGGTAGCGAATTACAAAAGGTTATAGCATCGAGTTCGTACGACGCGCTGTTGTATGGCATCTCGAACGGTGTGGACCCGGATGTTTTCGTGTATTGGCATAGTTCGCAAAATGACCCGCGGTCGAATCGTCTCAATTTTTCAGAGTATCAATCGAAGGTTGCCGACGAGGCGTTAGAAGGTGGACGCACCCGTACCGACAGTAGCCTGAGAACAGTAAAATATCGGCCTTTTCTTCAATCTTGGCAACAAGACGCACCCGCGCTTGGCTTGTACCAGCCACGCTATGCTTATATAACCCGCGGAGAAGTCTACGGCCTACGACCGGGTACTATTAATCAGGATACTGATCGATTTAATTTTGTTCATACGTGGCAGATAAGGCAGGCTATGGTAACGAACGAAAAAGAGCCGAGCTTGAATTAAAGACACCTTCGCGGTACACTTGTCATGAAGTTTTATGCGGATGTGGTGAAATTGGTATACACGCTAGTTTCAGGTACTAGTGGGCGCAAGCTCGTGGAGGTTCAAGTCCTCTCATCCGCACCAAAGAATAGGAGTCTGATTATGTCAGGCTCCTATTCTTTTTATGATGATGTAAGAAATATACTCACAGTGCTGCATTACAGGATTTAGACGCTTTTATGTTCCCGCTGGAAACAGGTACATGGTTTATGATTATTTTTTGAGATTATACTCAATCGAGCATAAGCAATTAGCGGTCAATGTGCTATGATTACAACAGAATGAATACAGAGAGTTACGGAAAAAATGAGTAAAGTCGCGCACTATTTGCAGGAACATATAACCGGAGAAGTTCTAACGACGCAGGACGCTCGGCAATATTTTGCGACCGATGGCAGTATTTTCACTATAACGCCGTCGCTCGTTATGTACCCTCAAAATGAAAATGATATTCGCAAGACCGCTCGGTTTACGTGGCAACTGGCAGAAAGAGGCAGAGTTATTCCAATCACCTGTCGTGGCGCCGGTACGGACCAGGGTGGTGCAGCAATCGGTACGGGCATTATGATGGTTTTTCCGGCGCACATGAACCGGGTCATCGAGTTTGATCGTAAGTCTGGTGTCGTTGTCGTGGAGCCTGGGCTTAATTACGGACGATTGCAGCAGACTTTGCAGGTTCATAGTCAACGATTTATTCCAGCCTATCCTTCCAGTTACGAGTATTCTACGATTGGCGGAGCAGTCGCTAATAACGCCGGCGGCGAAAAGTCGTATAAATACGGATCTACTTTGGATTACGTCCGAGGCTTGAGGGTAGTATTGGCTAACGGCGAAGTTATCGAGACATATCGATTGAACAAGCGCGAGCTTGGCAAAAAACTCGGCTTGTCGTCATTCGAAGGAGAGATTTACCGCACCATCGATACGCTTATAGAAGAAAACAAGTCCGATATCGAAAATTTCAATTTAGCCGTCACAAAAAATGCCGCAGGTTATAATCTGGCGGATGTAAAAAGATCCGATGGATCGTTCGATCTTACGCCATTGTTCGTTGGTAGCCAGGGTACGCTCGGAATAATCAGTGAGATCACCCTAGAGACAGCTCCATATAATCCGGAAGTTGTGCTTATAGCCGCTTATTTCGAAACACTCGATGATGCAGAATCTGCTGTTGCCGGCATAAAAGAACGAGGCGGCCAACCTAGTGCCGTGGAGATAGTTGACGGTAATTTGCTGCAGATGGTACATGAAGTGAATGCTAATCAGTTAAAAGGCATCATAGATCCGCCATTTCCTGCTGCCGTTCTTTTGATTGAATACGATGAACCGAACATACGCGCCCGAAAAAAGTCCGTAAAAAAAGCCGTAAAGGTTTTGGAGCAATTTCCAGCAACTCATCAAATTGAATACGATTCAAATCAGCAGATGAAGCTATGGAAAATTCGCCACGCTTCATCAACGGTTATTGCTCGTGCGGTCGGTTCCAAAAAGGCTGTGCCTATCATCGAGGACGGAATCGTGCCGCCTGCCAAGTTCAAAGAATACCTAGACGGCATATACGACCTGTTTGCGTCCCATCGTTTAGATGCGGCCGTGTGGGGCCATGCTGGGGATGCTAATTTACATCTACGGCCGTTTTTAGATTTGGGGCAGGTCGGCGATCGTCAATTGGCGTTCAAATTGATGGATGAATACTACAATTTTGTCCTGTCGCTAGGAGGCAGCACAACTGCTCAGCATAATGATGGTCGGCTACGAGGGCCGTATTTGGAGCGATTGTATGGACCGGCGGCCTATAGTTTGCTGCAAAAAATCAAACTCATATGTGACCCATATGGCATACTCAATCCTGGCGTAAAAATAGACGTGACGCTCGATTCTCTTCGTCCGATAATCCGATCTGAATATTCAATGAATCATTTGTATGACCATCTGCCAAAGTCATGATTAGTCTCTTCGTAGCCGTAGGCGGTTATGTCGGAGCATTTTTGATACTCTTGGCATATTTCATGGTTAGTCATAAGCGTTGGAACTCGCGCTCTGAAGTCTTTCAGTTGACGAATGCGATAGGGGCTTTTTTACTGGCAGTAAACGCCCTTTATATGCAGGCATATCCTTTTCTGATCCTCAATACGGTCTGGTTGGCCGTTGCATTGCATGCACTCTTCAAAAGTGGCAACGATAAGTCACTGGCCGGCAGTTCTAAAACTTGAAATTTTAGTAAAAAACAGATACGATAGGTGGGTTCTTTGATAAATAGTTTACGTAATCGTAAGCTTGTAGCCATTCAGTCTAAGCGGATGTGGTGAAATTGGTATACACGCTACCTTGAGGTGGTAGTGGGCGCAAGCTCGTGGAGGTTCAAGTCCTCTCATCCGCACCATTTACTGCTATAATTATCAGCAGTCATTTTATCGGGTGATTAGCTCAGTTGGCTAGAGCATCTCGTTTACACCGAGAGGGTCGGGGGTTCGAGTCCCTCATCACCCACCATAGAAAAAGACCAGGCATTTGTCTGGTCTTTTTCTATGCATGAGATTGGGTTAAAGGTAACGACATCATATTTGCTATGGCAAATATGCAAGGGCAGGGTTCGATCATCAAAGCCCCTTACAGAAGCTTGCTTCGAGCATTGGCTGTAGATGTGCGCCGTCCCTCATCACCTACCATTCTTAATGGCGAGCCAAATGCCTGAAAGTTCAGGTTGGCATTTTCAGTGCATAACAGTCAATCGTTTAGTTTTCCTGATCGTATTGTCTTGACCATTCGTACAAAAATATCCCTGCGGCAACTCCTAGGTTCAGTGAACGGGTAGAACCAAATTGGTCGATGCCGACTATACCAGAACAAATCGATTGCATTTCCTCCGATAATCCCGGGCCTTCCTGACCAAATACATAAACTGTAGAAGATGATAGTTTTGTTGTTTGCAATGGCCGATAACCGGCTAAGTTATCGATACCAACGATTTTTTGGTTATTGGAGTCGGCCCATAATTTGAAGTCATTCACTGAAGCATGATGGTGCAATTCCAGATATTTTTCTGTTGACATGGCGCCTCGACGATTCCAATGTCGCTTGCCAACAATATGAATGCCGGCAACATTGAACGCGTTGCATGAACGAACGATTGTTCCGATATTATAATCGTGCTGATAGTTTTCGATGGCAACATGCAGGGGAAAAGATTTCGAAGTCAGATCAGTTTTTATGGCCTCGACCGTCCAGTTGCGGTATTTGTCTTGGACATTACGTGTGTCGCCTCGGGCCAATAAGTTTTCATCAATTTTGTTGTCATTGCTCACAATTTCTTTAGTATACAGATCTATGCCGTTTTTTGAAGAAATTCTGTCTAAAGAGGATTCGTTAAACGCCACCATGCACTCGGCCCGCTAATAGTATCTTTGGTGTATAAGTTTGCCGACAATTTTTCTCCGTTAAAATGCACGCTGAAGGTTCCGGCTTTTGTTTTTGCGGGAGAGTATGAAGCGACCTGGAGTTTTTCAGCCCGAGGGGCAACTGCGGTGCCATTCCATGCCAGAACATCGATATGGCGGTCAGCTATTATGGCGGTCGGTTCGCTCCATAAAGTTTCAATCCGTCCGGCTACTTGACCTTTTTCAACGACATGGACAGGCCTGAACTGCGAAACCGCGGATTGTATGAGTGGAAGCGAATCTCTCATTGCCTGTGGTCTGGTGTTCGAGCCCATGATGGCGGTTATAACCGTAATTTTTTTACCACCAATTTCGATATCTGCAGCAGCCAGGTAGCAGCCTCCGGCTTCGTCTGTCGTGCCAGTTTTTATACCGCGTATACCATTGGTTCCCAAGAGCGAATTGACGCTCCGAATAGGACCATACTCCGGATAATCGAATTGTGATTGACCGACTATTTCGGCAACGACTGGATGATCGAGCGCGGCATCTCCGAGTTTTACGAGATCACCAGCCGTACTGATGGTTTGTGGGGAAAAACCGCTGGCATCGGCTACGGTTGTCTGATTCATACCAAGCGTCTTGACGTAAGCGTTGGCATGCATTGTGTAGGCGTCCATCGAACCGAACGCCCATAGTACCAACTTGTCGGCTATATTGTTGGCTGAAGGAATCAAAAGAGCCTGCAAAGCCTGATACTGAGTTAAAGTTTTGCCGGGATATACCGGTACCACGACGCCATCTCGTGCCAGATAATCGGTGAACGAAGTTACGTCCGATTCATCAAAAGTGATTAAAGGGCCTTGCTCACCGGCGTTGAGTGGTTTTTTTTGCAAGACTACCAGTGCGGTGATCACTTTCGTAACACTGGCAGTTGGTGCAGGCGTCTGGTCAGCCGATGTGTCGAGTAATCCATAACCGTCAGCGCCGAAGGCAGCCTGACCTGTCGTTGGCCAGGGGATATTGACTTTGGCCTGTCCGGTCGTCACAGGTGGTAGGAGCACGGTTCGAGGTGAATCAATTGGTCTGAGAAACGCATAAAGTATGTACACTGACATCGTCAGAATAAGCGTGCCGGCAAGCCAATAGCGTAAATTGCTTTGCTTTCGCTGTTTTGGGCTGCTCCCGGGAATCGGTCGGGCATTATAGTTTTTGGACATAGTAATCTGCGTTTAATGGTTAACTACCTAATAGTATAGCGGTTATGACCCATAAAACATGACGTATGGTAATTATGCAATTATGCGACTTAGAATAATCTGAAGTAAAATGGTTTATGTACTTACTGCCCGCCGCATAAGGTGTATAATAGTAAGTAACAGCATTAATGAGGAGTTTTATAAATCATGTGGACAGTCATAATCATCGTAGTCGTCCTTGTGGTTCTCGCCGCTTTCTTCATAAGTCTCTACAACCGACTCGTTAGACTTAATATCCGTTCAGAAGAAGCTTGGAGCGACATAACCGTCCAGTTAAAGCGTCGTTATGATCTTATTCCAAACCTCATAAATACGGTTAAAGGCTATGCGACCCACGAGCAAAAAGTATTCCAGGATGTTACAGAAGCGCGTTCTAATGCGCTCGGTGCTCAGGGCGTTGAAGAAACAGCTAAAGCCGAAGGCGATTTCCAGCGCACGCTAAAAAGTTTGTTCGCGGTTTCTGAAGCTTATCCTGACCTAAAGGCAAACGAAAATTTCAAGGAATTGCAGGCCGAACTGGTAGACACCGAAGACAAGATCCAGGCATCACGCCGATTCTATAACGGCGTCGTCCGCGACTTCAACACCGCACGAACTGTTTTTCCCTCGAACCTTGTAGCCGGCATACTCGGCTTCAATAAAGATAAGACATTCTTTGAACTCGATGATGCACAGACTATCGCTGTCCAGGAACCTGTAAAAGTAGCATTTTAGTTTACGAGTTAATGTACGAGTGTATTCAGTAACTTTTTAAAGTTAAAGCGAGAAGAAGTAATGTATAGCGAGATAAGTGCCAATAAACGAAAGAGCGTGTTCATCATGCTCTCATTCGTCGTACTCGTCGGCTTACTTGGTTTGCTCATGGCTTGGTACACCGGTACACCGAGTCTCAGTGTCGGCGTGCTTGTAGGTGGTGGAATCTACGCCATCATTATGTATTATTCGGGCAGCAAGCTCAGTCTGGCTGTTAATGGCGCTAAAGAAATCAGCAAGCGTGACAATCCGCGGCTATATAGGATTGTGGAAAATCTCAGCATCACTGAAGGTTTGCCGATGCCGAAAGTGTATGTCATGGACGACCCGGCCCCCAATGCCTTCGCAACCGGGCGGGATCCGAACCATGCAGCCGTATGTGCCACGACCGGATTGCTCGAAATTATGGACGACCAGGAACTCGAAGGCGTTTTTGCTCATGAAATCGGTCATGTTAAAAACTACGACATCCGTGTTTCGATGATCGCTTTTGCATTAACTCTCGTCATTTCATTTATTGCAGATATTTTACTTCACATGACATTCTTCAGAGGATCCGATAACAATAACGGCGGCCCTTTGATGATAGTGTTCGCTATTGCAGGAGCCATACTCGCGCCATTAGTTGCGACCATGATTCAACTGGCGATATCCAGACAGCGAGAGTATCTGGCAGATGCTACCGGCGCGCTCGCTACTCGTTATCCTGAAGGTTTGGCACGGGCACTCGAAAAAATCGGTGCTTATGGAAGTACGACTAGAACCCAAAATTCCGCGACAGCGCATTTGTTTTTCGCTAATCCGCTTAAAGGCGGAAATATAGCTGGGCTTTTTAGTACGCATCCACCGGTCGAAGAGCGCGTAAGACGTCTTCGCAGCATGGGTGAGCGCTCTTAAAGTCTAGAAGCGGCGACATCTACATACTGACAATAAGTTTATGAAGAAGATAGACTATAATACATCAATATATGCCCAAAACTAAGAAAAAATCAGCCGCAGTTAAAAAACCCCGAATTGTATCGAACAAAGATGCGGATCATGAAACTGAGTCGATAAAACATCAGGCATCTCTAGAAGCGGTCAGTTCGGCCCAATCCGAGACCCAATCTACATTACGGAGTCGTGGCCGGGCTGAATCAAAACGTCCGCAGGACATTTCTAAAATACCCAATGCCGTAGCTATTACAAAAAAAGCGTGGAAGACTATATGGTATCAAAAGAAACTGTTCGCCGGGATTAGTGCTATATATCTGACATTGGCTTTACTGCTTACGGGAGGAATAGCCGGTACGTCCGAGCTCGCTCAATTACAGGATGATTTGAAAGGGGCGAATGTGGAAACCTCCGGATTAACCACCGGACTTGCGATGGTAACCGTCCTTATAGTTAACTCTGGCAGTTCTTCCGGTCAAGTTGCAATGGCGTACCATTCTTTTATCTTGTTGATTGTGAGCCTGGCACTAATCTGGGCGTTGAGACATACATACCCCGGTAAAAAAGACAGAAGTGAAAAAATCAGAGTACGCGATAGTTTTTATAAAGGGATGTATCCGCTCGTGCCAGTTCTGTTGCTTATCTGTGTCGTTGGTGTTCAACTGTTGCCAATGCTTTTAGGAGCAATCGTATACAGCATGGTCGTGACGGGCGGAATAGCCACGACTGTTTTTGAGCAGGTTTTGTGGGCAGGGGTATTTGCCGGATTAAGTTTACTAAGTCTCTATATGATTTCGGCGTCGGTCATCTCGATTTATATTGCTGGTTTGCCTGACATGCCACCAATGCGTGCGTTCAGGTCCGCACAAAAACTTGTAAAGTACAATCGATGGTCGATCATGCGTAAATTGCTATTTTTGCCGCTCTTGATCTTAGTTTCCTTGATCATCGTTATGTTGCCGATTGTCTTGGTGGCGACCCCAATTGCGCCGATTATGCTCTTTTTGATTTCCGCGGTGGTCGTAGCATTTGTACATAGCTATTTATATACGTTATATCGGGAACTTCTGCCGGCATGAAGGATGGTATGAACCGTCAAGAAGCTGCCGAAAGAATAGAAAAGCTTCGAGAGCTGATAAACAACTATCGCTACCAGTATCACGTGCAGGACGAATCGATAATGAGCGAAGAGGCAGCGGATAGCCTTAAGCACGAACTTTCTACGCTCGAATTGCGTTTTCCGGAACTCATAACATCAGATTCACCAACTCAGCGTGTAGCAGGTGCTCCATCATCTAAATTCGAATCCGTGCCTCATAGTACCCGAATGCTGAGTCTTAATGATGTCTTCGACAACGAAGAATTGCTAGCTTGGGAGGCCCGAATCTTAAAGATGATACCCGCTGGTGCTCGGCCGACATATTTCGTTGATATAAAGATGGACGGCCTGGCTTGTGCGCTGGTCTATCAGGACGGGGCTTTGCAGCGGGGAATTACCCGCGGCGACGGATTCGTCGGAGAAGATGTCACGGCTAATATCCGGACTATCGACTCGATACCACTGCGTTTGCGGAGCGAACATGGGTATGAAAAATTTCTGCAAGGCCGCACTGAAGTCAGAGGCGAGATCGTCATGTATAGAGCAGATTTTGAATCGCTCAACAAAGAGCGCAAAATCACCGGAAAGCCGTTGTTTGCAAATCCGCGCAATACCGCGGCTGGAACGATCCGGCAGCTGGATCCCGGACTTGTCGCAGAAAGAAAACTATATTTCCGGTCATATAACATACTCCGCGATGATATTTCTGATGTCCCGACCAATCATGAGGCTTATGCAGTTCTTAGAAATATCGGTTTTTTAGCAAATAATCAGGCAAAAATGTTAAAAAATTTAGACGAAGTGGTGACGTACGCCGACGAATGGGAGACAAAAAGACACGATTTGCCTTTCGACACCGACGGACTGGTTGTCAAGATCGATGATCGGATTTTGTATGAGAAATTAGGGGTGGTTGGCAAAGCACCACGGGCGGCAGTGGCCTATAAGTATGCTGCCGAACAGGCAACTACCAAAGTGATCGACATCTTTATTTCTATCGGGAGGACGGGCGCGGCAACGCCGGTAGCGATGCTGGAACCGGTCGTTATTGCGGGCAGTACAGTTCAAATGGCGACGCTTCACAACGAAGGGGAGATAAGACGCAAGGATGTCAGAGTCGGTGATACGGTCATAGTACACAAGGCAGGGGACATTATCCCTGAGGTAATTGAACCACTCGTGTCGCTTCGCATCGGAACTGAGCAGCCATTCGTGATGCCAGTCGAATGTCCTGAATGTCGAACCGGGCTTCGCAAGGTGAACGAAAAAGATGCCGCCTGGCGCTGTATCAACGAATCCTGTCCGTCGAGGTCATGGAAGCGTATAGAACATTTCGCATCAAAAGCTGCGATGGACATAGATGGTATGGGAGAGAAAAATATCATCGCATTACTCAACGCCGGACTCATTACCGATCCGGCAGATCTATATTCTTTAAAGAAAGAGCAAGTCCTCACTCTTGATCGCTTCGCTGAAATATCCGCTTCCAAGCTGATTGACGCCATTCAGTCCAAGAAACGTCCCAAATTCGCCCGTTTTCTGTATGGGCTTGGCATTCGACATGTCGGGGTGCAAACTGCCATCGATTTGTCCTTGGCTTTTAAAACTATCGAAGCGTTGCAATTTGCAGAAATAGAAGAATTGCACGCTATAAACGGTGTCGGCCAAGTCGTGGCCGAATCTGTCGTAGAATGGTTTTCAGAACCAACAAACCAACAATTACTGGAAAAATTCGCTCTTTGCGGTGTTATGCCGGAATCGGTCAAAAATACCGGCGGCGCACTCTCGGGAAAGAATTTCGTCGTCACAGGAACTCTAGAGCGAATGAGCCGTGATGAAGCTGCCGAACGAATACGAGATCTCGGCGGGACGTTCCAGTCGAGTGTCGGCAAAGACACTCACTATCTGGTTGTTGGCAAGAATGTCGGTGCAAGCAAACTCAAGAAAGCTGAAAAATTTGGAACAGTACAGATAAGCGAGGATGATCTGCTTAAGCTTATCGGATAATAAGCCGGTCGATCCAGATAACCACAACCAGTGCTTGACTAATTGTTCAGATGCGTTATGCTTAAGGTAATTCGTGCGCATCAAAGCGGCGAGCGAAAAATAAACATTTTATCTTAAAAACAAAATGGATTCACCCGCCGCAGGGTGGGCGCGCACGATACCAAATAATCCGGCAAGCAGGCCGGATTATTTGTTTTAAACTACTACGTCGCTCGACAGATACCAGTTGTATTGTGGGCGCAGTACCTGTATGGCTACTGTTTTCTGCAATGCTCCCAATCTATAGCCTTCTTTGAGAACTTGGCCTGGTACTGGAGTTGAAACGATTCGGGTATCTTGTCTAGACCGGCCATGATCTAGCGGTTTAGGATCGTGTATACTACCGGCCGGAAACGTCATGAGACTATGACCGGATCCTGTGGGCACGGCTAACGTAGCCTGTCTTCTATATTCGGTAGAGCTTTCAAGGTTATAAGTAAGAGCTATAGAATTACAGAGTATTGGTTCGTCTATTATGGCTTGGGCAGTAGTGTCGAAGCTGTCTCTCAAGGTATCTAATTTATGCAATTCAGCAGGGCTGAAGCCTCCGGGAATATATTCAAATTTAGATTTTCGGTCTGTAATCACTCGAATGACGACCGGTTCGTCATAGGAGTATATTTCTTCTTCGGTCAAATGATCGTTCAGCGTGCTGTCTATAACGAGCTCTACTTCCGGATCGGACCCAACCATTGCAATCCGGTTACGTATGTTTTCGACAGCTGCTTGTGATGTCTCGTGACCGGACCCTGTGACCGTCTCCATGAAAGTAAGGGCTTTTTTTGCCATGGGAAGTAACCGCTGGGGATCCAACCAATGTTCGGGTGACATTATCTGTTGATGAGGCAAAGGGTTTTCAATGGTATTCATGACGGGGCCTTATTGTTGTAATTCCAAGACCTCATATTATAGTAATCTTTTGAATCATGCAAAATAAAGTAAAAAGACG
>JBGTMN010000012.1:0-10973 GCA_041743525.1 Saccharimonadales bacterium (SeqCode) | reverse complement strand
ACCGTATCGGCTAAACCCGTCACACTCTGCAGTTTTCCAATACGGGCTGGGAGCTGAAGCTGCGCTTTGGCAAAATCCGCTATACCAGGAAGTTTGGCAGTACCTCCCGTCAGGACAACCCCGCCCGGTAATTTCCGAGATCGCCTGATTTTAATGAGCTCTTTGTCGACGTATTCAAACAGTTCCTCGACCCGGGCTTCGGTTATCATAGCGACGTCATCCATCTTGAAATGATAATCCTGGCCGCCGACCTTACCGGCCGCGATAGCTTTTTTTGCCGCCGCAAGAGTTGCGTACCGTGTTTTGACGTCTTCGGCAATCTCGAGGTCTGTCTGAAGCCCTATGGCTAGGTCGTTGGTTATATGGAGTCCACCAATAGGTAGGATAGCGACATGCTGAATCTCGCCCTCTTCTATGACGATAAAGTTTGTCGTACCGGCTCCGATGTCCAGCACTACCGTACCTGCTTCTTTTTGCTGCCGATTCAAGACAGCCTCGGCTGAAGCGAGTGCCGAAATGGTATGGTGCGTCGGTTCTATCTGTGCCCGTTCGAGCGCCGCATCCAGATTCCGCAGGCTTGGAGTCGCTGCTGTCACGATGTGAGCATCAACTTCCAGCCGCACTCCGCGCATACCCATGGGGTCTTTAATGCCACGCTGGCCATCCAAACTGTAGTTTTTTGCAAAGAACTGTACGATTTCGCGGTTTTGCGGCATTTTAATGACCGTGGCGGCTTCTTCCACGCGCATCCGGTCTTCGAAAGTGATTTCGCGGTTAGAGCTGCTGATGGCTATGACGCCCTTCGAATCCATACCTTCGACGTGAGCTCCATTCACATTCACGGTTGCTTTGCTTATCTGCACGCCGGATATACGCTCGGCTTCAGTGACCGCCTTTACGATTGCCTCAGCGGTCTCGTCTACGTGAACCACCGCCCCTTTGCGGCTTCCAGTGTTCGGCGATGAGCCATAGCCAATAATAGACGGCTTTCCGGAATCACCGTCATCTAACATACCAACGACACATCGGACAGACGTCGTACCTACATCGAGGCCGATAAAGTGATTTACAGTTGAATCACGCATTACCTTGTAGTATAGCGCTTGAGTTATTTTTTTGAAACTCTTTTAAAGAGCTGTCCTACTTTAAGGGTTATTTTGCAGGAATTTTGCAGGTCACAATTTGGCGTATACACTAATTCAACCCCGTGAGCTTGCATCAAACCTATTTACTTATGCTTAGTTTTGTGGTATTATGCAACAATGAGTCACAAAAATCCCAACTTTCATGATCCTAAATTTGAAGACCAGCAAAAACGTTTCTTTCCGATCGTAAGAAGACTAATAGGACCAGAGTCTGTGCTGGATCGAACATTTGAAGGCGAGACGGTTACAGCGACAGGTATAATCGACTTACCTCACCCGACACATCCTTCCACGACAACACATTCTGGCATGACATTTGAGCCTGTCCGGATTGAAACTACATACAGCATGGCTGAAGATCGAAAAGAACTCACAATTTCACAATTAGAAGAAACTGACAGAGTTCGAACTTCTTCAACTTTCGCTCAAGTAGGTAATGAAGCTATAACCTTAACACTTAAAAGTGATAGCGAGGAGCCGATGCAGGCTGGCTATACGTCAGATTACCTAGAACAGCAGTGGAATGCATTGGAAGCCGGTATAAATACGGCGCCAATCAGACAGCCTGAAGACCCCGATAGATTTTAGATTACGCTCGTTTTGATGGCTTTACACCCAAGAAAAATTTTTAGTCAAAATGGGTCTTCTAGACAAGAGATAGCCTCGGCTTAAACTGTCGTCAGTATCTCGGCACCATCTTCAGTAATTAGCACCGTGTGTTCAAAATGCGCCGACCAGGAACCGTCGGCGGTCAGGATCGTCCAGCCGTCGGGAGCGATAACGACTCCGTGTCCGCCTAATGTCGCCATTGGTTCGATTGCTATCGTCATACCGGCATCCAGCCAAGGTCCGGTGTTGGCGCGGCCATAATTCGGAATGTTCGGATCTTCGTGAACGTGATGCCCAACACCATGCCCGACCAGATCCCTGACGATACCGTATCTGCCTTTGTCCAAGACCTTTTGGACGGCCGCGCCGATATCGCCGGTGCGAACTCTGTCGTGCACTGCCGCGATTCCTTCCAGCATTGCAGATTCGGTGTCTCGCAAAAGTTCGGCATGTCTTTTTTGTTGAGGCTTGCCGGCAAAAACGCTGATGGCACTATCGGTGATCATGCCTTCGTGGACTATACCAAAGTCCAGCCCGACGATATCACCCTCGTTCAGCACTCTGTGTGTCGTTGGAATACCGTGGACCACTTCCTGATTCACGGATATACAGATGACGTCCGGAAAACCCTGGTAATTCAAAAATGCCGCCCGTGTGCCAAACGCCTTGATTTCTGCTGCCGCTACATCTGCCAGCTCTTTGGTCGTGATTCCGGGCTCTACCCTACCACGTACGACCTGCAGGATCGTCGCCAGCATGCGGCCACTTTCGCGCATGGCTTTTATTTCGGTGGGAGTTTTGATACGCGTCAACATATAATGCCGTACCTAAACCAGTTCCGCTTCATCACTGTCTATATATTTCGTGATTTCATCGTGGATTGTGCGTATGTCTTTGTCTGCATCGATGTCGTAAACCGGTACATTTTCTTTTTTGAAGCATTCTATAATCGGCTGGGTGACTTCGTCGTATTCTTTGATGCGCTCTGCGATAGCTTCAGTAGTATCATCCGGCCGGCCGCGCTCCTGGAGCCGCTGCACGACGACTTCCGGCGAAGCTATCAGATTGATAATAGCATCCAGGCTAAACCGACCTGATTTGATCTGATCTAAGAGCCACTCCGTCTGGGGAACCGTTCGCGGAAAACCGTCCAACACGAACTGCTGTTTGGTATCAATCAGTTCAAACACTTTGTCCATCAGATCGATTATTTCCTTGTCGCTGAGCAGCTTACCTTGAAGCATCTCCTGCCGCCTCTTACCGATAACCAGTACGCGCAAAATCTCACCGGTAGAAATCCAAGCGTACCCGTGCTCGTCGGCCATCATACGCCCCTGCGAACTTTTTCCTGCTCCGGCAACTCCCATCAGTATTATCAACGCTTTATCCCCTTATACTTGTTCATGATTTATATGCTCACTATGCGGCTATGTGATCTTTTACCAGACGAGCTACAAGCGCTCCATCGGCAGACCCGCCAGATTTTTCTTTGACGGCAGCGATTGTCTTGCCCATCGTTTCCTTACTTACTCCGCCCTGCTCCTCGACCACTTGGTCTACTAACTGGCGAATCTGATCTTCGGTAAGCTGCTCCGGCAGATAGGCTTCTATGATGGCCTTTTCTGCGAGCTCGGCGTCTGCGCGCTCCTGATTGCCGCCCTGAACATACAAATCAGCACTTTCCTGTCGTTTTTTGGCTTCTTTCGTGAGTATTCGCTGGACGTCAGCTTCCGGCAGTCCGTCTTCTCGGGCGCTCTTTGCGACTTCTTCGTATAAAATCGCGCTTTTGATATTCCGTAGCGCCAAGGCTCGTTCTTTGTCCCCTGCCAGTAGTGCTGTCTTTAAATCTGTCTCTATCTGTTGTTTGATCATGTCAGCTCCGTTTACCTTCGGTATTGTTTGCTTGCACATTTCGGGTGTAAATTTTCGACTCGGGTCTGTCACCGTACCCAAAGTACGGCTCCAGCTCCTCGCTCAATTTCCATCCCGAAATGTACTAAGCAGAAAACACCTATCAATATAGAGTTTACCAGATTAGGATTAGTTTTGACACTAGCCGCTCTATAGATGCGCATAATCCCACATGATTCTACCGGCGGCTGGAAAACCCTCGGATGCGCAGCCTGGGGAACTATTTTAGTAATCATACCCTTGTTTAGCCTGAGTCTGACATTCTTTGTGGCTGGCATCAGAACCTACCTCAAAAACCGGAAGAAATGAAAACTCAGCCCTGAATTGAGCTGAGTTTTCATGGTGCATGGGCGATGACTAACGCTGACCGAGCTTGATCTTCTTGAGCTTAATGGATTTCCGTTCAGTGCGGATAATCGCTTTGGCTCGCCGCTCGCTTTTGCTGATCGGCTTTTCGAAGTACTGGTTGCCTTTGACGATGGCGATAGCACCGGATTGCTGGACTTTGCGGTTAAAGCGTCGGAGCAGGTTTTCTGCTGACTCTTTGCCGTCTTTTCGTGTAACTTGTATCATATCTGTTGTATTCTACCCTAACCTCTTGAACTTTGCAATACTCATACCTTCAAATCCACAACATACGAATCCATTATTCGCGGCGGGTGCCGGCCAGATATATGTCATCGAGCCAAAGCGGCGTCGAAGGTGTTCCAGGCCAGCTCCAACCGGCACCGAACTGTATACTGTTGTAATCGCCCTGTGCAGTCTTCATTGTCTGGCCGCTTATCCTACCCTGCGACACTCCGTCTACTACCAACTCGCCCCAGCCGGTACTATCTCGGCTGACTTTGAATCCTATCTGGACATATAACCATTTCTTTGCCGGGAAATTTGTGGACGGCGACAGAAGCGTCATGTTGTTACCGGACTGATATTCGTATGCTTCCAGCCGCAACTTGCCTTGGTGAAGATTGAGCGCAATTATCGAACCGCCATTATTCCACCCGCATCCAGAAGGATTAAATGAAGTAGCGACGATCCTCGTCGTCTTATGAACAAGAGGATCGTCCACATATACCGCAAGTCCAATCCATCGCTCAGATCCTATCGGAGCAAGTACACCTTTGCAGTAATCAGTTTTGTCTGCGAATATCCATCCACGGTTGATCGCTTCTCCCGCTGCGATGACTTTGGCGGATCTCGTACCCTTGTACGCCCTGGTCGTGTCTGCCGTCACCTGCCCGTTCACTCCGTCGAACCACGATCCACCTTGCTCCAGATCGAGCGTACGCATCGGCACGAACGTCGAAGGTGGCGGATCGGCAGGCTTGAATCGGACAGATTTACCGTTAGACGCCGACACATCATTAACTACCAGTGCAGGAGCGCTTGTCGTTCCGTTTTCCGGTTCAATCTTTACGCTGGGTTGAGCCGCGCTGCCGAACTTTAGCGCGTAACTCCCGCCAACCACGAATACAGCTGCGACGACGAACCCGATGAGTCGTTTGTCGAAATTCCGCCCATATATCTTCATATCGCTGGTAAACTCCTGAAATTGTCCACAAAACAATTCACTACCTATACTTAGGTTTAAGTATAAATTAGCTTAACCGTTATGTCGATTTTTGACACTAACTAATTACTTATGTTCATGAGTAATTGATACTTTTACGACATACAGAAAAGTTCGATAAAGCATCTCAGAAACGGATAAGAGTCATTAGAGGTCAGAAATACCACTTTGGTTGCTGATTTTATGGGCTACCAGGATCCGACTTAGCGGGATTTTCGCGAAACTGCATACGCCCCGCCCGAGGCGGCAGCGATAAGAATAGATGCCTGAGCCGCCGTATTTAAGCCGGTCACCAGACCGTTTTTATCTGCCGTAGCCGTTCCTTCGACCCCATGCGAATCCTGAACCTGATAGACTTCTCCAGGATTTTCAAAGATCTCAACAGGAGCGGTCGCCACCTTATACATATTGTCTTTGGCGTTTACTAGAGATGAAACAGCCAGCGAACCAGCGCCTGCAACTGCTGCAGTAAGAGCAATGCTACCAGTTAATACTTCGAATCGATTATGAGTTTTGTGCATGATTTTAAGCCTTAAAGAGTTACAAAACTGCGGTTAAACGGTTTTTTTCTGAGTCGTCCGCTGAGATTTTGTGACAATACTTTGGAGTTCTTTGAAAATAGGAAAACTTTTGTTGGTGTAATAAATCTTGGTGTTCCCTTGTTTTTCGGATATCAGGAATCCGACTTTTTCCAGGCGCTTCAATTCGCGCTGAATGTTTCCAGCATCTTCTTTGATGAGTTTCGCCAGTCCGCGGACGTGCGTTTTGAAATCCGGATATTTGGCATAAATAACAATGATTTTTCGCCGAACTCGTGAGGTGATAAATACGTCTAGCATAAGCCCTTATGTGGTTATATGAACAACGTAATAAAGTATAGCGACTTTTGTATTTTGAATCAACTCACTTATTGCAAATTGTCAGATTATCTTATTTATAAGCATACGTTTCGACATATTTCACGCCTAAACCCCTAAAACTGCGCTCAACATTGGCAATGCGACTATACTGGAACCATGGATTATTTTTATGAGGTGCTGGTCGGAAGCCAGCAATACCACGGTTCCGATGCCCTGACGTACAAGTCCGATACCGAACTGAATTTGTTCTCTGTCGTCAAAGTACCCCTGCAAAAAGAGCTGGTATTTGGTGTTGTAGTACGAAAAGTACCCAGACCAAAATTTGTTACCAAACCGATTGCCGAAACTTATAACCTCCCAGCCCTACCCCGTCAGCTCGTAAAACTGACCGAATGGCTCAGGCTGTATTACCCGGCGCCACTCGGCGTGGTCGCACAACAGATATTGCCGGCGCAACTCACGGGCAAACATGTCACGACAGTTACTGGCATCACCGCCGAACCCGTACATGAAACAGCCAGTTTACCGCCACTCACGACCGAACAACAAAAGGTTCTCGGCGCAATTAATAAACCTGATACTTATGTACTGCACGGCGACACGGGCACCGGCAAGACCCGCGTATACATAGAGCTTGTGCGGCGGGCAATAGCCGAAGGTCGGTCGGCTATAATCCTGACGCCCGAAATAAGCCTCAGCTCACAGACTGCGCAAACTTTTAGGTCTGTCTTCGGTGAGCGGGTCATTGTCGTACATTCGCAGCTGACGCCGCGTGACCGCCAGATCCAGTGGCTGACCATACTAAAAAGCTCGGAACCCATTATTGTACTCGGTCCGCGATCGGCGTTGTTCAGTCCGGTAAAAGACCTCGGATTAATCGTGGTTGATGAATCACACGAACCTGCCTACAAGCAGGAACAGGCGCCACATTACCATGCCGTCAGGGTCGCATCACATCTCGCGGCGGCCCATAAGGCAACTTTAGTACTCGGTTCGGCCACGCCGCCGATAATCGATTATTTTATTGCTGCTGAACGCGGCAAGCCCATTTTGCGCATGACCCAAAAAGCAACGTCAAACACCGACATAGCATCAAAAGTGGAATTAAAATTAATAGACCTAAAAGACCGTAACAATTTTAGCCGGTCGCGCTACTTATCCGATGAACTTATTACTTCAGTCAAGAAAAGTCTAGAACGGGGCGAGCAAAGCCTACTCTACCTGAACCGACGAGGCACCGCCCGGGTCATACTCTGCAGCGCCTGCGGCTGGCAAGCTGTCTGTCCGCACTGTGACCTTCCCCTGACGTATCATCATGATGTGTTCAGGCTACAATGCCATACCTGCGGCTACCACGGATCACCTCCGACATCATGTCCGGAGTGCAAAAATAATGACATCGTCTTCAAAGTAGTCGGTACCAAGGCTGTCGAAGAAGAAGCGCTGAAGCTATTCCCGGGAGCCCGCGTGATGCGCTTTGACACCGACAATAAAAAAGCTGACCGCTTTGAACAACATTACGACGACATACGGGCCGGACGAATAGATATTTTGGTCGGTACGCAGCTACTAGCCAAAGGACTCGATTTACTGAAGTTAACGACGCTCGGCGTGGTCATCGCCGACACCAGCCTGACCTTCCCTGATTACTCATCAGAAGAGCGGACGTATCAGCTTTTGAACCAGGTGATAGGCCGGGTCGGACGCGGACACTCCGCCCATGAACGTATAATTGTTCAATCTTACGATCCGACCCGCGCCGTCATACAATCTGCACTCAAAAACGACTGGGACACGTTCTATGCCGCCGAACTGCGGGAGCGCGAGTTGTTCAACTTCCCACCGTTCTGCTACGTCCTGAAGCTGTCATGCAGACGAGCCAGTGCCAAATCCGCCGAGAAAGCCGCCGATACGTTCGCGGCCGCGCTTACTGCCGCACGACTTCCGATTATCATCGAAGGCCCCATGCCCTCATTCCATGCCCGACAGGGCGATAAGTACGAGATGCAGCTTGTCATAAAGAGTAAGCGGCGCAGCGCACTCCTGGAAGTCATCACGATACTACCGAAGTCTGGCTGGACCTACGATATCGATCCGAATAACTTGCTATAACGAAGCTTCCTGTTTGCCTGTCGCCTCAAACATTTCAGATACGTACTTAAGCTGCCGTATCTGTTATAATAGGCACGATATGACAAAAGACGACATCATTACACTGCCGCACCAAACTTTGCGGCAAAGATCACAAAAAGTAGCCTTCGTAACCCCGGACATCGAAAAACTGGTAGAAGATATGCAGAATGCGACGATAGACTGGGAGAATAGCCGAAGTCACGAAGTTGGCGTCGCGCTGGCCGCCACACAGATAGACGTACTAAAGCGGGTCGTGGTGGTTCGAAACAATTTCGATGACAAAAACGATCATAGCTTCACCGTGTTCATAAATCCAGTCATTACAAAATACGAAGGCAAGGTAATTAAGGATTACGAAGGCTGCCTGAGCGTAAAGGACGTGTACGGTCTGGTTCCCCGCTACAGCCGGGTTCGGGTCAAGGCAATGGGACTGAACGGCAAAGAATTCCGGGTTACTGCCGATGATTTCTTGGCGCGTATCTTCCAACACGAGATAGATCACACCAACGGTATCGTATTTGTAGACCACATCAAAGATCAAACCGATTCTTTTTACCGGCTTACAGAATCCGGCGAGCTGAAGCCGCTCGATTACGACGAACATATTGCCGGCAACGACGAGCTCTGGAACGACGAGGTCTAACTGATGGCCCGATTAGTATTCTTTGGCAATGAGCGGCTGGCAACCGGCCTTTCGACGACCGCACCGACGTTGCAGGCGCTCATAAAAGCCGGCCACGAAGTAATGGCAGTGGTGTCGCACGACAGCGACTCCAAATCCCGTAAAAAACGCTCGCTCGAGATAGCTGAAGTTGCAGACGCGCATAACATTCCCGTTTTACTGCCGAATAAACCAGCCGAGATCATCGAACAATTAGCGGCATATAAAGCTGACGCTGCCGTTTTGGTTGCTTACGGCCGGATAATCCCGCAATCTGTCATCGATATCTTTCCGCAGGGCATCATAAATATCCACCCCTCCCTGTTGCCGCTGCACCGTGGGCCGACACCTATCGAATCGGTCATACTGGAAGGAGCTTCTGAGACCGGTGTTTCAATTATGAAACTGGTGCGCGAAATGGACGCCGGACCTGTCTACGGCCAATCACCCCTGGAACTGACCGGCCAAGAAACCAAGCAGCAATTAGCTGATAGTTTAGCTGAAATGGGCTGGCAGCAGGTCGTAGAGCTTTTGCCCGCCATAGTAGCCGGAACGCTGCCGGCAGTTCCCCAAGATGACGCACTCGCAACCTACGACCAACTCATCACTAAAACTGACGGTACAATGGATTTTAACAAACCAGCCGTTCGGCTGGAACGGGAAATACGGGCCTATGCCGGCTGGCCGGGCAGTCGGACACAGATTGGCGACATCGACGTAACTATAACCCAGGCACATGCAGCGCCCGGCAGTAACGGTACATCGGGAAAAATACACATCACGGACGAATCAAAGGAACTTACTATCTCTTGCAAAGACGGATGCCTCTACATAGACAAGCTTAAACCGGCCGGAAAAAAGGAAATGACAACCCGGGAATTTTTATCAGGCTACGGTTCGCTGATCTAACCTATATTGGCTGATTCCAATATGAATTCCTGCACGCCTGGCGCCCAGGTGGCCGTGCCGGTGTGCGCCAAACCATAATCGCCGATGACACCTGGAGGCAGTTCGTACTTTTCTATGCCCTGGAGGTAATCCGTGCCAAAATTTTCTATTAAATCGTAGTGCATACTGAGCAGCCAGTCTTGAGTCATGGGCGTGCCGTAACCCTCAAGAAAATCTCTGATTTCGTGAGTATAGCCGTGGCCGTACTCTACAGTAAATGGCTCCGAAGACGGCGTAATTTCGCTTGGCGGCACAACCCCATTCCCATTGTCCGGATCTACATCAGGAAGATTTCCACTGCCCGGATCTTCGCCGGGAAGTTCGCCATTATCGGCGGCCACCTCTCCACAGGAGAATTCTTCGCGGATTGCTGCTTCATTTTCGCCCGGCAACAAATCACCGATAACGCAGTCCGGAGCATTCAGGCCCGGACCGTATAATTCTGCCGCAGTCCATAACTGTTCGGCCGCAAATGGCAGTGTCATGTCTTGTGCGTTTGGCTGTGACGGCCATATGGAATCGTTGGTCGATCTTAGGTATTCGCCCTCGTCGTTCGCCCAATCTCCCCAGCTGTTAGTCGGATCGATATCTACACCGTCGCCGTCAAAGAAAGCCGGCAACAAATCAAGCCCCTCTTCTTTATGAGGCCAATAAGCCCGTACGACTTTATCATTATTGAACCAGTTATTCGTTTCGTTGAAGGGATCCAAATCGCCACCTGCCGCGACATAGAGTGCACCTGCTAGCGCAATTCCACCCGCAATTAAAGCAGCTTTTGATATCCTCCGGCGCCGCTTTTCTTTATCCGTTTCGGCATAAACAGCTTCGCCGTCGGCGTCGAGTCTGGTACTTGCAGCTGCCGGAATCCAGGCGTCACGGCCTGCCCTGCGTTCTTCGTGTTCTGCTACAGCGTTGTCTGGAATATCTATGACCATGGCCGAGAAGCTGTCTTTGCCGGCTTGCTTCTCTGCTTGCGCCGCAGCTTCGTCTACCGATGGTCTTTGTTTCGAAGATTTTTTAATTTTCTGCGTAAATATTCCCCGCTCTTTTATAGACGCAGAAGTACCCGTCGCCAGAAGTATGCGGTCTCCCGGATCAAGATCTATCACGTCGTATTCAGCCTCTTGATAAAAATC
>JBGTMN010000011.1:0-6091 GCA_041743525.1 Saccharimonadales bacterium (SeqCode) | reverse complement strand
TCTCTAACGGATATGCTAATGCTGTGTAGTGTTTACATATAGACCTGATTTCTGACCGTAGTCCCTGCTGTGGTTCTGGGTGGGTGGTCATGATTTTCGTTCCTCTGCCGGTGCAGATAGCTTGAGTAGTTCAATGAGTTTGTCTGCGAATAATCTGTACTCTGCTGCCCATGCTGCTGACTGTGCTGACTGTGCTGACTCTGCTGACCATGCTGCTGACTCGTTCCATACACCAGTATTTAGAGCTGTTTCATGAACATGTAGAACCTGACGAATTGCAGATACTACCGTTTCCTTGAGTGAATCATCTATTTTTAATGTTAAGACTCGCTCGATGTTTCTCGATAGGACAAAGGCGCAGAACTGCCATTTGATCGGGTCAAGATCTACGCCGACCGGTACAGCCTCGGAAAACCTCAGCGGCCATGCCTTTGCGTCATCTATCGGCAGCCCTTCAAATATAGTATCTTCTAACATTGCCAGCCATTCCGGTATGCCAAGTTCTGACTCATACAGTTTGTGGTTATCGGTTTGAAATTTCTTTCCCTGCATACGTCCCAGTGAATGTATCGAACAGCCGACAGCACAGGCTTTGAAGTCGCCATTACTACCCTCGCCATAAGTACCCTGGATTATTTTATCCTGATCCTGATGCCATTTAATCTGTTCAATAAAGTCTGATTTTAGTTTTGTATCGTTTAAGTATGATTGCATTGGTTATTGCTCCTTATTGTTATTAGTTGCGCGGTACATTTGTGTACAATTTAGCATTATCATTCCACGCTTCGACATATTCGTTATAGGTCATTACCGCCCCCTTGCGTTAGACCTTCGAGCATGTGCTTGACCATTTCTTCCGCTTGAGTAGCTGTAAAAAGGTTTGTGCCAACAGGCCACCAATGCGCTCCTGTGCCATCTGGACGCTTAAAGCTGATGCCAGCATCAGGGTTAAAATCATCCGGCAGTTTCCAGCCTAAAAATCGGCTTACCATGTGTTTAATTTGTTCTTCGTCCATTATTTTCCCCCTTGCGTTTGTAACTCGGCCAGCCTATTGATTAACCAGACTGCATCCTGGTCACGGTTCATTGTTAAATGTTCCAGCTCGTCAATCCGTGCCTCACGCTGTGCCTCGGCTATGAGGGCGGTAAGGGATTCTGTAGCTTCATTGCGCTGTGCTATACCAGCTCCCTTTTTCAAAGGTTCCAGTATCTTCTCTACCTGATCCCTATATGTGCTGTCTGTCATGCGTCGTTCCTTTCGTACTCATACCGCTGCTCGTAGAACAGATACAGTCCTCTAAGCTCTCTGCTGGACACTCAGGGTTGGTATGGTCTGTATCAGGGTCGTAGCTCACAACTTCCCACCTTCCTCTGCCGATGCAGATAGGGCAGCGATACGGTCATCTCTAAACACTTGCTGCTCAATAAAGTTATTACCTATGTCTAAGTTTTCCAGCTCATCAATCCTCGCCCGCTGACACTCCGCAGCAACGAGTTCGACTATGGCTTCCCTCGGTACATCAAGTAGCTCACCCAGTGTCGGATTAGCCTTGCCGCTTCGAGCGTCCAAGACTGCATTGCCGTATTTGAGTAAGATTAATTCGAGTGAGATTAATTCGAGGTCGTTCTTGTCTGTCATGATTTACTGATCCGGGTTTTGCTGCTTATCGATCTCGCGGTCTAGCCACGCTTGGTGGGCTTCCGGGTTTTGGGCGATGCTGGGATGCGTTGTGTTCGGGCGGTTTAGGTTGGCTTGTTCCCAGGCGCTGAATGCAGCGCGGATAGCATCTGGCGTTTTGGCGTCTAGTCCGGTCTGTAGTTTTATATGATCCACGATCCGCTGGGCTCGGGCCTGGTCCTCTGGCGTTAGGTCGGTTGATTTTCGGGGTGCTGCTGCTTCGTTCACTTTTTTACTCCTTTTCGGTTAATGTCGCGCATCTGAATGTAGTCTTTTGTCTGGGCCACGATGCTTTGGCGTATCTCAAGAACTATCCGGGTCATCGGTCGCTTGCTGTCCATGAGACTGGCGACGCTCAGGCCGGCTTTGTCGAGGATTTCGTATATGTCGCGGTCATCGAGCTCTTCGTCATTCACGCCGGTTCTCCGGTCGAATGATTTTCATGAAGTCGCTACCGTCTAGCTTCTGGTCGCCATTCAAGTCGGCGTTCCGGTTGTTCTCGCCGAATGCCACGCCGGCCATGAATACCACGGCTGCGATGACTAGGATGACGATTATGTTCATAGGCCGGCTCTGCGACCTGGTTGTTTTTGCACTCTTATACTCCCTCTTGTTTTACTTACTTTGATGGTCGGTTATAACGGACTATGAACGCCAGGATTGCGTGCGGTATCAGGAATAGTCCGAGCGTACATAGGTGAAATAGGACGATAATCAGTTTCATTTTCGTGCCTCGAGCCCGCCGCGTTCCAGCCAGCCGACGAATTTCCGCAGGCTGTCGCTCTGTTCGTGCCAGAAGTACTCCAGCACCACGGCTCGGATTGCCCGGGCTTCCGGGCTGGTCGGAGATGATGACACTGATGTCACTAGCTCCGGTTCAGCTTTTGGCAGTTCGACGGACGCCGGGGTTTTCTTGGTCCGGGCGTTTAGGACCGTGTAGCTGTATGTCTGGCCGCTCTTGTCCACGGCGACGTAGCCGTCTTTTGCGAGCCGCTTCATGAACATGGACGCCGATCCGCTGCTGTTGAAGTTGCAGAGTTTGGTTATTGCTGCTTGCGATATCGGGGTGCCGGCTGGCTGGTTCTTTATGAATTCGAGGACGGCCTTGCGACGCAGCTCGGTTTTTTTACGTTGGCTGATTGGCCTGCTGTTCGGTAGCCGGGGGTCGATCTTTACGTTTGATGCTTGCATGTCTAGTGCTCCTTATTATTGTTTATTGCTCTTCGTCAGGATCCGTTACTGGTGGCAGATCGCGGTTGGCTTCGTCGCCTCTTCGATCATGAATGCCAGTTCGATGGCTGAGTCGATGTAGTCGCCGAGTTGGCGGTAGAGGCTGTCGTCGCTGCTCAGAGCGTAGTCTTTGACTTGCATGCGTATTGTGTCTGGGTCGTCTATTCCGTCGCGGAATGCGTCGGTGATGGCTTGGTTGATTCGGGGTATGTAGTTCATTTTATGGTTCCTTGCTTACTTGGTACCTCTTATTGTATACCCAATTCCTGTAAAGTCCAGGGTTTCACAGGATAATAAGTTGTAGAATAAGCTACATGGCGACACCAAAAAACCGCCCTATTTTTGGGCGGTTTAGTGGCTCTAGTTCCGCTATCGAAATACCTCGCAAAGCTTTCGATAGGTGCACAAATCTCTAACCGTTATGCCGGATCCGTTCCGGCTACCTATCATTGTAATCAATGCTCGCGCTTTGTCTAGAGCCAGTCGTAGGCTACGGCAAAGCCCAGGGCGATGCCCAGGTATATGGCCGTCTTAATTGTGTCGCCGCTCGGGGCGATTATGGCGGCCAGGAACACCATAAAACACCCCATCCATATGAACGCCTGTAATTCAGGCGGTAGGCGTTTGCGCTTCCACCATTCCAGGTTCAGCCGTGATGGCTTCTGTCTGCGGGTGGGCTGGCGTCTGGGCGACGTTCTGCTCAGTGGCTTCGATCGGTGGGTTTGTCGTGGTCGCTGATTCATGTCTTTCAATATACTCCTTGCAAACGACGAAGAGCGCGGAGCCGTTCAGACTGGCCGACTCGATTGCCTGCAAATCGTTATGGGCTTTGATGTATTCGATGGTCCGTTCGACAATTAGACGCTGATCCCGGGTTAGTGAAAACTCCAGCTTTTCCGGCTTGTCGGTTTCGCCCTGATCGTCGGCTCCCGGCTCGTCGATCGCGCCGACGCTTTTGAGCAGGCGGTTGACTTCCGATTCGGTCTGCCCGGACTGCTTCAATAATTCGGTACCGTTTTCGAGCTGGCTGAGTTCGTAGTCCAGCTCGGCTAGCAGGTCGATATCAAAGTCGCCCTGGATTCGGTTGGCGGCAATGTTGGCGGCTGATTCGAAATTCTTGTCCCAGTCGACTTCGCGGTATGGGAATCGTTTCGTGCCGATCGTAATGAATCCCAGGCCGACGGTGCCGACGTCATCCGGTTCAGTTGGGTATGGCTGGAGCATCTGGATCGTAGCTCCTGGCATGGCTCGCTTCATAATATTTATACGTTGATGTCCGCCGACAAGTTGCTGTGTCCGGACGTTGAATACAATGCTTGACAGGTCGCCGAATGTTTGGAGAGATACTTCCAACGCACCGGCATCATGGACGCTCATTTTGCGCGGGTTCTTAGGATTTGCGTGTAGGTCGTTCAAAGATTTAGGTTCCATCTATATCATCTTTCAGTTAAGTTGCTAGTCGGGTACATTTTTATTATATCAGTCTGCTTATGGTTATGGTCTATCCAGGGCGCTGAACACGCGTGAGGGCCCCGCTCTTCCCCGCCTTGACTACTCCCCCGTTTTATTTCCTGCCCCTGTTTGACAAGCTTTGACTTTATGTTCAGCAGAGCAGGGGGAGTACAAAAGACGAACAGCTGATCCTGGGCTTTCTACCCTTATCTGGTACTCAAGATATGGGTTCCGGACACTAAAAAACCGCCCTTGCGAGTGAGGCGGTTTTTAGGTGTTTGAGGTGGGTTTTGACTGTTTTTTGTTTTGGGCAACGGTTTGGCTAATTTTGGCCTCTTCTCGTTACTACCCATAGCGTATATGACTATTAACCCCTTGGCAAATAGATTTTTTTGTGAAATTAGTGTCCTGTGTTTAGTGTTCAATGGCTCGCTTATATGCTTATGCTTGGTCGTATTGAATACATTTTTTGTACAAAATGCAAAGTCTTATATTATCCGCACTCATGCTACAATCCGAGTATGGCAAAAACTTGCGTGGCGATGAATTGCAGTAAGCCGGTTCATGCAAAAAATGCGTGCAACACTCATTATTGGCGACTGAAAAATCGGGGCAACATAAACCATAAAAAGACATTCACTCCAAAATCATGCTCTATTAAGAAATGCCAGAACGTGTCTAAAACGCGTAGTTGGTGTGAGATTCATTACGATAGATGGCGTAGGTATGGTGATCCTAAATTCAAGACACGAAGTTCTGAACGGCACGCCATGAGCAAGTCGCTAGAATATATAAAGTGGTCGTCCATGAAAGTACGATGCGCTGAATATTCAAAAAAAGCCTATCCCGGACATGCCGGTAAGGGCGTGAAAATATGTCAGCGATGGCTTGATAGTTTCAGTAATTTTTACGACGACATGGGTCCGATTCCAAGTCCTAGTCATTCCATCGACCGCATCGATAACGATGGGTGCTATGAGCCGGGCAATTGTCGATGGGCGACAAAATCACAGCAATCAATCAATAAAGGTTTATACGCAAACAACACCTCGGGCTATCGGGGTGTATTTAGGTCGGGCAAAAGGTGGACTGCGGGCGTAGGGTTAAATAGTAAAATACACTGGCTCGGGAGGTTCGAATCAGCGCAGGAGGCAGCACATGCCTATAATACAGCGGCTATCGTATATCACGGATCGGACGCCAAACTCAATATTATCGCGTCAGAAACAATAGAATATCCCGCTGAACTTTAGCGCTACTATTCCATAGTCGACTTGCGGGAACTCTGATTATTCGGGCTTCCATTGCTTCTTTGGGCGCATAGTTATAACACCATGATCGTATATACTCGTCGCGCTTCTGATCCTCTAATATGTCATGATATTGCTGACCGTCTATTTCGATAATCATATTTAGGTCGTTGCAAAAATCCATGAAGTACTTTCCAATCCTGACTTCACGCTTAAAATGTTCGTCCTTTAATAGTCGACCCAGGCTCAGCACGATCGTGAATGGCTGGCGGTTCTTATATAGCTTCAGCCGGCGGACTTGCCAAACCCTGCCTCCCATTATCGTTATAAAGCGGACTTCCGCCGCGCTCGGGAAGAGCAGTCGCTGGTATCGCCAGATGGTGCTGCGGGTTCGGTAATATCTGGCTACGAGCTCATCCATTCTGACTATTATACATTTTATTAGGGTTGTGCTTAAATAGTTGTGAAGCGGTTTCGTGAG
>JBGTMN010000010.1:0-7597 GCA_041743525.1 Saccharimonadales bacterium (SeqCode) | reverse complement strand
CTGGCACGCCGTCTGCGATAGCAGAGGGACACCCTTCACGCTGGATGGCGCCATGGCGACGGATTGTTACCTATCCAGGGGCTGGACTCGATGCCAGAATGCGGGCATTTGGGGATAACATCGTCAGTAGAATGGTGGGCTTTACTGTGCGGACCACGGTACTCATATCTGCTGGAGTTATGTTGACATTAACGGGAATCGTATCTTTACTGATGGTTACATTTTGGCCACTGGTGCCGCCGGCTATCATAGGACTTGTGCTAGGGGCGCTCTTTATATGAACAACGCGCTTCTCGACCTTTACGCGTCCAGGGCCTGGAAATCCCGTTTAGCCGGCCGGATCGGAAAAAACGGGGCATTACTTTTAAATGCCTTAGTTTTTATGTTCGTGACATTCGCGGTACTTTTAGCTTTGGTGGGTATGTACCGGGTGAGTCTGCTTTGTTTGGCTGCGGCTCTCGCCTGTTTTATGCCAGCAGCGTGGTACCGCAAAGATTTATTGCCGCTACCGGTTACCGACTCATCTCTTGCCGGTGCTCTATCCAGCGATGTCCTTAGGGCAATCAAGCCCGGTGAAACGCTCACTCCGCTTGGCGTATGGCGTCATCTTTCGGGCCATTGGCATACGGTTTTTTATATGAATCACTTACTGCTTCAGGCTCGTGTCGTCGAGCAGTTCTTTTCTGATAATGAGTCTGATATGGCGGGAATATGGCAGGCAGCCACTCATCTTGCCGAGATCACGGATAGCAAAACGATTGAGGTTGGTCATGTGACCGGTGCGATAATGATGTCGTCGCCGGAACTGCATAATTATCTGCGCTCAATAAAGCTGACGCCGGACGACGTTCAGTCTATGGTTATGTGGCTTGGAAGACTGCTCGAGAAGATTCATGCCGATAAGCCATATTTTGGTGGTATCGGCCGAGACTGGGCGAGTGGGTTTACGCCCCGGCTGGATCAATTCGGACACAACATAAGCCTGAGCATCGAACGTAACGGCGCTCATTTCGGCTGGCTCACGGAGTCGCCGGGCGTCACCGCTATCAAAAAAGCATTCTCGCAGGGAGCGTCGACGGTCGTATTGACCGGTGAGCCGGGAGTTGGAAAGACCAGTCATGTCAATGCACTGGCGCAGGCTTTATTAGAGGAAAAAAACGACAGAAATCTTGAGCATCGACAAATCGTCGCCCTCAGTGCTTCGACTATACTGAGTAGCGCCAAAGGTCCCGGTGACTTGGAGCAAATCGTCATGTCGTTACTTATTGAAACGTCACATGCCGGACATATAATCTTGTTCCTGGACGATGCGCAGCTTTTCTTGTCGGACGGACACGGCTCGTTCGATATGACCGGAATCCTTTTACCAGTTATTCAGTCACGGTCCGTCCAGCTTATCATGGCGATGACGAACCAGGATTTTCAGCGGCTAAAATCGAACAACCCTTCGTTCTCGAATCTTTTAACGCCCGTGGCATTGTCTGAGCCTCCTGAGCATGATGTCATGAGGGTACTGGAAGATAATGCGCTCGTCATGGAACATAAGCACAAAGTGCTTATAAGTTACGAGGCGCTCCAGGAAGCCTACCGCCTGGCGGGCCGTTATGTACAAGACTCGGCATATCCCGGCAAAGCAATCCAGGTACTCGAACAATCTCTGGCTTACGCCGAACATGGAAATATCATTACCCCGGTATCGGTACAGCAGTCCATAGAACAAAGTCGTGGCGTCAAGGTAGGAACGGCAGCTCCTGCCGAAGTAGATACGCTCCTGAACCTGGAAGACACGATTCATAAGCGTATGATAAACCAGACGCAGGCAGTCAAGGTGGTTGCTGGGGCATTACGCCGGGCACGTGCCGGAGTGGCCAACCCGAAACGACCAATAGGCTCATTCCTGTTTTTGGGGCCGACGGGTGTCGGTAAGACTGAACTCGCCAAGGCAGTGGCCGTAACCTACTTCAATGCCGAAGAAAACATGATTCGACTTGATATGAGCGAATACCAGCAGGCAGAAGATGTTGCGCGGCTTTTGTCGAACGGAGCAACCGAGTCCCGTAGTCTAATAATGGCCGTCCGGCAATCGCCTTTTTCGGTTGTGCTGCTCGATGAAATCGAAAAAGCCCACCCGAATATCCTGAACCTGCTCCTGCAGTTACTCGATGAAGGCCAGCTGACCGATACTGACGGTCGTCCGGCTTCATTTAAGGACTGTATCATCATTGCGACGTCGAATGCCGGTGCTAACACGATACGCGAGCGGATTGCCGCCGGTGAAGCGCTTGAATCCTTCCAGACACAGCTCATAGACGAACTAATCGATAGTAGCCAGTTTAAGCCAGAACTTTTGAACCGATTTGATGAAATCGTTTTGTTCCGGCCGCTCAATCAGTCTGAACTGGCTCAGGTAGTCAACTTGATGATGGGTGGTATTAATACGACGCTGTCTACTCAAAATATTAGCGTCCAGCTCACTGAAGCCGCTGTCATGAAAATAGTAGAAACAGGATATGACGCAAGACTTGGAGCCAGGCCAATGCGGCGCATGCTGCAGCGGGCAGTAGAAAATGGCATTGCCAGCCGTATTCTCCGCGGTCAAACCAGACCTGGCGACAATGTAATTCTCGACGTAACTGATCTTGAACTGACGTAAGATTAGAGCCACTACAACCATCAAGATAAAAAAATAGCCCCATAACTTGGGGCTATTTTTAGATGACGACTTAACTTCTATTGTTTACGTCGTGAGTAAAGTGCGTGTCCGGCGGCTGCCAAGACTGAGCTTCCTGTAAACAGGGCTGCAAGTGAACCGGCGCCTGCTGCAGGCAACGTAGGTTCAGGTTCTTCTGGTTCAGGGGCAACAACAGGAACTACTGGCTCTGGCGTCGTAACGGTAATCTGCTTGACGCAGTCTTCGCCCGTAATATCACCTTTGTCTGTCACGACGGTCGCACGGATAGTGTACGTGCCGTCGGCAGTGTAAGTGTGTGATACGGGGAGGCTCGTAACGTCAACCACGGTACCGTCACCGAAATCAATGCGGTAGTTCGTGAGTGTTGCGCCATAAAGCTGGTAGGTTAGCTCTTCGGCTGTAACACTTCGGCCGTCCTGGCTGATCCGAAGGTTTTCGCAGACTGGAGTCTTTTCTACGGGCTTAACTGGTTCTGGTGCAGGCTTTGGAGCAGGAGCTGGTTTAGGAGCTGGTGCTGGTGCTGGTGCAGGTGCTGGTGCTGGTGCGGGAGCAGGAGCTGGTTTAGGGGCTGGAACGATGTTCACGGCTTTTACTGGGTTGCCGCAGCTTGCAATAATTGCAAATCTGAACTGACCACTCTTGTTCAATACAACGAATGCATCGAGTCTGTCCTGGCGGAAAGAAACCTGAGGAGCGCGTGTATAAAATGTAACGCCGCCTACAGTGACTTTCTGGCTTCCGGTGATGTTCTGGCGACCGACCGTCAGTGCGTCACGGGCAACATGTTTGCCGTTTGCATAGACGTTGCCGTTTTTGGTGACATAGCCTTTTACTGCTGTGCTGCCAATGTTGTTCATATCAGTACTGGAAATACCAAAATGGCTGAAGATAGTACGAGTAGAAGCGTTGTTTCCGTATTTTGTAGAGAGTTCGGTGGTGTTCATGGCTCCACAGTGCATAACAGCGTTAGCATCACAGTCGCGAGCGGAGCTGAAAGTTACACCGGCGGCAAGCACTGGTTGTGAAAGAAGGACGAGACTGGCGGCAACAGTAAATATGCCTGTAATTGCCAAAGCCCGGGTTCGACTCATTAGGTTAGTTATACTTTTATTCATACTGATATTCCTCCAACATTAAACGATTTTATGCAGATAACTGCGACTATCCCGAGGGCTTCTTATTCCCATTACGCTTATGATATCACAAACATGGACAAAATGCAAGTTTATTTGATTGTTTGTTATATTGGTCAATCGTCATCGTTTTTCTTTTTATTTTCGGTGATGTCCGGCATTGGTACTTTGTCCGGCTTAGGTTTGCTGTCCAGATCATCTTGGCTATTGTTTTCAGAAGGGTTAGAACTACCTCTCTGATTTAGTTGTTCTGGACCTCCGCCTCTACCACCCGCTTGCACTTCTGCTTCGGGCTCTATAACTGCTTCACGAACTGGGGTCGGACGTGGTAAGGGGCGGTTTTGTTGGCGAGGATTAGGTTTTGGAGGTTTTATTTTTCTTTGATTTTCTTCCGGCTCGCTCGAGCGCCGTGATTCGATGCATTCACCTTGTGGCTCGTATTCTCGTATAAAATATTCCTGATAAGCCGATTTGTGAGCTTGAGTCGTTTTTTTGCCTGATTCGCGGCACACCCAAATCTGTACAATATTCGTTGGTCGTTTAAAATTTTCTGCGCGTGACCCTTTCAAGAACTCGTTCATACTATCGCGCCATATGACCCCGGCACTACTACTCCCGACAAGTCTCTGCATCGGTTCGTTTTCGTTGTTCCCTACCCATATGCCTACAGCAAGGCCCGGTGTGTAGCCTATGGTCCAGGCGTCTCGGTTGTCGTTCGTCGTGCCGGTTTTAACCGCGGCCTGCCGACCCGTCAGGTTCAGGTTTGATCCAAAGGTTGGGGCTCTGGCATTATTATCTGAGAGCATGTTAGAAATAAGATAGGCTGTCTCTGCTTTTATTACACTCTTCCCGGCAGTAACTTGGCGCGTAAATATGTTTGCTTCGTATTTATTCTGAATACTGGTTACAAAAACTGGTTCATGTTTGAGTCCTTGATTGGCGAAAGTCGAATAAGCATTCGTCATATCCAAAAGAGTAGTTTCGGCAGTACCGAGCGACAGTGTCAGTCCATACTTTTCGGGTTGATTTACCGTGTTAATCCCCATACGATTCGCGGCGGCGCTGGCTTCGACGGTACCCAGTTTTTCCATGACTTCGGCCGCTGGTATATTCAAAGACAGTGCCAGAGCATTTCGGACACTGACGTTTCCCCGAAACTTGAAATCATAGTTATCCGGCGTCCAGTCACCGAATGTTCGTTTTTCGTCCTTTAATATAGTAGATGGCGTTATGATGCCCCGATCAAGAGCTTCGGCATAATATATAGGCTTGAATGAAGAGCCTGGCTGCCTGAGACTGAGCGCCATATTTA
Organism: Saccharimonadales bacterium (SeqCode); assembly: GCA_041743525.1. Classification (GTDB taxonomy): domain Bacteria; phylum Patescibacteriota; class Saccharimonadia; order Saccharimonadales; family UBA4665; genus UBA4665. The sequence continues at coordinate 2,460 of JBGTMN010000010.1, read as the reverse complement.
CTTTTCCAAATTCCTGATTGTGCCAGTCGACACTTCCGACGAGCGCCAATACTTCGCCGGACCTCGGATCGATCGCAACTGCTCCGGCATTTCGTCCTCCTTGACCCTGAAATGTATTGACATGCCGCTGGACGGTTGATTCAAGCTGTTTTTGTTTCTTTAAATCTAAAGATGTGGTTACTTCAAAACCGTCATTTGTTATTTTGTCATGACCATACCGTTCTCTCAGTTCGCTAAGCACCATCAAGGTGTAGTGAGGTGCATGTTCCAGATTTTGGTAGCCTGATTCCGAGAGCTGCATCGGAGCTTCAAAAGCAAAGTCCCTCTCTGCTGTCGTTATGTACTGGTTGTCGACCATCGCACTTAAGACACGATCCTGCTGCACTTTGGATAGCTCAGGCGAGCCGGATAGCGGCGAATATAGATTTGGAGCCGGAAGAAGCCCGATGAGTAGTGAGCTTTCTGAAAGGCTCAGTTCGGCAGGTGTCTTATCGAAGTAGATACGTGATGCTTCGCTGATTCCATATGCTCCTTGGCCAAAGTATACCGAATTTAAATACATCTCTAAGATGTCGTCTTTCTGGTACTTCCGCTCCATCGCAACCGCCATCGATACTTCTTGGAACTTCCTGACATAACTTTTGTCGGCGCTCAGTAACTGGTTTTTGACTAACTGCTGGGTAATCGTCGACCCTCCGTAGCGTGTCGCATCTTTTTCCATGATGTTTGCATATACCGCCGCCGCAATGCCTCTCAAAGAATATCCTTCGTGTTCATAAAAGTTTTTGTCTTCGCTGGCTATGACCGCGTTCTTCAGGTCGTCGCTTATCTCTTCCAAACTTGCTTCCGGTGCGGCCTTGATAGTACCTTGCCGGTAGAAAATTTCTCCATGGCGATCTTTTAACACGATACCCTGCTGGGTGCTAGTCATAATGTCTTCTCTATTCCCGACGTTGTTCGCAAAGTATCCGTACGTTATTGAAGGTGCGATGAATATAAAACCGCCAATAATCGCCATGGTAAATAAAGCCCGTTGCGGGGTAATAATCCGAGATATTTTAGTTCGGAGGAAACGGCTGATACTCGGAAGGTTTGGGTTGGTGGTCGAAGCTTTACGTGGCATGCATCTACTAAACCATCTTAAGCATTTTGAAATATATAAAATATCTAACCTGCTTAGCTATTTTTCGGTTTTTTCGGTTATATATTGTGCGCGATCCAGTCGCATGAATAATAATAATCATTTTTCAGTAACATCTTTTACTCACTCTAGCCTCCAGTACATTACAATACATGCATATACAATTTCTGATAAGTGGAGAACATGCCTATGACCGACTCGGTAAAAAATGCAATAACAAGTACCCGGTGGCCCGAAGGTGCGATCGTCTACCATATATATCCGCGGAGTTTACAAGATTCTAACGGTGATGGTATCGGGGATTTAGAAGGGATACGAAGTCGATTGGACTACCTGGAGAGTCTTCATGTTGATGCTATATGGCTTTCGCCGTTCTATCCGTCACCGATGGCAGACTTTGGATATGACGTTGCCGATTACTGTGATGTGCATCCAATTTTCGGGACGATGGCAGATTTTGATCGGTTGCTTTCTGATTGCCAAGAGCGCGGCGTAAAACTCATTATAGATCTGGTTCCGAACCATACATCCGACAATCACGAATGGTTCAGACAGTCACGACAGTCAAATGACAACGAATATAGTAACTGGTATATTTGGCGCCAGGCCAATGGTTATTCCCCCGACGGCTCGCCGCTGCCGCCCAGCAACTGGCGCGATGCCCTGACCGGTGATTCTGCCTGGGAATGGGACGAAACCCGCCAGCAATTTTATTTGCACAGTTTCGATGTTCGCCAGCCGGATCTGAACTGGAGTAACCCGGAGGTGCGGAACGCAATCAAACAATCTATGCGTTTCTGGCTCGACAAAGGAGTTGACGGGTTTCGAGTCGACGCCGTGTACTGGATGGCGAAGGAGCCTTTATTAAGTGACGATGCGCCTAATCCGGAATACGTTGAAGGCGAAGATCTTAAGTACGACGCAGTCATGCACGATAACAGCCGCGGCTGGCCGGCGGTATATGCCTATCTTTCGGAAATGGCTGACGTACTGAAAGAAGAGGCATACCAGGACAAACTGCGTTTTATGGTGACCGAAGCTTATCCTGAAGGCCACAATCCCTTGGCAGCGTATCTGGCGTTCTATGTCGGTGTTGATCCCCGGGTGGCAGCCCCGTTCAATTTTGAAGGTGTTACTTTGCCGTGGGAAGCTGCAGTCTGGCGCAAATTTTTGCACTCGTTTCATACAGCATTGGAACAGTTCAGTCCGCTGTGCGTACCGAGTTACGCTTTTGGCAATCATGACAAGCCGCGGCTGATCGATCGGCTTGGTTCAGAAGAGGCAGCCCGCAGCGCCGCACTTATGCTATTGACGCTGCC
>JBGTMN010000009.1:0-22791 GCA_041743525.1 Saccharimonadales bacterium (SeqCode) | reverse complement strand
CGCCAACTTCAAATTGCAATATGCCGCCCGCGGTACCGACAATTCCTGCGATACAGCCTTTACTGGCGAAACCTACGCCGATGTGCTGACTACGGGGATTATCCGGTATTACGACAACCCGAATGCCGGAGACGGCCAGTCCATGGCCACCAACGCCAACGATCCGACCCATGGTGGCGATACGATAGTTCGCCAAAGCTACGAAGAAAGCAATAACTTTACGAATAACTCTGCAATCGCTATAGGGCAGGACGGTATGTGGGACTTTGCACTGGTGGATGACGGCGCGCCGGCCAGTACGCCGTACTGTTTCCGGGTGGTGAATGCGGATGGATCACCACTGAATTCGTATACGGTAATTCCGGAGATTACCACGGCCAGTCCCACATACGAACAATCCGGGTATAGGGCGTACGAGAACAAGGAAAAATCAGTAGATAGTTTTGTAAAGACCTGGGGTGACACCGGCAGTGACTACGGCTACTCCATAGTCCCAACCACCGACGGCGGCTACGCCGTGACGGGTGATACCGCCAGCTACGGTGCCGGCGGCATCGACATGTTCCTTGCCAAATACGACTCCGCCGGTACACTGTCTTGGTCCCGCACGTGGGGCGGGACTGGAGATGATAGAGGCCAATCACTGGTCCAGACCACCGACGGCGGTTACGCCGTTACCGGTTTTGCCTCCAGCTACGGTGCCGGTAGCAACGACATGTTCCTGGTCAAATACGACTCCGCCGGCACCCTGTCTTGGTCCCGCACGTGGGGCGGGACTGGAGATGATAGAGGCCACTCACTGGTCCAAACCAGTGACGGCGGTTACGCCGTCACTGGCTACACTAACAACTACAGTGCAGGTTTCACTGACATGTTCCTGGCCAGGTACGACAGTGCCGGCACGCTCTCTTGGTCCCGTACCTGGGGTGGCGGTAATACTGATTACGGCAACTCACTGGTCCAAACCAGTGACGGCGGCTTCGCCGTGACGGGCCAAACCGCCAGCTACGGCGCCGGCGGCACCGACATGTTCCTGGTCAAATACGACAGCAGCGGCACCCTCAGCTTCTCCCGCACCTGGGGCGGCGCTGGCATTGATATTGGCTACTCACTGGTCCAAACCAGTGACGGTGGTTACGCCGTCACTGGTTACACCTCCAGCTACGGTGCCGGCGGCAACGACATGTTCCTGGTCAAATACGACAGCAGCGGCACCCTCAGCTTCTCCCGCACCTGGGGTGGCACGGGGACTGACTTAGGTCAGTCCCTCGTCCAAACCAGTGACGGCGGCTTCGCCGTCACTGGTTACACCTCCAGCTACGGTGCCGGCGGCATCGACATGTTCCTGGCCAAGTATAATAGTGCAGGTAATATAGCCAGCTGCGGCAACCGTTGCACAAGTCCGTCGCCGTCCACCTCCAGCCCTACCGCAGGCACCTCCAGCCCCACGCCGTCCACCTCCAGCCCCACGGCTACAGAGAGTATTGTTGCCGGGGCGGTAACGTTCGCCAGGGCATGGGGTGGTACTGTCAGTGATATCGGTAAATCTATCGTCCAAACCACCGACGGCGGCTACGCCGTCATCGGTGAAACCGCCAGCTACGGCGCCGGCAGCAACGACATGTTCCTGGCCAAATACGACAGTGCCGGCACCCTGAGCTTCTCCCGCACGTGGGGCGGAACGGGGAATGACATCGGTAACTCTCTCGTTCAAACCAGTGACGGCGGCTTCGCCGTCACTGGTTCCACTACCAGCTACGGCGCCGGTGCCAACGACATGTTCCTGGCCAAATACGACTCCACCGGCACCCTCAGCTTCTCACGCACGTGGGGCGGAACGGGGACTGATTTAGGCCAGTCCCTCGTCCAAACCACCGACGGCGGCTACGCCGTCACTGGCCATACCAACAGCTACGGCGACGGCAGCAACGACATGTTCCTGGCCAAATACGACTCCACCGGCACCCTCAGCTTCTCCCGCATGTGGGGCATCAACGGCGGTGACATTGGCTACTCCATAGTCCAAACCAGTGACGACGGCTACGCCGTCACTGGCTCCACCACCAGCTACGGCGCCGGCAGCAACGACATGTTCCTGGCCAAATACGACTCCGCCGGCACCCTGAGCTTCTCCCGCACGTGGGGCGGCACTGGCGTTGATTACGGCAGATCCCTCGTCCAGACCACCGACGGCGGCTTTGCCGTCATTGGCCAGACCGCCAGCTACGGCGCCGGTGGCAACGACATGTTCCTGGCCAAATACGACTCTGCCGGCACACTGAGCTTCTCTCGCACGTGGGGCGGCACTGGCGTTGATATTGGCTATTCGCTGGTCCAAACCACCGACGGTGGCTACGCCGTCACTGGCTACACCGCCAGCTACGGCGCCGGTGGCAACGACATGTTCCTGGCCAAATACGACTCCGCCGGCACACTGAGCTTCTCTCGCACCTGGGGCGACACCGGTAGTGACATTGGCCTCTCCATGATCCAAACCACCGACGGCGGCCTCGCTGTCACCGGCCAGACCGCCAGCTACGGCGCCGGGAGCAACGACATGTTCCTGGCCAAATACGACAGTACCGGTAATATAGCGAATTGCAATGCCACATGTGCCAGCCCTACCGCCGGTACCTCCAGCCCCACTGCAGGCACCTCCAGCCCCACCGCAGGCTTCTCCGCTACCGCTGGCACCTCCAGCCCCACCGCTTCTGTCAGCTCACCATCTGCTACGAGCACCGTTATCACTGCAGTCCAGCTCACGGCTTTTATTCTCCCCGGCACACCAACTGCTGCTTCTGGTGTTGCCGCCGAACTCTTCACGACCACCAGTACGTTCCGGCTGCGTATCGCGCTGCATGCCAGCGGTAAGGGTGCGCCTTCCGGCCAATCTTTCAAGCTTCAGTACGCACCGAGCGACGGTGTTTGTGACGTGAGTGGCGGAGAAGCATACACTGATGTCAGTTCCAGCAGCCCTGGCATCGCGTTCTACGACAATACCTGGGGGGCGACCAACGATCCTATAAATGCCAGCGGCAACGATCCAGTTCATTCCGGACATACTAACGTCATGCAGTCGTACGTTGAAAGCAACAACTTCAGCTCAGTCAATCCAATTCCCGTAGGGCAGGACGGTATCTGGGACTTCTCGCTGGTGACCGACGCTACGTCTGTCGGAAAGCCCTACTGTTTCCGTATCGTTACCAGTAGCGGATCCAGTCTGGCGGCATACAGTTCGGTTGCGGAAGTCTTTATTCCGCCCAATATGAACAGCGTCATGCGTGGCGGCAAGTTCTTTAATCGGCAGGATACCCTTCAGCCGTTTACCTGGTAAGCAGGGCGCTGTAGTGGCTCAGTTCTGAAGTTGCTAAGTCCAGTGATTCATATGTTTCGGAAAGCCGTTCCTGCCAAAAGGTCTGGCGGTTTTTGAGAATCGCGGCCTGGGCGTCTGCGACTGCCGTATACCACGCGGATTTGTCGCGGCTCTTTTCCAGCAAGGCCAATTGCTGCTGAAGTTTTTCTATTATTTCTACGAGTGCACTTTTTTGGTCGTCTTTTAATCTGTCTGTCGCTAGTAGACCCCTCCGGGTTTTATCGAGGCCGTCACTGGCTGCTTTGATGCGGCCATCGATAACCGGCTGGTTAAGGCCTTCATCTCCGAGGTCGGCTTCGGGGTTGTATTCCAGGACCGATTGCAGGCTCTTCATAATCTGATGATGGTAGGCAAGTACGATCCGGACATCGGCTACTGATGCCGTGGAATGGGTCTTGGCACGGACGTAGTCGTTGCAGGTCAGGTCAGGCAGGGTACTCGCGCACACTGAAACGGCTGCTGGTAATTGCAGGGTGGGGTACGCTTTTTGCATATTCTCGAGCTGGGCCACTATAAACTGAGCCGACAAATCTTTCTGGCCGGTTTCGATATCTTTCGGTTCTAGAATCCTACCGAGATCATCCCTTATTTGCTTGATGTTTTGTTGGCCGGAACTCAGATTGCTTGCATATGTACTGCGGTGTAGCTTGGCGTGCAAAATGAATCCTGAAAATACCACAAGCCCGAGCAGCGCAGCGGTCGTGACGATTTTTCGGTAAGCAATGTGTTTTCGCGGTAAAGCCATATGTGGTAAGTATATAGCCATAAGCATATGTGGCCAATATGTCGTGCAAAATGGCGGTTGATACGGCCGTGTATTTACCGCAACTGCTAAAAGTGGTACGCTTATTCTTAAGTGGGACAAGTATATAGACTATCGTAAAAACGTTTAATACATACGGGGCATGAAACAAACATGAGCAGGGTAATCGCAGTAGCGAATCAAAAGGGCGGGGTAGGCAAAACGACGACCGCTGTCAACGTAGCCGCAGGGCTAGCCAACAATAAAACGAGCGTGCTAATCGTGGATTTGGATCCGCAGGGAAACGCCACCAGCGGACTGGGGCAGGAGCGGCAGAACGTCAAAACGACCTATGAGCTTTTGACCGGAGAGTCTGAGCTATACGCCGGCGTACAGGAAACATCTATAGAAGGATTATTCATACTGCCAGCCAACCAGAATCTGGCAGCTGCCGAAATCGAACTGGTCGGCATGGAACACAGGGAATTCCGCCTACGCGAAGCTTTACGACCGGCTACATACGATTACGTTATTATAGATTGTCCGCCAGCACTCGGCCTCTTGACCATAAACGCCCTGACGGCGGCAACCGATGTGCTTATACCGGTGCAGACCGAATATTATGCCCTCGAAGGCTTAGGTCAACTACTCGGAACCGTGCAGCGGGTACGGGAAACAACCAACCCGCAACTCGACTTATTGGGCGTAGTACTGACTATGTACGACAAACGGACCAGTCTGAGCGAACAGGTCAAACAAGAAATAAAACAGCATTTTGGCGACAAATTGTTCGGCACTGTCATTCCTCGGAATATCCGCTTGGCGGAGGCGCCCAGCTTTAACCGGACTATTTTTGAACATGATAAGTGGAGCAAGGGCGCTCGGGCTTACAAGAATCTAGCCAAAGAAGTCGCCAAGCGCGTAGAGCAGGGAGGTCGCTAGCCATGCCAGGCAAGATTACCGGACTTGGTCGCGGCTTTGATGCGCTGCTGCCGCAGAACTTCGACAGCAGTATGTTGAACGTCGACGAAAGCCGTATACAAAAAGTATCCGTCGACAAGATAAAGCCGAACGAAAACCAGCCGCGAACACATTTTGATGATGAAGCCCTGGCAGGGCTGGCCAGTTCGATCGAGCAATTCGGCATTTTGCAGCCGTTAGTGGTGACGCCTACCGAAGGTGGAAGTTACAGTATCATCGCCGGTGAACGGCGCTGGCGGGCTTCAAAATTGGCTGGCTTGGACAAAGTCCCGGTTATTGTTCGCTCCAGCAAAGAACTGGAGCAGCTCGAGATAGCCCTTATAGAAAACGTCCAGCGTGTCGATCTGTCGCCTTTGGAACAGGCGGTGTCCATAGAACGCCTGCATGAACAGTTCAGCATGAAGTATGACGATATCGCCAAGCGACTTGGAAAGGCCGGATCTACCATCAATAACATCGTCCGGTTGCTACAACTGCCACCTGATGCCCGCGAAGCACTGCATGCCCAGAAAATAACCGAGGGCCACGCCCGGACAATTCTGTCGCTCAAAGACGCTCCCGAAAAACAGGCAGAATTACTCGAAGCCATCATCAAGCAGGGATGGAACGTCCGACAGGCGGAGCGGTTCGTAACCAGTCACAAAGCCGGCATAAAAGACACCAAAAAGGTCAAAGCCCGGGTAGACACCGAAACCGACGAAACAAAGGCGCTGTCGAAGCGCCTGAATGCCCCGGTACAGATCCGGCGCACTGCCAAAGGCGGCAAACTGGAACTAAAGTTTACTTCCGAAGAAGAACTCGAGCGGTTACTCGGGCTTTTGCAGTCTATTGACGAACAAAATTCTTAAATATTGTTTTATCAGTCTTCTTTGCTAGGCTCGGAAACTGTTTACCATGTCCACCTACCCAGGAGTATCGCCATATCCGCCGCGCCGACCACGCCGTCGTTGTTGAAGTCAGCTTGGGGGTAGTTAGTTCCATCACGACTGATGAGTATGGACAGGTCAATGGCGTTGACCCGACCGTCGTTGTTGGCGTCGCCGTTGCCAGTATGTATGGTTGCCTCTGTACCGTAGACCCCGAGTTCCCAGATAGAATTACCGTATGCTGCGTTCCAGCGGTCCTTAGCAAGGATACGGAAGTATCTGCCCTGGGCAGCTCGGATGAAACTGGCGGTATCTATGAGCTGCGGGGAGGTATTGTTGGTGGTACCGGAAGCGATGGTAGTCCAAGTAGTGTTGTCGGTGGACATCTGGATGTCGTAATTCTTTGTCGTATCGCCGGCCCACAGGACAGACACCTTGCTAAGGGTGTACGTCTTGCCAAGATCCGTCCCAACCCAGACGTTGTCTTGGGCGGCGGAGATCCAGCGGTCTGTCTCGTTGCCGTTATTTAGATTGCCGAGCGGAAAAGTGTTCAGGGTAGTAGTCGAGCTGGCAAACGTCTTGCCGCTCATTAAGTTGTTCGTTTGGCTGATCAGACCCTCAGAAGGAGGGGGTGGATTTATATTTGTGCAATTCGGTTCATCGTCGAAGCAGGGGGCGAGCGCTACCCGCGGCGCGCCACCGCCGCCGACTGCATTCGGCGAGTTGTTCGTAATTGCGTGCAGGTTCGAAAATACTGACATCAACTGGCCATGGAAGGCGCTCCCGGCATTGTTGTAGGCGCTGTTCACGCCGTGTTCTACCGACAGGGCATGCACATCCCACGCCGTATTATCTACGACGTAACCGCCGTAATCTTTCAAAGCCTGGGCGATTCGACGGGCGTTCGGATCGCTGATCGCTGCGACGTTATAATCGGGCTTAAGCGCGAGCAGTGTCCCCATCCCCATGAAGTCGTAACCCTTGCCGGTACGGCCATAGTAGTTCGTTGGTATGCTGGTCTTGTTCACGTCGTAGCCGCTATCCGCTTTCGTAGCCGGCCAGCGATATCCGCCGTTCGCGGTTGAAAGAAACCGTAAACCGAACAGATTTATTGCCAGTGCATGGCGTATAGGTTCGCTACTGTTCCATTCGTGGTCGCGTATGGTGCCGCCCAGCCCGGACATAGCCGAGCCGCCGTGTGCACCGTAAATGCCATTCCCCTTCAGATCGTTGTCATAGCCGTATTTATGCTGCCACGACGGATTACCGCCGGGCGACAATACGAGGGTCTGACCTTCGGCTGTCGTATTGCCTCCCTCTCTGAGTAACACGCCGATACCATTCCAGGTTCCGTTGTGGTTCAGCGCCGGGTCAACATGAACCCGGTGACTGCCGTTCAGTATTTTGATAGGGTCGCTCGTGTCGAGTGAGATGTGTATTTTGTCGGATGTCACCAGGTCGTTGCTGCTTGCTAGGGCAGGCGAAAGACCAGCATGCTGGTATATGGCTGCAGAGCCGACAGGCATGTTCCAGGGGCTATTCTGTGCGAATGGCCACGTGTATTTGTTCCGAGATGTCGGTGTATTGGCAGAACTATCCTGTTGTAAAAGAACACCGACAATACCTACCACCATCAAAACTACTAGAGCTGCTGCTGCAGTAAACAATCGATTGCGTATGGCTGAATTGAAAAACCTGTTCCGAACTTTGACCATTAAGTAATACTTACCAGTTAATTAAACACTTATGCTTATGATATCACGAGCTAGAACGAGCTTAGAACTTTTCGAATTTGCTGACAGGCAGAAGCCTCAGAGATAGTTTTCCAACGATCTGCTCGGCTTCTATCGGGCCGAAAGTACGTGAATCCAGCGAGTTCGGCCGGTTGTCGCCGCAGACGAACACCTGGTTTTCGCCGAGCCGGACATCTATATTCCCTGAACTTGGGTCCTGATTTATCCGTTTGCCGTAACTCATGGAAGTGTCCGGGTTAAAGCCCTCCGGGTTCTCTTCGTTAAAGACGGTTATGATTCCGTCGTCCACGGTAATCCTTTCGCCGGGCAGAGCAATAACACGTTTGATGAGCTGTTTGGTCTCACTGCCTCCAAAATTGGACAATCCGCCTTCATTAAAGATAATGATGTCGCCCCGATTCGGAATATACGCATTACCCGATAGCTTAGCGACGGTGCGGGGAACTTTCCATACGATGAGCCGGTCACGGTTTTGTAAAGTCTGTTCCATGCTGGGGCCGTCTACTTCATAAGATTGAAAAATCCATGCGATAAGTCCGAATGCCACCAGCAAGGCGGCTACCAATACGCCGATCGTAGAAAAAATCTCCCGGAGCGTTTCGCTTCGGGACGGCGGTGATACATAAGGGCTCAGGTTGTCGGGGTCGGGCGGGGTATAAGTTGGACCGCCAGAACCAGATCCCGGGCTGCCATAGTTCGTGACAGGGGTTTGATTATCCATATGGTATTACTATAGCTTATTCGTTCGTAATCCGCATGCGCAAATCCATCTCGGGTCAATTATTTGTTCAGTACACACAAAACTGCTTATGAGATGAAACTATCTGATGTAAAAACGTAAGCGTAAGGTTTACGATGCTTAGCATAAACGATATACTGATTCAGATAGCTTATGGATAATTTTCGTAGACAAACACCAGCCAAATCGCCGCAGCGCCCTGTAGATGGTTTCTTTGCCAAGCCAAGCTCTGGCGCCAGGCGACCGGCGACCTCTTCGGACACAAATTCTACTGGCATGAGATTTTCCGGCCGTCGATCGGTCGAGGGTTTTAATAGGACCGAAGGGTTCCATTCATCAAACCGACGTACGCTCATCAAACCATCGCCTGCAGGCGGCGCATTACCACAAGCTGCTCCTTCTCGCCATGCACCTAAAATCGAAGTGCCAGCACCATCAAAGCGTCGTCGGAACAAAAAACAACTGAGCAGATTCCAGATTATTCGTAAGTGGACGTCCCGAAGTCTGGCTCTCGGTATGCTCATGGCTCTTATTGGCGGTGGCTATCTGTTCAGCCAGGGCTATCTACAGTTGAATAAAGTTTTTCAGGGCGGCAGTAGTGCTGCGGCATTAGCGGACGATGTCGATCCAAGTCTGCTGAAAGGTGAAGGCGACGGACGAGTCAATATATTAATGCTTGGAGTCGGCGGCTCTGAACATAGCGGAGGAGACCTAACCGACACACTCATGGTTGCCAGTATCGATCCGGTAAACAATCAGGCGGTGCTCCTGAGCATTCCCCGGGATTTATGGACAAAAATGCCGAATAACTACATAGCCGCTTACCACAAGATAAACGCAGCCTACGAAAGTGGGAAATATAAACACTCCGGTAAGCAAGTCCAAAACAATGACGACCGAAAAGCCGTTATGGCCGGGTTCCAAGGCGTGGACGGTGTCGTAGAGCGGGTCACTGGAATACCGATACATTACAATGTCCTGGTAGATTTTGATGCATTCGGGCAGGCGGTTGATTCATTAGGCGGAATAACTGTTAATTCCAAAGAGCGTCTGTACGACCCGACGATGGCCTGGGAAAACAAGCGCAATCCTGTCTTGGCTATCGCCGGCGACAATAATTTTAATGGCAAACAAGCCCTCAATTATGTCAGGTCACGCTCTACTTCATCTGATTTTGCCCGAGGCGAACGTCAAAGAACGGTCATACTCGCCATGAAGGAAAAGGCTACCGAAGCCGGCACGCTTACGAATCCCGTCAAAATATCCAATCTCATGAGCGCGTTCGGCGATAACGTCCAGAGCGATATAAGTTTATCTGACATGACCAGATTGGCATCTATTTTGAAGCGCATACCAAGCAGCCAAATCCAGTCGGTAAGCTTGGCGGACCCTGGAAACAACTTCGTAACCACTGGTAATATCAACGGGTTGTCAGTGGTCATACCTAAAGCCGGAATCGAAGATTATGCCGATATTCAGACCTACATTCGTTCCAAGCTCAGAGACGGCTTTATCACTAAAGAAAATGCTACGATTGCCATTCTGAACGGTACATCCACTCCGGGACTTGCCTCGGACAAAGCTGACGAATTAAAAGCTTACGGCTATAATATCGGCTTGGTAGATAACGCGCCGACCCAGGATTACGCGAAGACGACCGTCGTCGATCTAAGTAACGGTAGCAAGAAATATACGCTGAACTACTTAAAGAAGAGACTGCAGATACCGAACGCCGTCACCCAGCTTCCGGCGGGAGTTATAGCGGAAAACACGAATATTGTTATAATACTAGGTACCAATGAGGCCAATCCTTCACAAAATTAAACCAGCCGGCGGTCTTTCCAGTCTTCTCCATATAGGATTTCGGCTGGCGATTCCGCTCATCGTCTTTATTCTTATTCGTCTCGAGTTCACGATTTGGCTGCCGATTCTGGTCGTTATGCTCAGTAAATGGCGTATCTTTGCGGTGCGTCCACGGTTCTGGCCGACTATCATCCGGGCAAACTCCGTCGACATCATGGTTGGCGTGGCGACGGTGATATTCATGGTTTCAAGCGAATCTATCGGATATCAGACACTCTGGGCGGTTATGTACGGGGTATGGCTGGTATACATCAAGCCGCTTTCCAGTATTCTTATGGTGTCATTCCAGGCTGGTATCGGGCAGCTCTACGGACTGACTGCACTGTTTTTGTTTTGGAGCGCAGGCCCGCTTTTTGGCTTGGTGCTTATATCCGGCCTAATATGCTATCTTTCGGCGCGACATTTCTTTGATAGTTTCAGTGAGCCATACGCCCGCATGCTGGCATACATTTGGGGATATTTTGGCGCGGCAATAACCTGGGTTCTTGGACATATGCTCGTGGTGTATCCAAGGGAAGACGGCATAATTGCGCAGCCGACAATATTCATCATTGCGATCGGTTTCAGTCTTGCGGCTATTTATTACCTTGAACACTTCGACAAATTATCTCAGATGATTCGCCGGCAACTGCTGTTTCTTTGCGGTGCGATTGTGACGATACTGGTTCTGTCACTTTTTTACGAAGGCGCAAATCTTATAATCGGTTAGAGTTTACGTGAGTTTTTAGATTTTTATGAAGACCTATCAGCTGGATTTCATCTGACGGAGTATACTTATGTACATAGAACTAAAAGTTAATGAGGGCAATAAATACTCTAATTACTTTGCCTGAGGAGGTTTTAAGTGCAGTGGACACCTAATTTCAAACAGTCACCCGGTACGGCGCAAAATGCGTCGCCGAACGACGATCCGGATAATAGCAGCGTGTCTTCAAGAAAATCCGTCACTGCACCGTCCGCATCTGCGAATCGTGGTAGGGGCAAGGTACTACTCGTAACTTTGATGTTCCTGGTAAGTTTGGGCGCCGGTTTTCTGGGCGGCTGGGTTGGTTCGGCGAGCCAGTCAGACAGTTTGAGTCTCACGAACGACAGCAACATGACCCGTCAAAAACAGAATGCCCAAAGCGACAGTCAGCTCATCGCCAGTATCGCCGAAACAGTAGGCCCAAGCGTCGTGTCTGTCAATGTGGTTACAGAATCGTCGGCAGAACAGGATATTTTTGGATTTCCGGTTCAGTCTCGGCCTCGTGCTGGCGCCGGTACCGGCATTATTATCTCATCTGACGGTTTGATCGTTACGAACCGTCATGTTGTACCTCAAGGAATCACGAATGTTAGCATTACTCTATCTGACGGAACTGACCTGGAAGATGTCGAAGTTGTCGGACGCACCAACGAAAGCGACAGCTTGGATGTCGCATTTCTAAAAGTGAATGACCTCAAAGGGAAAAACCTGACGCCGGCCAAAATAGGTGATTCCGGCGATGTCGTCGTTGGCGATGTCGTGGTGGCTATCGGCAATGCGCTAGGGCAGTTCAATAACACCGTCACTTCTGGCATCATCTCTGGATATGGCCGTTCAGTTGTGGCAAGTTCTGATGGAACCCGCGCGAGCGCCGAGAACCTGACCGACCTGTTCCAGACCGACGCAGCCATAAATCAGGGAAATTCCGGCGGACCATTGGTTAATATCGATGGACAGGTAATCGGCATCAATACTGCCGTCGCCGGTGACGGACAGAATATTGGCTTCGCCATACCCATAAACGACGTGAACGGACTCATCAAGCAGGTGCTCCGTACCGGTAAATTCGAACGGCCATATCTCGGCGTCCGGTATATTCGTCTAAGCAGCGACCTTGCTAAAGAATATGATGTCAAAGTGCAGCAAGGGGCGTATATCCCGAGGAGTGAAGACGGTAGCCAGAGCTCAGTACTGGAAGACGGGCCAGCCGCAAAAGCCGGCCTCCGCGGAGGTGACGTCATTACAGCTATAGATGGCCGGAAAATAGACCAGAACACCAGTCTGAACACGCTCATCAGCCAAAAGGCCGTCGGAGACCAAGTAAAGGTTACGGTGAACCGCGATGGTCGCACCGTCGAACTGAACGCGACATTAGGCGCATTACCGAACAATTAGCGGCTGCTCAGGCTTCGGCAGTGTATGACCTTATGTAATCGCTGTGTTTTTGCCCGGCGTAACCGTATCGCAACGCAAGTGCGGATAACTCTTGTTGCTGCGAGGGCAGGCATTCGGTTAGGATTGCAGCTGGGCGCAATGTAAGTGTCTCTACTTGGTCGAAAAGCTGACGATAGGCATCGAGTCCATCTTTGCCGGCAAACAGCGCCAGGGCAGGTTCCTGTCGGGCCGCTTCGTTTACCGGATGGTTATCCGGGACATAAGGGAGATTACAGAGCAGCGTCAATTCTTTGTCGGTAATAGCCAAATCTATCAGTGGCTCAATAAAGTTTCCCTCCAAGAACTGGACGTCCGCATGCATTTTTTGGGCGTTTGCCTCTGCAACCAAGAGCGCCTCTTGGCTGATATCTATGCCGA
Organism: Saccharimonadales bacterium (SeqCode); assembly: GCA_041743525.1. GTDB lineage: Bacteria > Patescibacteriota > Saccharimonadia > Saccharimonadales > UBA4665 > UBA4665. Next base: position 9,916 of record JBGTMN010000009.1, on the reverse strand, counting down.
TCACGGTCGATTCGGGTCGCAGTAGTTTGGCACAGATCGCCAGAGCACCTGAGCCGGTACCGACATCAACCACGACCGATTGTTCATTTATGGGCAGCGTATTGAGTACTTCCAGTATTATTTCCGATTCCGGGCGGGGAACGAGCACATTTTTATCGACACTGAACTCATGGCCGTAGAACTCTACTTTACCCCTGATGTATGCCAGTGGTTCGTGTGCTGCGCGTCGTTCAATTCGCTTAGCTAGATTACTGATTTGTTCACTGCCAAGGTTTTCATCGTCGTATGCCAGCAGCCGCGCACGATTTGTGTGCAATTCGTCTTCCAGTAATATGAGTGCGTCCAGCCGGGCAGATTCTATACCTGCCTGCTGCAATTTATATGTATTCTGCAAAAGCCATTCAGCTATGGTCATGGTAAAAGCATACCAGAAAGCTCCACTCTCGGTGCGGTAATAAAATGGGAAAACTGTTGACACGATTACCAATTAATAGTTTGATGTTAATACGTAAATGTATGGTAAGGCCTCAGGGCCGAAAAAGGGGAACGTATGTCGGAATCAGTGCCAGCAGGAGTTTATCAACAATCTCTAGGTGATCAGCCGACATTTATGTCTCGAGTTCGCGGAGATGAAGGTGGAATAAGAACCGGACTCGGCATAACTCTCGGTGCGGCTGTATTACTTACCGCCGGAGCATTCGCTTTGAAAAATAAACTACCAGATTGGCCGGGAATGCCGGAATACTTCGCTGTCCCCGAAGATAGCGACGCGAAGCTTCGTCAGCTGGTTTTAGAGGCTCGGGATAATGAGTGCTTCACTTTGGGCGTATGGGATCACGAAGGGTCTTCTGCTCGTATTAAATCATCACTTCCCGGGGGCGACAGCCTATTGGGAAAGGGAGTTGTCGCGATCAAACTAAAATCAGTCGATGAAACGTGCATAGACGGGACAGGGGTATCTTTTCGTGACGATACCGAGAACGGCGAAGCAGTTAAAGTTGTATCGATCGAACGAGACGCATTTAGACGCGACGTAAAATTCCGTCCGGAAGATACTCAAATAATCGTAGTTCCAGATGAACTGACGCAGACACAGGAAGCGATCGTTGATCTTGTTACGAGCGGAGGTCGCTTGGCTTGCGCGGCAGCAAAAAAAATCTCACGAACGAATTTGAATTGTGACGCTGTCAACGGATTTGCTCAAAAGAATAATCTAAGTGATGAAGCACTTGAAGCCAGTTTTCTAGCCAAAATGGAAGAAAAAGTAAGAGTGGAAGGCGGAAAGGCTTCTTTTGATCAAACAGAGGAACTACTACTACAGCGGTATCGAGATAAAGCGGCGGACGAAGGAGCGGACCCAGATCGGATCAGACTAGAACTTACTGACCAAGGTGATCCAACGGATGAGCCACCATCATACGACAAACCGATAGAACAAGAATTGATTGACCAAGGTTTCCTAGAAAAAGAGGTGGAAAATGGAAAAGATATCGAATTCGATAATGTTGTCATTACTCCATTGCCGGACGAATCATATACCAACAAGATGTAATTCATAATCAATAAGTATTTGATGGTATTGACCGCAGGTACTTAAGTAGTGGGTACGAGTCAAAGTTTGAACCCGAACTGCCCAGGCAAGCACCGCCAGAAATACCGTTCAAACCTCTTGGTCGTAAGTTAAATTTCTGACTTTTCTCTCAGGCAATTGTCGTAGTATATAGTAGCTAATGCAGTAAAGGGAGAGTTTATGTCAGAAAGTAATTGGGGGCCGCCACCGCCTCCTTACGGCACTCCGGAACCTCGACATGATCGTGGGGGTCTTGTAAGGGCCGGAGGCGCAGTAATGGTGGCTGCTGTCGCGGTCGGAGCGGTTTTTGCCGCTACGCGAGATTCTGATTCTACCCCGGACATAAGACTCCCATTCTCAGAAAACGCTAGGGTGACGGCTGGTCAGCTTAGTGCACCGGAAGAGTTTTGCGCCGTTGCATTGGCATGGAATATTAGCGGAATAGAAGGGCGGGTAAGTGCAGACCTTCCGACATTGCCGAAGTACGTCGGTTCGGGCGGAAAAGTTACGACCGGTACTGTTGCAGGCGAAGTATGCGTTAATGGCGCTGATGTTCAGATTGATGATGCCCAAGAGGGGTCCGAAGCTTTTATAGACGTTCGAGTTCCGCAAAGTGCCATACGGCAAGATATTCGTTTTGACGAACTGGCGACCAGTATCGAGCCGCTCAATCCGCCGCGGCTCAGGTCTTTAGCCGGTTTTCTGGGTAACGAAGCTTTAGTCAGGAACTGTGAAAGATTTTCGGATTATCTGGAGAGCTTAGGAACGGACGGTTTTTACTGCAAAGATCTGCAGGCACTGAATACTATCCAGGAGACTGACCCTACGGCATTGGACCGGACGGTCCGGACTGGGATATTAGAATTCATGCGGGATACCTGTCTGCCACTGGCTGAACAAACCGGCACGCCGGAAGCTTTTACCGAACCGTACCGTTCGCAGGTACGGGAGCTGGGCGGAGATCCAGACAAAGTCCGGTTACAGATTGTTGACGATCAAGGAAATCAGGCAAACTTGCCGTCAGTAACCAGCGACGAAACAATTGCCGCGTTACGTAGTCAGGGTGTTCTTACGGACGAGCCAAGCGGACTTGTAAGTTTTCAGCTCGACAATGAAAGTTGCCGTCCGTTTCCCGTTGTTGCTGTAAATTAACCAGTAAATCAATTAAAATCAAGCTTCCTGGTTGATAAGCTCGTGTTCATAAGCCAAAAGCTTTTCGATGAGGTCGTTGATGTCTCCGGCAAGGGCAGCAGGGATATTACTGCGGCTGTAACCGATACGATGGTCGGTAATACGATCCTGGGGGAAGTTATAAGTACGGATCTTTTCGGATCTGTCGCCCGAACCGATGAGTGTCTTACGGGCGGCAGATAAGCTGGCTTGTTCCTCTTCGATTTTTTGGGCGAGCAGGCGGGAGCGCAGTACGCTCATGGCCTTGGCTTTGTTCTTGATCTGAGATTTTTCGTCCTGGTTGCTTACGACCAGCCCGCTTGGTATGTGTGTAATGCGAACGGCCGAATCGGTGGTGTTTACGCTTTGTCCGCCATGGCCGCCGGCTCGGAACACGTCTATGCGTAGATCTGCCGCATTAATTTCGACATCGGCTTCTTCGGCTTCTGGTAGCACAGCAACCGTCACGGTAGAGGTATGGATTCTGCCCTGGGATTCGGTGCTAGGAACTCTTTGGACGCGGTGTACACCGGCTTCGAACTTCAAGTTACGGTAAGCTGCCGCGCCGCCGGGAGCGTCGGATTGCACGCCGCTTCGTAGCGCGAAAGTTATTTCTTTGTAACCACCGACTTCTGAAGGGCTCTCGCTGACAAGTTCGGTTTTAAAGCCATGGACTTCAGCCCAGCGGACATACATGCGGTATAATTCGCCACCAAACAGGCTGGATTCGTCGCCGCCAGCTGCCGCCCGAATTTCTATGATAACATCACGGTCGTCGTTCGGGTCTTTGGCGGTCAGCGCTTCAGCGAGAGCTCCCTCGTTTACTATCAAAGACGCCTCTGTTTCTGGGATCTCTTCACGGGCGAGTTCGGCAAGCTCGCCTGAACCCTCGGCAAGCTCCTGCGCGTCCTGCAACTGTTGTTTTAGCCGTTTATTGGCTGCAAATAGATCGAGTATGCGTTCCAGCTCGGCGCGTCGCTTGGCCATGCGCGGATAGTTTTTGTCGCTATAAACTTCCGGATCCTGCAGACGGATTTCCAGTTCATCAAATTCGGTGCGTAAATTGTTTTCTTTGTGTTCCATAGGTATGTAATAAGTGTAATCTATTGGCGCGTTAGTTTACAGGCAATCGTGTAAATATCGAAATTCAGACCAGGAGCCAAGATTCGTGATGATTAAATCTTTTTTGGCGGATTTTTGAGCCGTTGCATAAGCGGGCGGATTTCGGCTTCAACTGTTTCGAGTCGTTCCAGCATCGGCTGAACGTCGAGCGTTTCGTATAGATTGCCGGCTATTATCAGTAATGTTTCTATCTGCGCGAGCGATATCAGGGAATCTTCAAGTGCTGATATCAGGCCGTTCTTACTTCCGGATCTACTTCCGGCAGCCATACGGGTTGGTATACTAACTGCTGCCTGTTGCAACTGAAGGGTTAGATTTAGACGTTCGAGTGCAGGAAGCTGGGCGGTGAATCCGTACATCTCAACCGCTAACTGCATTGCTTGCCGCCAGGCTGGAGCGTCTTTGTAAGTTGTCGTTTTGGTCATGATGCTATAACTATACCTTATACGGGCCGACAGTAAAATTGCTCAAGCTAAACCAAAAGGTAGCACATGCAAAGAAATGTATCAAAAACGATTTGCACAGGACGATTTTTGTAGCGCAGACGGAATTAGGCGGCTTTTTTGTCGGTAACCACAGGAGCGTGGTCAATAGCGTCAGCGGCCTTTGCAGCTTTGGCTTCGGCGCGCTTGGATATCTTCTGAGCGGCAGCGGCACGTCGGCTCTTGGCGGCTTCACCAGCTGCGGCGCGGGCTTTGAACTTGTCGACGCGGCCTTCGATGTCCACGATGCGCTCTTCTCCCGTAAAGAAGGGGTGTGAAGTACGTGAAATGTGTACTTTTACGAGCGGATATTCAACACCGTCGAGTGTTGTTTTGTCGTCTGTGGCGACAGTGGATTTGGTAATAAATGTGTCGCCGTTATTCAGGTCTTGAAAGACCACGGGGCGATAAGTTGTGGGGTGTAAATCTTTTTTCATAATCAGTCTCGAATTATACACATGAGGTCCCGATACGTCAACAGCGTAGGCCTTACGAAAAATAAGAGGTGCGGTAAATTCGATTTTCCGCGCTCCTAACCTTGGTTGCGACGACGTTCGGCCTCTTCGGCCATGGATTTAAGAACCATGTCTTTTAAGGATTCGCCGGCATGCGGTGCATCTGGGTTTGCCGGGCTATGTTCCGTAGGAGAAGGAGCTCCCATCAGTGACGGGTTTTTGTTCGGATCGGAAGGGGAGTATGCCTGGTTGTTCACAATAACCATACTGCCGCTATTCCGCCGGACGATAGATTTCCGAACGCCAAGAACTAATGCGGTTAAAGCCACTGAACCCAGTATTGCCGGGCCTGCCAGCATTGCAATAGTCCTTTTTTGCAAGCCCGAAGTGGTTTTGGTAGAGAGGTTCATGCTGTAGTCCAAAGTTATGATGTCAGTGCTGTTTTCGTCAACGTTTCTATTTTTATCATTAATAGTTACGGGCAATTGATAATCCTGTCCGTCGCTTTTGAACCTGATATTGTAGTCGCCGTCAGTGAGCCCCGTAAAACGCATCGTGCCCTTGCTATCCGATGTCGCCTTCAAATTTCCGGGTTCTATGACTCCTTCTACGTCTTTTATTGGCTTACCTTCGGTATTGATCAGACGGAGTTCAACGGCATAACCGGCAGTGTCGAAACTCTTCATATCCGATAGCGTGGTTTCTTCTCCTTTGATTTTGATAATTTGATAGGAGTAAGTATTTGCGGCTTTAAGATCCGAGATCCATATGACGGCCTTGCCTTCGACGGATGGTTGTTCGATAGTTTCCAGTACCAGATTATCGGGTGATGATCCGTAAGCAATCCGTACTCTTGTGCCGTCTTCAACGGGAACGGTAATGAGCGCGGTAACAGTACCTGCTTTAACAGAGGCTTCAATCTTAGCCGGTTCTTCGGCGTTCTGATTCTGGGGCGCTTCCTCGTTAACCGGAGCTGGCTGAGGTGCAGAAGGGGCAGGTCGCAATGGAGCAGGTTGAGGTTGGCTGGGAGGGCTTGGTGCAGGAGCTGGCTGTATCGGTGCGGGTGGAGGGGCCCAGTTTCTGTCGCCCAGACAATCCTGGGGTATGATTCCTCCTGAAAAAGTATGTCTTGGCGTGCCGTCTATCTCGCCTCTTGGATTTACATACAGATTTTCGTTGGAACCCGGGCCGACATTCAAGGCAACACCTCTGATCGTGTTGTTGCTGCCCTTATATAAGCCATCAAACTGAGTCTTGAATCCATAGGTTCCCGGGCGCTTGTCGTTCGGCCGTTGGACTGCCAAGTGGTTATTTATGGGGCCGTCGCGGTAACCGGCCACGGAAGTTGGAATCGTCATGGCGGACGCGTTGACCGTAATTGTCACGTTCGGTTGGGTCAGTGAAGTGGCATTCGGATCCGATGCCCAGCCATATATGGTCGTCTTGTTGTTTTCGAGCGTACAGTAGTCGATCGCGCCAATCGGATTATTCGAAGCTGCAGCCGTACTGTAATCTATCCGTGCGAAACCAACAGCGACCACCAAGAACAGCACGGCGATGGCCATGACTATGTTCGACCGGAAGGGTACCGGCTTTTGCTGGGGGTATGTGCGACTGGTTTTCATAATTGTGCAGGGTTACTTACCTATCATTATACCTTAAGAGGTGCGAGCGACGAAGTCTCTCTTGAATAATAAAGCCACTTTTGATAGAATACGCAAAGTAATTAATTAAGCAGTCCCGGAAACAAATCCTCCTTGTAGGTAAGCCGTGCAGGCTCTACAGGGCACCCGAGGACGAAGAGAAAGGAATATCACTATGGCTACAGTACATGTAGACATTAAGAAGTTATTAGAAGCTGGCGCTCATTTTGGTCATCAGACCAGCCGTTGGCACCCGAAAATGGCGCAGTACATTCACAGTAAGCGTGGCACTATCCACATCATCGACCTGACCAAGACAGTTTCGGGTCTGGAAGACGCGCTTGATGTCGTTGCCCGCAAAGTATCCGAAGGTAAGCCAATTCTGTTCGTTGGAACTAAGCGCCAGAGTAAGGACATCGTCCTTAAGCTAGCTCAGGACACCAATCAACCTTTCGTCGTGAACCGCTGGTTGGGCGGCATGCTGACCAACTGGCCGACCATTTCCACGCAGATCAAACGCCTCAAAGACCTGGAATCCAAGATGGAAACCGGTGAGCTGCAAAACAAATACAGCAAGCTCGAAGTCCAGCGTTTTCAGGAAGAAATCGACGACAAAAACGTCATTTACGGTGGTATCAAAAACATGCCCGCAAAACCGGGCGCCGTATTTATCTTTGATATGGTCCAGGAAGTAAACGCTGTCCGTGAAGCCCGCAAGCTCGGTGTGCCAATCATCGCTTTGGTAGATTCCAACGCCGATCCGTCACTGGCTGATTACCCGATCCCTTGCAACGACGACGCCATCAAGACCGTTGAGCTGATCTGTGATTACCTGCGACAGGCAGTCGAAACAGGGAAGGCGAAGCGGGAGAAGACGCAGCCTGCTCCTGACAAAGACGAAGTTAAGGACTGACGCCATGGCAGGAAAGTACGAAGGACTGCCGCCATTTGATGAATCCACTATTGGCGGACCGGATGATGTAATCGATTTAGGGCCAGTTGAATTGTCAGATGACGACCTCGACTTAGGTTCCATGCATTATCCAGGTGCACCTCATGGCCCCCTCCCTGACGGGCGTCTTACTGGTGGATTTGAATACAAGGATGGGGTATGGTCAATAACAATCCAAGAATTACGCGACGATACAAAATAGATACATTAATATCAGGAAAAGATTATGGCTGAAGAATTAACCCCGCAACCAATCGAATCTTGGCCCTATTCTAACTCACTTCGTTTACAAAAAGTTGCCCAGATGACAGGACTAGAGTCAATTGTCGCAATAGGTGATCCATTTTTGGGAGTAAGCGATATGTCGAAAGATGGCCGCATTGAACGATGCGCTCCAGTACAATTCACGGGCACGCTTGAACAGCAACGGCACCTGCGTCTTGAATTTTTAGATGACGTTGCAAAGGAATTCGGTTTCGAAATAACAAAAGCTAGCTATAAGGAGTAAATATGGCAGTAGACATTACAGAAGTAAAAAGATTAAAAGACCTGACTGGTGTCGGACTAACTGACGCCAAAAAGGCGCTCGACGAATCCGGTGGCGACTTCGATAAAGCTCTTGAAGCTATGCGCAAAAAAGGCCTGACTAAGGCCGAAAAGCGCGGCGAGCGAGAAGCTCGTGCCGGCGTCATCGGCAGCTACCTGCATGACAGCCGCATCGGTGTCCTAGTAGAAGTGAACTGCGAAACCGATTTCGTTGCTCGCAACGAAATCTTCACCAATCTGGTCAAAGACCTCAGCATGCACATCGCGGCTAGTAGCCCTATATATGTCAGTAGCGACGAAGTCTCGCCGGAAGATCACGCCAAAGTTCGCGTCGAATTCTTCGACAAAGCCAAAGAGGGCGGCAAGCCCGAAGCTATGGCGGCTCAAATTGTAGAAGGCCAGCTCAAGAAGTATTTCTCTGAGCGTTGCTTGCTTGATCAGCCTTTCATAAAGAACCCAGACATCACCGTCGGGCAGTACGTCCAGGATCACAACGCCCGACTCGGTGAAAACATTGTGGTGCGCCGTTTTTCTCGCATGGCACTCGGCGAAGTCAATGAATAAATAGACAAGATTTCTAAATATAGCTTAAACCGGCTGTTCTCCTGTTTAGATTAGACTCTTACAGTGTAGAATAGTCGGCTTTTTAGTTGGCTAACGCCAACTAAAATGTGTTGCGAAGGTGGTGAGCCATTACACACATCTTGCAACATATAACTAAACGTGTTATAATGAGAAGATATGCATAAAAATCGTTTTCCCGCGATTATGCTCGCTGGGAGTTTGTTAGGAGCAAGTGTCGGCTGTAGCGGAGCCGCTGGTAGTTATGAATCTACGTCTGATCCCCAAGTGGCGGTCATTGATCCGTATGTCTTACCTAATGACGAACCTCCTGCTGCAGTTCAAGCTTTGGCTAAAAACGTGGTTCGGCTTGCATCATTGGATACTACATCTGAGTCTTCTGACGGGGCGGTTATTCAGGGCTATAGTTCAGGAATTTTTATAGAGGAAAACCTGGTGCTTGCCTCAGGACATGCGCTTTATAATCCGCAAAAAAAATATTCCCTGGGTCCAGTCACTCTGCCTAAATCACGGGAAAGCACGCTTAAAGCCCTACCATTCAAATGCGGCGATGTAGTCGTAGAGAGCGGCAACGAAAATGATCTTGTCAATTCCATGTCTGAGGGCAAAATGATTGGGTCTGAGACGACGGCTCTAAAATTTACTGGAAACTACGACGAATCGTGGGATGGAGAAGATCTATCTCTAATACAGACCCTGCACAATGCGCCGGTTGATCTGGAGCCGGTTCAATTTAGAGACACGCCGGTGGAAAAGGGTGAAGCGGTTTACTTTATTAACTTTCAGCCGACCGCCGATCAAGTTTTTCGTTCCCCAGTTCGAAGGCAAGGATATGTGGACGATATCGATCAGATGTTTACTTCGCCGGCGATATACGGCGGTATTAGTCTTGAAAGATCCGAAGAAGGCAAATTTCTAGATGTTGTATCGGGTATAAAAAGTTATGGAGAGATATTCGATGTCGACTCCCGGCCGGGCGCGAGCGGAGGCGTTCTTGTCGATACTGCCGCCGCATTATTCGGGATGGTTGTTCAAGTGTCATCAAACGAGAAGTATTCGGTTATTGAAGACCACTATAAGGTGGATGTAGTGCCAGAATTCGAAAATACCAAGCATTCACTTAGTTTTGTTCAGCTCGTGAACAGTAGGACTGTTAGCAAACTAAAAAACGACCTACCCGATGAGCAGAGCTGCATACCTAATAACCCATGATTGATTACCCTGTTTCTGCAGTATGATTTATACTAGGTACTTATGAATCCATCCGACGATGGCCGTGTCATACGCATTCCCGTACCGGCACTTACCGAAGAACGCCGCAAAGAAATCGTCAAGCAAGTCGGACAGAAGCAAGAAGACTGCATGGTCCAGCTCCGTAGCATCCGCCGTGACGC
>JBGTMN010000008.1:0-22305 GCA_041743525.1 Saccharimonadales bacterium (SeqCode) | reverse complement strand
GGCAGAAAAACGAAATCAGCCCTATAAAAAGGAATTACTGAACGATTTAAAACGGGCAGGCACAACGGTTGCTAAGGATCTCGATGCTGCAGAGCTGGGGCTCGATTCTCACGAAAAATCAAAGGTTAATGTTGTAAGTTTTTATACAAACGGTGATTTTCAGGATCTATGTCGCGGGCCACATGTAGAAACAACAGGGAAGATCGGAGCATTTAAGCTGATGCGGGTCGCCGGAGCATATTGGCGGGGCAAAGAATCTAACACGCAAATGCAACGTTTATACGGTGTCGCATTTACAACGCAAGAAGAGCTTGATGAGTATTTACTCATGCTGGAAGAAGCCAAAAAGCGGGATCATCGTTTACTTGGAGAGAGCCTCCAGATGTTTTCCATTGATGAAGATGTCGGAAAGGGATTGCCTCTTTTGCTTCCGCGCGGATCCACGCTCAAAAATATTCTGAGTCGGTATATGCGCCAAATAGAGGAGGCTCAGGGCTATCAATACGTCGACACGCCTGTCATTGCGCATGAACGGCTCTATCAACAGTCTGGTCACGCACAATTTTATGCGGAAGACATGTTTTCTATCGTAGATTCTGAAGGCGAGAAGTATTATGTCTCTCCGATGAACTGCCCGCATCACCACAAAGTGTATGATAAGCTCGTCCAAAGCTATAATGACCTTCCGCTGCGGCTCGCCGAACACTCCGGCTTGTATCGACACGAAATGTCGGGCACTCTGACTGGTCTTATTCGGGTTCGCGGCCCAATTACACAGAATGACGCTCATATTTATGTCACCCAGGAGCAGCTCAAAGAAGAATTTATAAGCGTACTCCGGCTTTTCCGCACCGTCTACGATACATTTGGCATAAAGGATTACTGGTTCCGATTGTCTTTGCCGGATTTTGATAAGGATAAATTCGAAGGCCAACGCAACGAATGGGAGCAGGCGGGAAATACTATTCGTGAAGCTCTTAAAGAGTTTGGAGCTGATTTCGTGGAAGCAGAGGGCGAAGCAGCTTTTTATGGTCCGAAAGTAGACATTCAGACGAAGAATGTACTCGGAAAAGAAGATACTATTGCGACATCACAGATCGACTTGCTCATTCCAGGCCGCATGGGGCTGAGTTACGCCGATGAAAACGACAGTCAAAAACATCCTTTGGTAATCCACCGGGCAATACTCGGTTCATTGGAGCGCTTTATAGGATTCTATCTCGAAAAGACCGCCGGTTGGCTGCCATTTTGGCTTGCGCCAGAACAAATACGGATACTGACAATCAATGATACTGTCATGCCGTATGTCGAAGAAATTCGATCCTTGCTAAACGGAGCTGTATTGATGCAGCCACTAAAGTATAATGAAATCCGCTATACGGTAGACAGTCGCAATGAGTCGCTGGGTAAGAAAATTAGAGAAGCAACTAATATGAAAATCCCGGTTCAGCTGATTATTGGACCAAAAGACGTAGAAGCCCGCGAAGTGAGTGTCAGAACGCAAGACGGCGAACGGAAGCTACCTTTGAACGAATTGTCGGAATATCTCATGCAATTTCAGGAAGTTTGATGAGTGAATATATTCAGAGTGTCGTATGAACTTACGAGATCAGCTAAAGTGCTTACCAAAAGCCTATAAAGTCGATAGCTTTTCAGTTCAGCACATAAAATTTGAATCGATTGTGTTTAATGTTCATTACAACGTAGTATCGAGCACAACGTATATATTCGTTGTGCTAAGGTCTACATGTACAAAATGGTCTAGACTTAACAGATCGAACCAGCTTATAATGTATATAAATTGTACTTACTACAACAGCCTTAGAATTTTTTTGGCCAAAAACCGAGCTATTTATATTCAAAAACGGCGTGCTATCGATCTATATAAAAAGTTGTATAACGACCTTATCCCTCGGTTGAAAGATTCTGCTTCATGAGCTCTCAATACTCAGTATTAGATTCTGTAGACGTAGATAGGCCCGATTCGAATTTTCGCTATCGGGTCGAGATCATTGTCGGGAGTATACCACTAGGCAGAGTTATGAGTTATGGTCAGATTGCTGCTCTTGCAGGTTCTCCTCGCGCTGCCCGAATTGTTGGCGGCATAGCGCATTACGGAAATCCGGAATTGCCGTGGCAAAGGGTGGTAAATAAATCTGGCGGACTTGCCCGCGGTTATCCAGGCGGACTCAACGAGCATAAAACTTGTTTGGAGTTGGAGGGCATGGCGGTGTCCGATCAGTATCAAGTTGATATCTCGAAATTATTATGGTGGCCACCTGATTCCGGTATAGGAGTTCCTGAGGATCCATTCAATGGTTCAAGTAATAATGCAATTTTAAAACAAAGCGAGGTGGAATATGAATAATGATAAGCTGATAGTCATAGTTGGAGAAACGGCTTCTGGTAAATCTTCATTGGCAATGCAGTTGGCTTCGAGATTTTCGGGGGAGATTATATGCGCCGATTCGCGGACTATTTATCGGGGTATGGATATTGGTACCGCAAAGCCAACTTCTGATGACCAGGCCACTGTTCCTCATCATGGGCTAGATTTAGTCAATCCCGACGAGGCTTTTAGCGTTTCCGATTTCAAAGAGTATGCGTCGGCGACTATTAAGGATATTTCGAGTCGGGGCAAAATGCCGATGTTAGTAGGAGGTACCGGACTTTATATAAATGCAATATTGTACGACTATTCTTTCCGTCCGCCGGCGGACCTTAAAGCACGAAAAAAACTTGAATTACTGAGCGTCCAGGAACTGCAAGATATATTAAAATCACGCGAAATTACACTTCCAAACAATCCGCAGAATCCAAGACATCTCATTCGCAGTATTGAATCCAACGGTTTTATTCCTGAAGCAAATCCACTGAGATCAAATACGCTGATAATTGGACTAACTGCCGAAAGAAAAATTCTTAAGAAGAGTATAGAGTTACGCGTAGAAAAAATGATAGAACAAGGTTTCATTGAGGAGGCTGAACGGCTCGGCAAAAAATATGGCTGGGAAGTACAGGCCTTGCAGGCTCCAGGTTATAAAGCAGCCCGTCAATATATAGATGGAGCTATGAGTTTAAAAGAAGCAAAGGCTTTGTTCGTAAAAAACGATATGAATTTAGCTAAACGCCAACGCACTTGGTTTGGCCGAAATAATAGTATTCAATGGGTTGGAACAGAGGAAAAAATGAATAAATCAGTAGAGCTTATCACAACGTTCTTGAACAAATAACAGGTATAGACATGATGCTTTCCGTGATATACTGAGTTTATGATTGAACAACTATTCGGCTCCAAAACCAGAGTCAAACTTTTACATCTATTCTATGGAAATCCGAACCGTCCGTACTACGTTCGTGAGATTACCCGTAAAATCGATGAACAAATTAATTCGGTTCGCCGGGAACTGTCTAATCTTTTGAGTATTGGAATCATCACGTCTGTAACGACTAATAACAAGCTCTATTATGAAGTGAATCAGGAATATGAGTATTACGACCCATTAGAGTCTATATTTGGTGCCGGCGGTAGTGGCAGCAAAAAAATCAGCGCTAAAAAATCTTCCAAAACGACTGATACGGTGGTCGTAGAAGATGATTCTGACATACGATCAATCGGAAACGTCGAGATCGCACTATATACCGGACAATTTACGCGTGACGAGTCTGCCGGGATTGATGTATTCTTAGTTGGCGATATAAATCAGACGAAGGCCCAGAACTTCATAACGGATTTAGAAGCCAAAGAAGGCAAGGAACTAAGGTATACTACTTTAAGTCTGAGTGATTATCTTTATAGGCAGCAGATAAACGACCGGTTCGTGGCAAATGTCTTGGCTGCCAAGAAACAAGTACTCGTCGACAAAAATAACCGCTTACAGCAAACTGCTACGGCCGCTTAACGAAGGGAGATGTATGGATTTACAGTATTATGGAGCTAATTGCATCGTTCTGACGATGAAGGGAGCGCGTGTTGTTATTGATGACACTCTCGCAGAACTTGGTGGAAAGAGTGTCATAAAACCCGGTGATATCGCGCTTTATACGCATGCTCACGGAGAGCCAAAGTCAGAAACAAAGCTTATCATCGACCAGCCTGGCGAATACGAAGTGTCCGATGTGTCCGTATATGGTATTTCTGCCCGGGCGCACATGGATGAGGTAGGCGGCCATGCAGCAACAATATTTAAAATACACACGAAAGAACTGAATATTCTAGTAGCCGGCCATATCTATCCTGAACTGACCGACGATCAGTTAGAAGCAATTGGTATGGTGGATGTAATGTTTGTACCTGTCGGTGGTAACGGCTATACACTTGACCCGGTGGGCGCCCTCAAAATCATCAAAAAAATCGAACCGAAAGTTATTATTCCGACTCACTACGACGATGGCTTCGATTATCCTGTGCCGCAGCAAACGTTGCAGCAGGCTTTGACGGGTCTGTCAATGGAACCAAAAGAAACACTTCCAAAACTGAAATTAAAAGCTGGCGACCTTGGCGACGTTACGGAGCTTATAGTTTTAGAAAAGTCTTCTTAGAAAGACCGTTTCAGAGGTAATGACTCTTTATTTGGCTGCGCTTTTTACTTGGTTTTGCTAAAAACGTATTGTTCTAAAAATAAAAAACACCTCGTTCGGGAGGTGTTTTTTAATGCAAAATTTTTACTATTCTGATTTCGCGGCTGTTTCGTTTCCGATCAAACCCTTTTTCTTAAGAGTGCGGAGTGCCTGAGTGCTGATCTTCATCGTAACCTTTTTGCCGTCAACGACGACAGTTTTGGTTTGAAGATTTGGCTTCCAGACTTTTTTGGTGTGGCGCTGGGAGAAGCTGACATTGCTGCCGAATTGCTTTCCTTTGCCCGTTAGTTCGCATTTGTTCATAATTTATTCCTTATGTATCAGATTGCTATTGTACAGATAAGCTGGCCGTAAGTCAATCGTTTGCTACAGGCAATGTATCCTGTAGCGAAAAGCAGAATGTGGCATAAAGGCAGGGAACTATACTGTCGGATTTCTGCTATAATTACAGATAATGTTTGAAAGTATCGGCCTTATAGAGATTCTCGTCATCATTGGCGTGTTGCTCGTTTCGATGTCAGTGCACGAAGCGATGCATGCCTTTACCGGGCTTAAGCTCGGTGATGACACTGCTGCAGAGGAGGGGAGGGTCAGCTTAAATCCACTCAAACATATAGATCCTTTTCTAACAATAATTTTGCCGATTATTACGATTGTCTTGTTTCAGGCTCCAATTTTGGCGGCTAAACCGGTGCCTTTTAATCCGGAACGAGTCAAATACGACGAATTTGGTGCAGCTCTTATAGCTGCAGCCGGCCCAATTTCTAATTTCGTTTTAGCTGCTATTGGTGCTGGGCTACTGGCGGTACTGAATCCTGTTGGTTTATTCGCCTATATACTGACGATATTCATATTCCTGAACGTCCTGCTGTTTGTTTTTAACCTGCTGCCTATACCGCCATTGGACGGCTCGCGAGTTTTATACGCCTTTTCTCCAGAGCCAGTTCAGCGCTTTTTGGCCGCCATCGAGCCTTTTGGATTTTTCATCGTCATTGGACTTGCCGTGAGCGGGGTATTGTTCCCAATAGTCAGTACGCTCCGCGATTCAGTGTTGCAATTATTACTCTAAAATCAGTCGAATAACTCTAGTAGCGAACATGCAAAATAGAGAAAATGCGTTGGATCTTCCGGTTCTTGCCGTTATACTAATGAGTGGTTGGGCACTAGACTCCTCGGAGACTTGGCTGACAAATGATTATCTGAATACTAATCATTAGGGAGCCTTATATTTATATCGGCCTTGGCCGATATATGCGGGCACCCACCTGGGTCAACTCAGGTTAATCACGTCAGCCTGCCCAACTACTTAAAAAGCCCACAAAGTGGAATTCGAGAGAATATTGACTTCGATATAATCAACTAAGCTTGTGCTTACTTGACAATACTTACAACCTGTGCTACAATTTTAATGCTCTAAACAAAAATAAAAATATAAATAACTAAGAATCTTTAAGGAGATAGTTATGACAACAGAACAGATGAATGATATAGAAACCCAGATCCCTCAGGTAGTAGGCGCTGCGGGCAAAGTCGCCATTCGAGAGGTGCACCATGTCGTAGATGACGACGAGGGTAAAAGAGAGCATACGGAAGAAGTTGTTGCTTATGTGGGCGACCATGACACTGCCCAGCAGCATGTCGATGGTTTGAACGCACATGAAGGTAAAACCTATGAATCCGAATATCGCGGAGAGCTCGGCGAAGTAACTGACCGGACTTCTTATAAGGTCGGACCAGTTGACGAAGATGCAGTCAATCGCCAACGATACTAGACTCCGCTAAAATTAGAATGCGGCTACGATAGGGATAAAATCTCAGCGTAGCCGTTTTTTGTCTGACTTAGAGTAATCGGTCACGTGAAGTTCAGTATTATCTTCACCAATAAAAAATGACGAATCGGAAGATTTGTCATTTTTCGTATGGTCGGGCAGAAGATAAGCCTTTTGAACTACTACTGGCTAGTATAGCTGACTACTTCTTTGATAATCCAGCACCGGCATGGAGCCGCCAACTTCGTGAGGCTCGAAGCAGGCAGTTACCAAAGGTGTATGCCTTCTAATCTACATAGCGAGATGCGGTTTGAACCGAGAGACTAAAAGGTCGGCTTCGCGTCATTGATAAGTTTAGCAAGGCTCTGTACTTCCTCAAGTCCGACTGGTTGGTCATTTAAACCAAGCTGCCGTTCCAAATCACGCCGCTTGAACTCATCTTCCCAGACATTAGCTAGACCTTGAAAGGCTACGGCTCTCTCGCTGTCGGACAATTTGGTTGGCTTCTCTTTCATGATTGGCTTATCAAATCTTACAGGCTCGTGGACGGCGTCATGCCTTACAACTTCGCTGCCATCGGGTGTCATTTCGTAACGCATATGCCTGAACGGCTGGCCATAAGGGACTCGCTCAAAAACTGAAAGTGAATAAGGTGTAATGGTGGCTTGCGTGGTGTCGAAGGATTTAGCATCCACCCCCAAACGACTCCCATCTTCTTGCGGTATGGTTAAGTCTAAATGCGAATAATCACAAGGGTACAGAGCGACCTTGCCGTTAAGCCTGCTCGTTCGTTCGATATTTGTAAGGAACAGGTCTTGGACTGTGGATTTAAAAGCCGAAGCTGCTTCAAGTCTCTCGGCATCATCCAACTCTGGCTGCGTACCGTCAAAAACCTGTACGAAGTCCATAGGATTAGGGAGTGACTCACCTGTGAAGTTTGACATATTGGACATTATAGTACAAATTGCTTACTTTGTCAATACGCTTATGGTACTCTCCAATCCTTTTGATACAATAGCTGTAAGAGGCGAATCCTAAGGATTCGCTATGCCTTCTACTAAACGTACACCAGGACGCCCCAAAGTCACTGACAAGCCAGATGTTGTCAGTTTATTAGTTAGTGCCTTGCGTGATGGTTTGTCAGTGCGGCAGGCTTGTATTCAATCTGACATCAGCCATGAAGCCTATTACCGTCGCTGCCGTGAGGACAGCGAGTTTGCTGACAAAATGTACTATGCCCAGCAATCGGTAGTTATTACCGCTCGCAAGAACGTGATAAAGGCCATCAAAGGCGGTGACCTGCGAGCTTCGCAGTGGTGGCTTGAAAAGCACGACTTTGCTAACCAGGTCGAAGAACCGCCGAAGTTTGAGTCAGAATCAAGCCTTGGCAGCGTCATTGACCGTTTCAAAGAGTACGAGCAGGAAGTGCTTGCGTACCAGAGGGAGTATCCGCATGGCATCGGCCAGTCGTGACATACGGATAGCTGGCCCAGTAAAGGTTGAGCCACCGCATGATGATGACGGCCTTATTGAGCTTGTTGAGGCTTTGCAGCAGGTTGATACGGCATCCCCCATAGCTAAGCTCAACAAAACAAGCATTGCAGATAATAATGGCGGCCGTATCGAGCTGTAACAGGGGTAATTTAGCTCAAAAGTGGTATAATAACAGATTATGCCTCATCAAAATCAACAAATAGAGCTTACCAATCTGCGGTACGTACTCTATGCTCGCAAATCGACCGAAGACGAGAACCGCCAGGTGCGGTCAATAGATGACCAGGTACGAGACTGTAAAGCCTTGGCCGAGCGTGAGGGTTTGCGAATTGTGGCGACCATCAAAGAAAAGAAGTCAGCCAAGAAGCCTGGCAAACGGCCACAATTTACGCAAATGTTAGCCAGTGTCGGCACGAAGTATGATGCCATTCTGTCGTGGCATCCTGACCGCCTGTGCCGTAACATGCTCGAAGGTGGGCAGATTATCAATATGCTTGATGAAGGTGAACTGAAAGACATCCGATTCCAAAGTCACCAGTTCAGTAATGACGCCAATGGGAAAATGCTACTCGGCATGCTATTCGTCTTCTCGAAACAGTACTCTGATGACCTATCTGCCAAAGTAAGCCGAGGTGTGGCCGGTAACTTCGGAGAGGGCAAATCAGCCGGTACGCCAAAATGGGGTTATGACCGGAGCGAGGAAACTGGTCTGTATGAACCGAATCAACACTTCGATATTATCCAAGAGGCATGGCAGAAACGTATTGCTGGCGAGAGCGTCGAAAAGATAACGAAGTTCCTGGTAGAACAGGATGTACACCGCCTCACGAAACCGAGAAAAGGTGCGGCACGTAAAATCTTACCAAGAATCAGCGGTATCGCTCGAATGTTCCGTGACCCCTTCAACTTTGGGCTGCTCGTGCAGGCAAATCAGAACGTCGATTTACGGCTAATACAGCCCAACTTCCTGCCTGTAACCGATGAGGTGACCTTCAACCATGTGCAAGCCCTTGGATACAGCCGAACAAAGGATACTACCCCGAAGAAGCGGACGGCCTACTATCCGCTGCGTGGCATGGTGTATTGTGCGGTCTGCGATGATAACAACCACATGCAGGTCGGCAAGAATAAGACCGGTAGTGGCACTTATGTACTGACGTACCGTTGCGACAATCCATCATGCAACAGGAAGCCGAAGTCGCTGCGTGCAAAGCATGTGTTCAATTCGATTTACGAGCGGCTGGATTCATTAGAACTGACCGATGAGGCGTATGAACGATACAGTAAACGCCTCGACAGCATGACTGACGCTAAGATAATTACTATCAAAGAGCAGGTACAGAGCCTACGAGGCGGCCTGACTCATATCAAAAGCGAACTGAAACAGCGAGCATTGAGCATAACTGACTACGATAAAAGCTCGCCTGTTTACAAGGCCAACGACAAGCGAATTACCGAGCTAGCTGAGCAGCAGGCAGACTACGAAGACCGCATCGCCAAACTGGAAGCAAAAATCGTTGACCCTCGGCAAATCAAGCTAAGTGAGGCCGAGTTTTTGAACGTCGTAAAAACAGCCGCTGACAAGATGCGTGCAGGTTCAGCCGTTGAAAAAGACGTGCTGTGCCGCATTTTGTTTTTGAACCTGCGTGTTGATAACGAAAAAGTGGCCTCCTACCTCTGGAAAGAACCCTTTGCCAGCCTGGTGAAAGCCACTGAATTATCGTATGGTCGGGGTGACAGGACTTGAACCTGCGACCTCACGGCCCCCAGCCGTACGCGCTACCAACTGCGCTACACCCCGTTAGTTCTGCTGATATATAACAGGGATAGTATACAGGACTTCGCCGCAATTTTTGAGCGCTCTTATGAGATAATGAATCGTATGAAAACATTAAAGCTTGACCATGACGTTGCCCAGAGGGTTTTAAGCAACGGATTACGAAGTACCTGGCGGCTGAACGACGATAAAAAACTGGTAGTGCACGACGAAATCAGACTCCTGGATAAAGTAGATGCAGAGCATCCGGAAACGTGGACGATTATCGGAACTGGTCGGATTGAGCGGATTATCGAGAAGCGCCTACAGGACATAACTGCGGAAGACATGCAGGACCAGGGATTTGCGACGGTTGGAGCTATGCTCGAAAAACTGAGTGGCTATTATGACCGCGAGGTTAGCCTTAACGATGTCGTAAAGATCGTGCATATACATCTAACTGATAAAAAACTTACGGATGATATGGCGGGTGATGCAGTAAAATCTCCAAGATTATCCAGTGTACAGTTGTATACAGATGGCGGATCGAGGGGAAATCCCGGTCCTTCTGCCAGCGGCTATGTAATCATAGACCCAGCCGACGGCACGGTGCTAGTCGATAACGGCATCTACCTCGGTGTAACGACAAATAATCAGGCGGAATATTTGGCGCTCAAATACGGGTTGGAAGAAGCTCGTAAAATGGGAGTGCGTAAAGTTGCTTGTTATTTAGACAGCATGTTGGTCGTTAACCAAATGAGCGGCATTTTTAAGGTCAGTAACAGGGATCTTTGGCCGGTACATGCCGCCATAAAGACACTGGCCGCTGGATTCGATGAAGTGACATACACTCACGTGCCGCGGGAAATGAATAAATTGGCCGACGCAGCTGTTAACCGCGCTTTGGACGAGGGTTTGGGGCTTAAGTCTGTATAGAAACCGGTTTCGGTGCTATAATCTTAGATGGTCAGATTATCGGCTACTCGCCTGCACTTATCAGAGAAGAAGAGTCGTAGAGTCAGAGGGAACTGCGCATTATAGTGCAGATCTACTACATCTTCGGTTGTGATAAGTGCAGGAGGAAAGTCCGGGCAACAAAGGGAAGGGGCAGTCGCTAACGGCGACCGGGGGCGACCCTAGGGAAAGTGCCACAGAAACGAAACTACCCCGGCTTCGGTCGGGGCAAAGGTGAAACGAGCGAGGTAAGAGCTCGCATTGACCACGGGTGACCGTGGAAGAAGGTAAACCCTGCCTGTTGCAAGGAGATGCGGTTCCTGGGCCTTCGAGGCTACAGCGTCCCGCTGGAACCACATCATAAGAACCGCTCGAGACTACAGGCAACTGTAGTCCTAGATAGATGATTAGCGTTCTGTCTTTATGACAGGGTACAAAACCCGGCTTATAGATAGTCTGACCACCTCAAAGTAAATAATGGAGTTATTATGTCTTATATTGATAGATTCCCGACTAGTGAAGAGATTGATCCATGGGGGACTCCTGAGGCAATACAATTTTTCGATGAAATTTCGCAGTTGCATAAGAATACCGGCATCAGTACATTCTGGAAGACAACTATGCACGTAATAAATACCGATCCAGAGTTAGATCCTGAGCTAAAGAAGTTCAGAATGGATGAATTTTTAGATCATAAGGACGATCCACTGGCGGTTGTAATTGGCGATCAGGTGATTGATTCAATCGAAAATTGTGAAGTCGTCGGGTTCGAGTACGGTCTAGCTACTGTCAACCCACGTCTTGGAGTAGCCAATGAAGCAACGTATATGTGGACTCATACTTTGGTAGAAGACAAAGTCATTGAAGCAAGCCGCGGACTATCGCCGCTTCAATTAGAGACGTTGGTGGCGCAACAAAAATCTCAGGAAAAAAACGGTCTTACACTAGAATTGTAACCAAAATCCGTAAATAAAATACCTCCCTATAAAAGGAGGTATTTTTGTGTTCAGTCTGTATTTAACAGATGAAAATATATTACTTTGTAGCTGCTTTGACAACGCTCGTAAATGCCTTTGGTTCGTTTACGGCAAGCTCTGACAGTACTTTGCGGTCGAGGTTGATGCTAGCGGCTTTAAGTGCTGCAATCAGTTTGGAATAAGTAGTGCCGTTATCGCGGGCAGCTGCATTGATGCGAATGTTCCACAGCGTCCGGAATGCGCGCTTTTTGTTGCGGCGGTCGCGGTAGGCGAACTGCAGGGATTTTGTAACGGCTTGTTTGCCGCGTTTTAGGCTGACGCGGTTAGAATGCGAAAAGCCTTTGGTTGCTTTCCGTATTTTGAGGTGTTTGGCGTGACTGGCGACGCCTCGTTTGACTCGCATCTGATTAGACTCCTAACTTCTGCTTCATAATTTTCTTGTTGGCTCCGAAAAGCGTACGCAGACCGGCTAAACGGCGCTTGCGGGCTCCGCTTTTCTTTGACATAAAGTGGTTCCGGTTCGGACTACCGACACGGACTTTGCCGTTTTTTGAAATTCGTACGCGGTCCTTTGTCCCACTGTGTGATTTTAGCTTTGGCATGATTCTTCTCCTTAAATGCTCAATATGGGTGATGTTTCTTCTTCTGCTACTTCTTCTTTTCGTTTGACGTTGCTTGCGCGGACGACGAAACTGAGCTGTTTACCGGCGAGTTGTGGTGCCTGGTCGACGACAATTGTGTCTCCGAAGCTGGCAATTACTTTGTCGGCGATTTTGAAACCGAGATCTTTGTGGGCAAGCTCACGACCACGGAAGAAAGCGGTAATTTTGACTTTGTGGCCCGCTTCCAGGAAGTTCCGCACCTTGTTCATCTTTACCTCCAGATCGTGATCACTGATCTTGAGGCCGAAGCGCATCTGCTTCATTTCGAGAGATTTGCTGGTTTTGCGGTTCTTCTGCAGCTGTTTGGTACGCTGATAATTGAATTTGCCCCAATCTACGATTTTAGCGACCGGAGGACTGGCTTCCGGTGAGATCTCGACAAGATCCAGACCCTGATCTTCAGCCATGCGTAAAGCTTCGTCCCGGGAAATGACGCCGATCTGGGCTCCATTTTCGTCGATGACACGAAGTTCTCGCGCCCGAATCTCGTTGTTCAGACGGGTATGCTTGCTGATAGACTGGTCTCCTTTACGCTGTTAGTAGATGCGGTCTCTATTCTAACAGAATGAGTAACAGAGGTCAACAAAACATGACTCCCGTCGTCAAAGTTCTAGGATGGCTGTGGATCCAACAGATAGACGATTGCGCCTGCGACGCTGAACCAAACAGCAAAAGCGATACTGAGGGCGACCGATGGAGGGAATCGCTTTATGGTTACAATAGTGACGATAAAGAACAAGGCCAATGGTATAAGGCCGAGCAGGGCGGCTCTGCTGACTTTGATGGCTGCACCGCTGCCGACAGTGGTTGCCGTAAGATACAGCGCGGAGATACTGATGACCGGAATGAGCAAAAGTACCCCAGCGAGCTGCGGTCCGAGGCGTTTGGAGACCTCTGGTATTCCAGCGATGAGCAGAATACCAACGAGTAATTTAAAGAGATACATGACGATGATTATTGGTCGAGCGCAAAAAATCCGAGTTCGCGCAGACGGTTTTCATGTAGTGCTTGAGCAGCTGGCGTACCCGGCTGAAACTCTTTGCTTAAACGGAAGTCTTCTTCAATGCTTTGAAAACGGAGAGGCGGAGTTGGGCGCCCGGATTTTTCGGCTTCGATCAGGTTCTGGGCGATAGCTTCACGATCAACTGTTACGCGAGCGTCAGGACATTCAATGAGGAGGTCGGCAATCATTGAACTGTGACGGGTGATTGCATTCTCTGTGCTAAGCATGGGTACGCCGGCCCTGGCTATGTTCAATGTCCGTGGGTCCGGCAAAAAGGGAAGTTCCAGACGGGTTGCTTCTAGTCTTTCAATTTCGCGTTCTATTTTTCTTCGTTCTGATCCAAACATAGCCGTTCTCCATACTTTCTTGCATCTATAATAAAAACTATTAAACAGTATTTAAAAGTGTAATGCAAGTAATTGATGCAACGGAAAATTTAAGTGCGACAGGAATCTGCGTAAGGAATAAAGTGTAAGTAGCTTAACGACTCAAGCAACTAGTAGCGTTTACTACTGTTATCGGCTGCGATACTGCAAAGCTTCGGTCACGTGCTCTGGCTTAATGACTGTGCTGTCGGCCAGATCGGCGATAGTCCGGGATACTTTTATTGTCCTCATATAAGCGCGGGCAGATAGATCGAGCTTGCTTCCGGCAGTATCGAGCAGGTTTTTGGCTTCGGAACTCAAATTCCCATGCTTGTTTATATCGCGGTTGTTCATAGAGGCGTTCAGTGTGGAACTGTCGTATCGCTCGCGCTGCGTCTTGCGGGCTCTTAGAACCCGATCTCTGATTTCGGAAGTGCCTGAGGCTTGAGGTTGCGCTGAAGATAACAGTCGTGAGTGGTCAACTTCTTGAACGTCGGCGTATAAATCTATCCTGTCCATAATAGGTCCGGACAACTTAGAGCGATACCGCTGAACTGCATGTGCTGGACATGTACAGGGTCGAGAAGTGCCGTAAAAGCCGCACGGACAGGGATTGGCAGTGGCAACCATAATAAAATCTGCCGGGTAACAAAGGCTGTCTTTGGCACGGGCAATGGTTATCTCGCGGTCTTCCAGCGGCTGGCGCAGTGCTTCTATGGTCTGACGGGAAAATTCCGGGAATTCGTCGAAGAACAGGACACCGCGGTGCGACAAGCTGATTTCGCCCGGACGGAGCGTGTGTCCGCCGCCCAGAATAGACACGTTACTGGCGCTATGATGCGGACTCCGAAATGGTCGGGTGGTGATGACCGTGTCAAACGATTTGCCGGCGAGGCTATGCAGATGGGTAACTTCGAGCATTTCGTCAGGAGTAAGACGGGGCAATATAGAGGGCAGGGCACGGGCCAGCATGCTTTTGCCGGTACCCGGCGGGCCGTTTAGAAATATGTTGTGTCCGCCGGCTGCAGCGATCTCTAAAGCCCGCTTGGCACGGGCCTGACCTATGACCTCGTGCAGACTGAGCTCGTGCTCAGTGGCGGTCTGCGTGTAAGCTTCGACCATGTCACCACGCTTCGTCGTTATGGCAGATAGCTTTGTCGATCCAACCATGTGGCCGTATAGCTCGCTCAGGGATTTGACGCCGATGAGTTGTACGCCAGGAACCAGGCCGGCCTGACTCATATTGGCGCTTGGTATGTAAAAGGTGGTGATCCCGTGATTTCGTCCGGCTAGTATCTTTCCTATGATACCGCGGACGGGCCTGACGCTGCCATCAAGTCCGAGCTCGCCCAAAATGGCCTCTTTGGCGCTTGGCGCATGTTTCATGGTGCCGGTGGCCTGCAGGATAGCGGCTGCGATAGCGAGGTCGAAGCTGCTACTGTCTTTCGGAATGTCCGCCGGAGCCAAATTTATCGTGATGCGCTTCCGCGGCAGGTCGAGTTTGCTGTTGGAAAATGCACCCCGGACGCGCTCTTTTGACTCGTCTACGGCACGATTTGCGAACCCTACAATAACAATGTTCGGCAGATTGTTAGACAAATGACACTCGATATCCACGACGATCCCGCTCGTTCCGATATCCAAAAGACTGTGTATCCGCGCACTCATGCTGGGCATTGTAGGGCGCTGGCGAACATTTACGCAAGCATGAGAATCATTCTGGCTATAAAAAAAGAACCCGCCTGTTTGAGAGGCGAGTCCTGTAGTTTTTGGATTTATTTTAGCTTTTGGAGGTTTTTGTGTGTAAACGGATTGTCTTGGTGTGACAACGACATGCGAGTGTTCGTTGTCACTTTGGCGATCCGTTTTTATTTTTGAGCACTTAATTTATTCAAGTGCTATGCCTATCTTATAAATTGTCATAAGAAGTGTCAATGACAATATTAAAGAAGTGTGTAAAAGACTGTGCATAACTATAAGCGTTATGCGACTTTTCCACATTCAGCATTTTTTGAAGAGCGGGTTTTTGTTTGGTATTTTTGTGGTTTGGTGGACGACCACATACCGAGAATACGCTCTAAGCATGACCAAGACTATAAGAATTCTTACTATTTTAAGTATTCGGTTTTTTGTATTTTTTCGGTACGTATTGGTCATACGTACGACGGGTTTTAATTACACAGTGTTGCCTAAGCTGTTAATGACCGCCTATAAGCATAAGTCTATTGACATTATGAGGCTCTCGTGCTAGTATTGAAATTGTAAGTTACAAAAACAAAAAGATTCTACAAAAAGAATTACGGGTCCCGAAAAGTACTTACAACTTACAACCAGTCGGCCCTCTGTCGACAAACTCCACAATATCGCTCGGACTACCTTACCGGTAGGAAGAGCGGTCAGTCAGCCATAGGCGGTAAGCGCTACAATAGTCTCTTATATGAGCGGATTTACCGCCTTGGCAACATTTTAGTAAAACAATCAGCACCGCTCTTTGATGCGGTGCTATTTAATGCCAAGAATAGGAATTGATTGTCATGGACTAATTGAGGAAATCCGATCAAAAGTAATCATTCATAAAAGTTATAATAGGACGTACTATGAAAAGTTCCGTCTTGAAACAGTATCCTGAACTTGTAGCCTTAACGCTCGTAGGGTTACTGGCGGCCGCCTTTTTTAGCTTTACGAGTCCACGGTCAGTATCTTCCGTATGGTTGATAGCCAGCTTCTTGTGTATATTTGGAATCTTGTATTTTTCAATGAGTCTAATTGTGAAGATAACAGGTATGAATCGGAAGCTGAGCCACATAGTCCAAAGGATGATAGTGTGGGGAATGGCAGGTACTGCGACGAGTTTTTTGGCGCTGCAGTCTATAGGCATGCTCACGACCCGTGACGTTTTTATTATTATAGCTTTGTATCTTTTCGGATGTTTTTTTGTTCTAAAATCACGGAGATAAATACAGGCCCTGCAGGATCTTCGCGATATTCCTTTTGTTTTACTGCTGATTTGGCTGATCTAGTTGTATAATATACTCAAGGTATGAATCAAGACAACAATCCTCAAGCAGGTATGAATTTACCTCAGCCGGTATCACCATTTCAATCCCCTCAAAGTCCGTCTGCACAGACGGCTGCTGCGGGTACCTCAGACGACGCCCGGAATTCAGACCAGGTCGCACATGATCCTAATTCCGGTCAATCGGCTGCTGCGTCTCATCCTTCGGATATAGCCAGCGCGTCAGTAGCGCAGCCGCCTGTTAACTCGCCAGGTGGCGCAACTTGGCTTCCTCCGACCGTGCCCGTGCAATCAGGCGAGGCGTCCGCAAAAAAACTGAGCGTTCCCGCAACTGCACAAGACGGTGATCTCATAGAAGCAGAGTGGGTATTAAAGGCCGAAGAAATCATAGCCCGCACAAAAACCGATCCTCATGAACAGACGCTGGAGATTTCCAAGCTCAGAGCCGAATATCTTAAAAAACGGTACGATAAGACAATCGTAGTGCCGGAAGAGTCGTAATGCTGACCTTCATAACGATTCTATTGTTACTTATAACTGTCGCGGCAGTTGCGGGTCCTCTAGTGTACTCCCGTATGCGAAAAAAAATGCGTGTGCAGAAAAGATTCGAGCGCAGTCTGAAGATGGTTCCAATGATAATCCATCTGCCACCGCCAAGTGACGATACGGCGTCAGGCGGCAGGGACGTGCGTGATTTAACAGATGAAAACATCTCAAAGGCAACCATTCTTTACAACATTATTGCCAGCACTTTACAGAAGGGTTTCAAGGCCAATTATTATGGCCAGAGGCATCTTTCGTTTGAAATCGTGGGTGTTCACGGCTTTGTATACTATTATGCTGCAGTTCCAGTGGTTCTTGTCGATGTTGTTAAGCAGGCTATCATCAGTGCATATCCGTCGGCCCGGCTCGAAGAAGTAGCTGAACACAATATTTTTAGTAAGGTTGGAAAAATGGGCGGCACTGTCGGAGGCGAGCTTGTACTGAAGAACAATTTTGCCTACCCGATTGCAACTTTCCAGGATTTGAAGCGGGACGCCATGCTTTCGCTTTTGAATTCACTATCGACGCTCGAAAAAGAAGACGGTGCGGCAATCCAGATACTCATGCGTCCTGCCGATCCTGTTTGGCGCAAAGAAGCTTCGGCACTGGCAAGCAGTAAGCGCAAGGGCAAGGAAAGCAAAGCCGGAAGTGAAGCTATAATCACGCTCGCAAAGCAATTCTTCATGGCTTTTATAAAGCCGCCAGAGCCGGGAAAAAGTGACGAAAAAGACAAGCCGAAAGAGCTTTCCGGCATGGAACAGTCGGTACTCGATTCTATCGACGACAAGACCCGAAGTCCTGGATTCGAGGTGCTGATCCGGGTTGTCGCATCGTCGAACTTATCACAACGTTCTCAGGCGATCCTCTCTAATGTAGCCGCCACATTCTCGTTATTTGATGCTCCTGGCAAAAACGGATTCAAATACACTCCAGCCAAAGATATTGATAGCTTTGTCACAAGCTACATCATGCGGTTTTTCCCGCAGCATCAGAAAAAGAAGAACATCTTAAATTCTGTAGAACTGGCGACACTGTTCCATTTTCCTGATCAGCGGAGTATTCCGACATCGCAGCTGACACGGCAGGCTTCCAAACAAGTAGATGCTCCACGTAATATGCCCGAAAAGGGGCTGCTCCTGGGCGTCAATATGTTCCGCGGCGCCAAAAAGCCGATACGTCTGGCGCTTGGCGACCGGCAGCGACATATGTATGCCGTTGGACAGACAGGAACTGGTAAATCTACGTTTCTGGAAAATCTGGCACTGCAGGACATGATAAACGGTGATGGTTTCGCATTCATCGACCCGCACGGTGATACAGCCGAAAAGATCCTTTCTATGGTGCCAAAAGAACGTACCGAAGACGTCATATATTTCTGTCCGTCGGACATGGATTATCCAATGGGACTGAACTTATTCGAGTTTTCTAATCCTGAGCAAAAAGACTTCCTGATTCAGGAAACTATCAATATGCTACAAAAATTGTACGACCCGCAACATCAGGGAATTATGGGTCCAAGGTACGAGGATATGTTCCGAAACGCCGCTTTGGCGGTTATGGCAGATCCGGCCGGGGGAACTTTCGTGGACATCCCCCAGTTGTTCCGTGATCCTCAGTTCCTTAAGCAGAAACTGGAACATGTTAAAGACCAGACGGTGCGCGATTTCTGGCTCAAGCAGTTCCCGGCATCCCAACGTTCTAATGACGCCGGTGAAGTGACGGCCTGGTTCGTGAGTAAGTTCGGCGCGTTTCTTTCTAACCAAATGATGCGCAATATAATAGGACAGACCAAGAGCGCCTTCGATCTGCGCGACATCATGGATAATAAGAAGATTCTGCTGGTTAATCTGAGCAAGGGTCGTACCGGTGAACTGAACTCCAAATTGCTGGGTATGATTTTTGTGATGAAATTCCAAGCGGCAGCCATGAGCCGGGCAAATATCCCTGAAAGTGAACGAAAAGACTTCGCGCTCTATGTAGATGAGTTCCAGAACTTTTCTACTGATTCGTTCGCGACAATCATGTCGGAAGCTCGAAAGTATCACTTGAACCTGATAGTTGCGAACCAGTTCACGACGCAGCTGACGCCCGAGATCCGCGATGCGGTGTTCGGGAATATGGGTACGGTTGTTGCGTTCCGCATCGGTCAGCCCGATGTCGAAGCGATTACGCAGTATTTTGAACCGACTTTCGATGCAGGAGACCTATTAAGGATCCCCAACCACAATGCCATCGTTCGTACGCTGGTTGGCGGTGTGCCGACTCAGCCGTTCAGTATGGCGACGTTGCCACCGCTTGGAAATCCCAATCCAAAACTGGCAGAGGCGCTTAAACAGTTATCTGCCGCGAAATATGGTCATCCGAAAGCAGTCGTAGAAAAAGCTGTCTTCGATCGAATGGCGACGACTCCTGAAGCTCCAAAACCTACATTTGGAGGCCAGCCCGGCCAGGCTCAAGGTATGGCTGGACGTCCGCCTGCATCTTCGGGCGCCGGTTTTGGCTCTCAGCAACAAATGCAGCCAGCCGCAGGGTATGGTGCTCCGCAGCCTGCCAGGCCTCCGCAACAGCAACAGGGCGGCGGTTCGTTTATGGATGATTGGATGGCGAAACGTCAGTCGAGTCCGTTGCCGGCTCAGGCTTCGCGTCCTCCACAGCAGATGCAGCCAATGCAGCAGACCGCTCGGCCAATGCAGCCTGCTTATAGTCAGCCAGGAATGGCTCAAAGAACGATGCAGCCGGGCGCAATGTACGGCGCCCCACAGCAGCAGGCAGGCGCGCATCCTCAGCAACCATACCCCCCGGGTCAGGGCCAATCTCCATATGGCGCTCAGGGTCATCAGGCGCCAATGACTTCACCCGCAGGTTATTACCCTGGTGGTGCCGCTCCGAATCCACGACAATACGCACCGCAACAGGTTCAGCCGGCTCCTCCTCCCGGCTATGGATACAGGCAGCCTTCTACGATGCAGCCGAACGGTATGCCTCCGCAATCTCAGTATCACCCGTCAAGCCAGACTCAGCCCGCGGGCTACACAAATTCCGAACGGCCGAATCCGTTTGACCGCGCGGCCGCTCAGCTTAACCCGCGCCCGATTGTTACTTCTGATCCGTTCGGACCGCCGACACAAACTTCGCCGACCCATTCTGAGCAACCACTACATGCCTCGTCCCATGCTCCAGGCGCGCCAATGACTCACCATGAGCCGGCAGGTCAACCGCTAAAAGTTCCGAATCAGGCGGAACTTTCGGCAAAATCAGCCTCGAAGCCAGAAGTATCGAACAGCAGTGATGAAGATAATACTAAGCTCGCGCCCCCCCAAACCGAAGAAGATTCCAGCAAGTCTCCAAAATCTGAACCAGTGCCCGAATCGAAGCCAGAAGTGCCCCAACGGCCAATCGATATGGAGCACCCGCAGTTCACGCCACCGGCTCACAAGTCTGACCCCGACAAAGAGGACACGATCATCATCGACCCAGATGGTAATCTGCACATAAAAGACACGGCCGCTCCGGAGTAGGACAGGCCGTATTGGTCGATGTTGTCCGGCTATACGATTTACGCTATAATAATATGCGAAGCAGTGGGTTGCACATCTATTTATAAGTGATTCATCAGCGTTATCATAAGTATAATCAAAAAAGGGTAATTTATCGTGGCTAAACAAAAAGGTTATGAAGCGGAACAAATCCAGGTTCTTGAAGGCCTTGAGCCGGTACGTAAGCGTCCTGGAATGTATATTGGGGGCACTGGAGCCGAGGGTCTTCACCATCTGATATGGGAAATCGTCGACAACGGAATAGATGAAGCGCTGGCGGGGCATGCCACAGAAGTAACAGTTAGACTGTTAGCTGACGGTGGCGTGACGGTGTTCGATAACGGACGGGGAATTCCAACAGGGATTCACGCGAAAACCGGTAAAAGTACCGTCGAGACAGTCCTAACGGTATTACATGCCGGCGGTAAGTTCAGTGGCGATGGCTACAAAGTTTCGGGCGGACTTCACGGAGTGGGCGTCAGTGTCGTAAACGCGCTGTCCGACAAACTGATCGTTGAAGTTTACCGCGAAGGAAAGCTGCACCGCCAAGAGTACGCCAAGGGTGCGCCACAGGGAGACCTCAAGGTAGTTGGTAAAACATCGAGGCAGGGAACAGAGATCACTTTTTATCCGGATTTTAGCATTATGGAGCGAAATGCCTGGAATTATGAAAGTATCCTCGACCGGCTGCGCCATGCGGCTTATCTCACAAAAGGTATACGAACCTCACTCACAGATGATGCTACCGGCCGTCGTTATGGTTTTTATTTTGAAGGCGGCATACAGTCGTATGTTAAGCACCTGAACATCGGCAAAGAAGTCGTCGATGACGACGTATTTTATGTAGACAAGACAGTCAACGACGTACAAATCGAAGTAGCTATGCAATACACAGATGCGTACACGGAGCAGATCAAAGCCTTCGCCAACAACGTCTATAACCCTGATGGTGGTTCGCATATTACCGGCTTCCGTGCCGCTCTAACCCGCGTTATAAACGATTATGCCCGTAAATCTGGTCTACTCCGCGAAAAAGAAGAGAATTTGTCCGGCGAAGATTGCCGCGAAGGTTTGACCTCTGTAATTCTGGTAAAACTTCCTGACCCTCAGTTCGAAGGCCAGACAAAGAATAAGCTCGGAAACCCTGAAGTTCGAGGCTATGTCGAACAGGTTCTAGCCGAAAATCTGAATTACTATCTAGAAGAACACCCGGCTATTGCCAGGAAAATTGTCGGTAAAGCTTTACTTAGTGCCCGTGCCCGCAAAGCTGCTCGTGCTGCCCGTGAAAATATTATCCGTAAAGGCGTCCTAGAAGGGGCTTCAATGCCCGGCAAGCTGGCTGACTGCTCTTCCAAAGACCCTGCGTCCTCCGAGCTGTACTTAGTAGAGGGTGACTCTGCCGGCGGTTCCGCGAAATCCGGCCGCGACAGCAAAACCCAGGCGATTCTGCCGCTCCGAGGTAAGGTGCTGAACGTCGAACGTGCCCGTCTGGACAAAATGCTGGCCAACAACGAAATCCTCAATATCACCAAAGCTTTAGGAGTCGGAATTGAAGACTCGTTCGACATAAATGGACTTCGATATCACCGGATCATTATTATGACCGATTCCGATGTGGATGGATCGCACATTTCAACGCTGCTTTTGAC
>JBGTMN010000007.1:0-11592 GCA_041743525.1 Saccharimonadales bacterium (SeqCode) | reverse complement strand
TTCGACATCTGCTTCATTCATGCCAATTTTGTGTGCTGCTTCTCTGATGATCGCTTGCGTGGTTCCGAGCATAATTCCCCCATATTTCTTGTGTTGTTTTTAACTATATGCCGACGCGTTTAAAAATCAATCTATGTAGGGAATTTATATGATGCTGCAGCAATTGATCCTATCTTCCTTTTACCCGTATAAACCTGGTAATTTTCCCGTCTAGCAGTAAATGACTGAAGTAACCGACCACAGCAGCTCCATACACCAGAAGGGCTGTATCGAGAAGTTGGTGATTCTGTAGATAGGGCACCAAAAAAATTGGTGATGGAACCAGAAGCATGGCCCACTTGCTATGCGTCCAGCCGCGGTGTTTACCGACAATCGGCGTTAAAGCCAACAATCCTAAGTAGGCTGCTGCTTCGTATCTGCCATCGAGTATCAGGAGTATGTCGGCAATAAGCGCCAAGCCGTAAAAGATGTCCTGGCCTTTTGAATTCGTGTCAATGTCCGGAAATAATCCGAACAGAATGGCAATAACAAAAAGCCCTGTTAGTAACTGCATGTCACTTAAAACGAGATGATTAGCCCCGAGTAAATCCGGCGGTACGGCGGCAAGCATACCAACATAAGCGAACGAGCCCGCTGTCGCTCCGATGATATGACCTTTGTATCCGGGCATGGTTATTAACCGAAACTATGCCAGATTACAGCCAATATGACAGATACGATCGCGAGGAATCCTATTATTTTTCGGAATCTGCTGCGACCACCGCGAAACTCCATAATTCCCCATAAAAAAAACGCCACATATGCAGTTAGAATCAGGAATGTCTGGAACGGTCCGGGATACATAATGATCCCCAGCCCCATAGAGACCATAAAAACTATGAGTGGCAGGTTCGGCACTTCGGCGATGATGTATTTACCATGGCGGCCGTGCATGTCTTTGAACAGCCAGTCGGCGTAGTATTTGATAGTGCTCATGCTCTTATTCTACCTCACACCGTGTTAATTGTCGGTATCGTACTCGTCGGATATCCTGCGGTTCAGTATCTTTTCTATGACATCTTCCAACGTTACGATGCCGATGACCGCGTCATTGTCGTCATGGACCAGGAACAGATGGCTTTTGGTCTGTATAAAGCGGCTGAGTACGGTGTCGAGCGGGCTGTCATAATTTACGTCGTATATTTTGTCTCGGTATATATGGGCTACGGGCACCGGCAGTTCTTCGCCGATCAGGTCTTTTACGAGCATTATCCCAAGGTAATCATTAGAGCCATCATCGAATACTGGAAATCGTGAATGCCCCGACCTTCTGAGCCGTGACAACATTGATGCGTCTATGGTGTCTTTAATATTTAGAACTGCGGCATCTGCTATCGGCGTCATGATGTCGCCGGCCGGGATCGTACTATATTTAAGTGCTCCCTGCACAATGCGGCTCTCGTCAAAGTCGATGGCACTATCAATTGTGTGAGCATGTTCATCGACGAGATGCGTCAGTTCTTCACGTGACAGTATGGTCGGTAGCTCTTCCCCAAAAAATTTGTTAAGGACAAGTGTCATCGGCTTAGCCACGGGATAGAACAGGATAAATATAGTATCGAGCAACCAGAAAAAATAACGGCTAAACTTGTAACCATGGCGAACGAAAACCGTCTGGGGTAAAATTTCACCGAATATAGTGATAACAATGGTTGTGATAATTCCGGCGATAATGCCGCCGAATATCGACCCGAGCATCAAAGAAACTGTTGATATGACCGCGACGTTTCCCAGCAGAATACAGACGATGAGATAGGTGCCGTTGTTCCGGTAGTGATAGAGCCGGGCGGCAATTTTGTCACCCTGTTTTGCTTTCCGCTTTAATTCTGCCGGGCGTACCATAAGAAGTCCGACGTTTAATCCTGAAAAGGCTGCACTAAATCCTAATAAAATAAATGCAATAAAGAGAAGGAGTGCCGAATCCATCGGGCTAGATATTCAAGATCGTATTAAGAAGGACGTTTTGTACCATGCTGTAAGAAAGAAGTATAAGATATGCGAGCCTTGTTCACAAGCGTTTTACATTTGTATTATATATTTTTATGGTATACTTTTTTTGAAATAAGAATGTTAATTTGTGGGTGTTTAATTGCAGTAAATTGCAAAATATAGACATAAGTGGTATAATGAGAAGATGTCTATGATTTATGAACATGGTCCTGTAATACTTGCGCGGCACCCTGACGCTGTCAAGAAACATGGCAACGAATCTCATCTCGATGATATCAATGCCGATCCTCCTCTTTCTAAGATAGGTATAGAACAAGGACGTCAGCTCGGGGCATTATTCGTAGCTCGCAGCGACATTGGGCTCATTATTACATCTCACAAAGAACGAGCCCGCCACGCAGCCGATATCGCTCGTACACATAAACGTATTCCTGTGGTTGTATCTAAGGAATTGTGCGAGGTTGATTGGGGCGAGTGTAGTGGCGAACCAAAGGACAAAGTATTTACCCCAGAAATGGATGCCCGTGCCAGAGAAGAGGGGTTAGACTTCCGAATCGCACCAAGCGCCGAGACCTGGACCGAAAAACACATAAAAATTGCCAGAGTCATCGATTGCTATCGTGATGTCTTCCCTATCCTCGTGCTTGGTCACGGACAGTCGACCCAAGCGTATGTAGCCGGAGAAATGGGGTGGGATCGTCAACGCACCTTAAAGGAGTTCAAGCCCCGTAACGCAGAAGCTTATGATTTCGATCCTCTACTGTGTATACCACCTGAACGCATATTTCAGCCGACTCTAAAGACCTAGTTGCTGTATGCACTATTCCAGTTCAGCAATCCGCGCGTGATCCAGTCCGTAGTAGTGTCCGATCTCGTGCCACAAGGTATGGCGAATCTCTTCTTTGACGTCAGCGAGGGTGTTTGCGCCATAACTAAGCGGATTCTTGAAAAGCGTTATCTTGTCTGGTAATAACGGCGTCGTCCCTTGGCGCATTGACAGTGGCACGCCTTCGTATAGACCGTACAGTGTCTGATCGTGACGTAATTTGAGCTGTTCGCGCTGAGCGGAGCTTGGGTCGTGTTCGACGATGATGGCTATGTTCTGGATTCGTTTGACATGGTCACCCGGCAAACTCTCTAGAGCTTCGCCTACGAGATTTTCAAAATGTTCGTCGCTGAGTTCAATCATATATATAGTATAGCAATAGGATGGTGGATACGTTTATGATGTCGGAAATTGTCCATTTTGAGCATTAAGGGCCGAACGTTACTTTTGTCGGATCGCTGACGACGGTGATCCAGGTTTGGCCAGGGTTTAATTTTATCGGTTTTCCTGTTTCGTCCTTAAAACTGAACTGACTTTTATAATCTGCTTTTTCCCAAGTGCCAACTATGACTTTTCCATCCTGGAAAAAGTGGGCACTGCCGCTTCCGGTTGTGACGTACTGCGAGTGAACGCCGTTCGGGGCAACAGAATACGGCATTGCGAGTGCGATGACAACTTTTGGTTCAAGTTGCCCGCCGCTCTCCTGATCTATATGTGCCGCTCCGCCCATAACTCGTTTGTAAGCGTTGGTAGCCGGATCGTAATTGTACGTAACGTTGTAGGT
The DNA here is from genome assembly GCA_041743525.1 of Saccharimonadales bacterium (SeqCode). Classification (GTDB taxonomy): domain Bacteria; phylum Patescibacteriota; class Saccharimonadia; order Saccharimonadales; family UBA4665; genus UBA4665. Next base: position 7,993 of record JBGTMN010000007.1, on the reverse strand, counting down.
AGGGCCAGAAATTGCCAGGTTAATGTTTTTGGCTGGCGGTACAGCTGCCGGTTCAGGGTTTTTCTTTCGCTCAAAACCGGTGAATTCACTTTTTTCGTAGCCTCTGGATTTGCCTGCATCGACGAGTTGCACCATCGTGCTGTACATATTATGCGGGGCATAACGGGTGTTGATTCGGCGGAAGGCGCCGGCATTCTGGAACTGGTCAAGATCTTTTGAGCCAAGTTCTTTGACTCGGGCCAGCGCATCCGGACTACCACCGACGTGAGCGATTGATGCGTCGAACGGTATAGCCCAATCCATGTAATAAGGCCGCAGGCTGCGTATCGGGCCGATATTAGCCGGTTCAGTTTCCTGGAAGAGCGCTAAAAAACGTGTGACGCCGTATTCAGCGATAGCTTCAAAGACAACTCCGGCATCCTTGAGGCCGGACTGCGGTCGGGCGCTCGGGCTGTTCTCTATCATGACGCCGGTTACCGGCCGGGCACGTTGTTCCTCGGTCACTTCAATCCCGGTAAGCGGAGATATGATGGGTTCCGGCTCGGGCGTCGGCGCCACGGCGGCCGGTTTTTTTGGTGCTACTGGAGGTTCTGGGCGAGTTAAAGCGTAGGCAGTGCCGCCACCAATAAGGGCAAGGGCGATAATGCCACCGATTATGGCCTTTTTGCGTGATGGTTTTTTGAAGCGTCCAAAAAATCCAAAGCGTTTATTTTTCTTGCTCGTGTCATTGGATTCCGGCAGTGGTTCTATTGGTTCCGGTAGCGTGTTGAAGTCTTGCGCAGACGGGTTCTGAATACTAGGTGGCGGGGTTACGCTGGACGGCGTAAAGATGTTATCCGAAGACGGAGCCTGATAGGGAGGCGCACTTATATCGCCATCACTTTGGCCGTTTTGCAGCGTATCTAGACGCGCCGGTCGCCGCGGCGGAATCTGTTTGAAATCGTCGATCATATCTTTCTATTGTAGCAATGCTTATGGTCGGAGGCCAGTTATTACTAAGGTTTTTCTAAAAAGCGTCTGTATTTTATTTCCAGGCGGTTAACTGCATGTCTAATCGTTCAAGACTTCGCTCTTTGCCGAGTACCGCTAATGTGTCGGCGAGACCAGGGCTGTTCGGTGCCTGAGTGACGGCGATGCGGATTAAACTATATAACACTGCCGGTTTCTGTTCCGTTTGTACGAGTAAATCGTTGAGCGCATCGGTTAACTGCTCGACGGAAAAATCTGTATCAGCCAGCGCTTCCCTGCTTGTGCTCAAAAGTTTAGCAAGTGTTTCTGAGTCTAGTTTTTTGAGTTGTTTGTGTGTATTGATGAGCTCGGAATCAATCGGTAGATCTTCAAAAAAGAACCGTGTGAGTTCCGGTAGTTCGGCAAAATATTTTAATCGTTCCTGCACGAGCCCGGCTACTTGCCGTTTGTAATCGTCATCGTAACCTTCGGCCTCGGGACTCCAGTATCCTTGTAGTTTGTCATACAGATCATCTTGAAACAGTTGCCGTATGTAGTGTCCGTTCATCCAAAGCAGCCGTTGTTCATCGAACCTTGCCCCGCTCTTTTGAACTCTTTCCAAGTCGAACTTTTCGACCAGTTCTTCTATCGTAAATAGTTCCTGTTCGGTGCCGTCATTCCATCCGAGGCTGGCTATAAAATTCACTATAGCTTCAGAAAGGTAGCCTTGATCCCGGTACCACAAAACCGGTTTTGCGCCTTTTCGCTTACTCAGCTTCGTTCCGCCTTCGGCTCCCAGAACTGGGGGAACAATCGCGTTTATTGGCGACTCCCAACCGAATGCTTCGTGGGTTGCTAAGAATTTGGGGATACTGGCGATAAATTCCTGACTGCGGAGGACGTGCGTGATTCCCATTTCGTGGTCGTCTATAATATGACAGAAATTATATGTCGGAAAACCGTCGGCCTTCATAATGATGTAGTCGTCGATGGTTTCGGCGCCCATATCTATCCGTCCCATAACCGCGTCATCCCAGCCGTATGATTTTGGCTCAAGTTTTATGCGAAGTGCCTGCGTCCCGTCGTATTTCGATGGATTCTCCGGGCGATGATTGCGGTACAAAAACGGACGTTTTTCGGCCTGAGCTTTTTGTCTGAAGGTATCGAGTTCCTCTGTGGAATAGGGATCCGCGTAGGCTAGTCCGCTTTCGACGAGTTGCTGGGCGTATTTTCTGTATAGTTCAAGCCGCTGTGACTGTACATAAGGTGCATGCGGTCCGTCAATGCCCGGGCCTTCATCCCACTCCAGCCCGAGCCATTTGAGCGTTTCTAAGATGTTTTCCGTGCCGCCATCTATTTCCCTCTTTTGATCAGTATCTTCTATGCGAAGTAAAAAACTACCATTTCCCTGACGTGCCAAAAGCCAGGCGAATAATGCAGTGCGGACGGTACCGCAGTGTAGTGCGCCGGTTGGGCTTGGGGCAAAACGGGTTCTGACAGGAGTAGACATACGTCATAGTATGCCACACCCTGCGGTTCAGGGCTAGCCTGTTCGGATGCTTCGTCACTTCAACTTAAAGACTTAGTGCCATGTCGAGTAACTGAGTCTGGCTCAGATTAGCGTTGCCTTCGATTGTAATCCACACGCCACTGTCAACCCATGTAGCTGTGGTGTTGTTTCCATATATGTATATAGTGCGGCCGGCTCTTTCGATAGTCTGGTAAGATTTGGTCGTTGTTGAAACGAAGTTGTCCAATAGTGTTTTACTGTTCCAGTCCGATGCGATCTGATACACGTTGAATGATTGTGTCTGGTCACTGTCGGAATTATATTTAACAGTAACTTTACCCTGTGTGTAGTCTAGGTTATTCAAAGAGAATCCGGAGGGTTTATATCCAGGGAGCCTCGCTTCGACGCCGGATTTGTGCGAAGCAACTTTCATGTTTATGTTTGGCAGGTTCTGGTAGCTAATAAATCCGACCATTACCAGCATGACGGCGGTTACCGCTCCGGCTGCATAACGACGACTGGTTTTTTTTGGGGTCTTTCGGGGAGTATGGAAGGCTTGCTGCTGAATCTTTGCCGAAGCTAATGCTTGGTCGAACATAGCGGCATTGTTGGGTCGATTACCTGGTGCCGACTGTTGCGGTCTTGGGCTTGCTGCTGTAAATGATGGCCGTGCCGAACGAAGATCTGACCTGACAGGTGCTGACTGTCGAACAACCGGAGCTGCGGCTGCGGGGGGCGTTGCAGTCGGATTCGCCTTGTGGCGTACCGGGACTGGTTGTGCGGGACTGTATTTTGCTACCTCGGAACTTTGAATAATACGATTTGCACGTCGGAGTCGGTGGGTGTCTACTTTAGTATGGGAAAGTTTTGGAACCACGGTTTGCGCGGGTACCTTCGCAAGTAGGTCAGTACGGGTTTGTGCTTTTATAACGGCTGGCGATTTTACGGAAGGTTTTTTGACGATGGTCCGCATGAGAGTCTTGGCAGGTTGAGGCGCGTGAGCTTTTGTGTGAATGCCGGGAGTGTGCGGCTTTCGCGGCTTTGGAGCTGCAACGGTTTTTACCGTATGCGAAGCAGCTGCAGGTATCGGGTGTGATATCGAAGTCGCTAGACGGTTCGATCGGCTGGCGCGTCGAAACCCGTCCACTGCATGACCTCGAATTTCGGGTTTAGCATTCGAAGGAGACGCGTTCTGACCCAGAAAAGCGCCGGTTACAGCGTCGTAGCGTTTCCCATTTATTTCTATGACGTTATTTGTATTCATGTGTACCCAAGGTTTCAATCCTGACTTTTGTCCTTATGCTACTCGCGTAAGCGGTTTATTCTATAATAACCCCCGCTTATTATAACCGCAAGGGTTTTTGGTCTAACCGTCTGATTCTTGATTCTTTTCAGGTTATGAAAAGCCCGGTCATGATATCCTTGTGTCTGTAGTCAGCTATGCCATACTGGTATATGAGTAACCTTAAAGAGTATTATAGTAAGATAACCATATGGACTTCCTCGACCCTAAAAAACAAAGAGCGCATATTGTACGTCTGTACGTCGGCTATTTTCTTATCGGAATTGCAATTTTATTCGCAACGGTCATCTTGTTGTATCAGGCTTATGGCTTTGGTTTGGCGCGGGACGGCGAAGTAGTCCATAACGGTCTTGTGTTCGTGTCTTCGCAGCCACGCGGCGCTCAGATTTATCTGAATGCAAAACCAGAAAAAAACACCACCAATACGAAGCTACATATCCCTGGCGGTAGCTATAAACTCGAACTGCAGCGCGAGGGGTATCATTCGTGGGAGAAAGATTTTCGGCTTGAGGGTGGTGTCGTCGAGAATTTTGAGTATCCCCTGCTACTACCTGCCGAACCTGTCACGACCAGCGTAAAAGAGTATGACGGATTGCCGGGGCTATCTACCAACAGTCCGGATCGTCGGTGGATCATAGTCCAGCAGCCGGGTAATGTGTTGGGATTTGATGTGTTTGATGTTTCGAGCCCCCGGCTGGTAAAAGAAAGGGCCGATAGTATATCTTTGCCAGAAGATCTTGTTTCTCAACCTGCAGGCGGAAACGGATGGAAATTGGTTGAGTGGGCGAATAACAACCGACACGTACTTCTTGAGTACAACACTTCCGAATTTAAAGAGTACATTCTGTTGGACCGTTCAGAACCGGAGAATTCTATCAACCTGACCAGGCTGTTTGGCTTAGAGCCGGGAGTTTCTGTGTCGCTTAAAGACAGGAAATTCGATAAATTTTATCTGTTCAATGAACAAGCCCGACTGCTGCAAAGTGCGGCTCTTGGCGATGATCCAGAGATCAGGATAGAACTAGAGGGAGCTTTGGGCTTTAAGGCTTACGGTTCAGATCGTTTGCTTTATGCTACGGAGACGGATGCTGAACCGGGAATGGTTGCCGTTATGCTCCGTGAAGATGATACGATTTACAAAATACGACAGGTACCGGCCGGTGGTCCTTATATTTTAGATCTCGCCCAATTCGATGGGAGTTGGTTTGTTGTGGCCGGTTCAGCCGCTTCGGAGCGGACATATGTTTATAAGAATCCACAAACAGTTCGCCGGGCTGGTACTTTGAAGGAGCTTGTTCCGGTGCGGACGCTCAGAGTCACTAACCCCCAATTCGTATCATTTTCGAGCAATTCTCAGTTTATGATGGTTCAAGGCGGCGCCAAAATAGCTACATATAACGTTAAAAAAGACCGCAGTTACTCGTACGAACTAAATGAACCTATAGACGCGCCTGCGACGAATGCCAGATGGATGGACGGTCATCGCCTGGTATATGTGAGCGGTGGCAAATTATTGATGATGGACTATGACGATAGCAACCGGCACTCATTTATGTCGATGATTCCCGGCAGCGAACCATTTTTTGACCGCAACTACCGCTACGTCTATGCAGTTGCGCCGGGCGGAACTCCAGAGTCGGCTGCTTTAACGAGTACGAGCCTGCTTACAGAAGCCGATCTCTAGATTATTCCAATGACACTAAAAAACTCTTGTTTCCAAGAGTTTTTTAGTGTCAGGCGATTCTATGCTTTGATTACGAAATCTTATTACCGAAAGGCCGGATGACCTGTTATTATTTCTGGCGTTTTCGCTTATTTGGGTCGAGTTCTTTTTTGCGGAGTCGGAGGGCTTTTGGTGTGACTTCCAGCAGTTCGTCGTTTTCGATGAAGTCCAGGCATTCCTCGAGGCTGAATATTGTTGGTGGTGTTAGCTGCACGACACCGTCGGAACTTGAAGAGCGCATGTTTGTGAGGTGCTTGGCTTTGCAAACATTGATTTCCATGTCTTCCTGGCGCTGGTTTAATCCGATGATCTGACCGGCGTATACTTTTTCGGCTGGACCGATGAAGGTCGTGCCGCGGGCTTCAGCATTCTGGAGCGCGTATGGAGTCGTGACACCGGCTTCGTAGGCGATGAGTACACCGCTTCGCAGCTGCTGTAACGCGCTTCCCTGGGGCTGGAAGCCGCTTACCAGGCTGTTCATGACTATCGTTCCTTTGGTGTTGGTCAGCAGTATATTTCGCAAACCCAGAAGTGCTCGGGTTGGCAGTTCATAGACAAGCTTTGTAACACCTTTGGGGCTGGCAAATTGTTCTTTGAGAGTAGCCCGGCGCTGGCCGAGTTCCATCTGCACTGCTCCGACGTGTTCGGCCGGAACTTCAATAATCAGTTCTTCGATCGGCTCCATGGTTACGCCGTCTTTAATGTGTGTCACAACCTGCGGCCGGCCGACTTCAAACTCGAAGCCTTCCCGTCGCATAGTTTCTATCAGGACACTGAGGTGTAATTCGCCGCGACCGGAGACTTTGAAGCCGATGCCTTCGTCCTGGACGCGAAGTCCGACGTTGGTTTCGAGTTCTTTCTGCAAGCGGTCACCAATCTGGCGTGATGTGCTGAATTCGCCTTCCTGACCTTTGAACGGGCTGGTGTTCGGTCCCAAGAAGATCTGCAGCGTCGGTGCTTCGACTTCCAGCACGGGTAGTGCTTCCGGATTTTCGGCATCTGCGACCGTTTCGCCGATCTGCGCGTCACCAACTCCGGTGAGCTGGACAATGTCGCCGGCAACCCCTTCTGGCACTTCGAACTTACTGACGCCGTGGCTCATGAATACTAATTCTACTTTGGCTTTGGAAAAACTGCCGTCCTTTTTGCAAAGAGTAACTTGAGTTCCGCTTTTGACCCGCCCACGGGTGATACGACCGATGGCGTATTTGCCTTTGTAGCTGTCCCATGCCAGCGCAGTTACCAACATCTGAAAAGGCTTTTCCAGTTCAACGCTCGGTGCTGGAATGTGGCTCATGATCGCCTGAAATACCGGCTCCAGGTTTGCTTCGGCGTCATTATCGGGGTCGGATGGAGGAGTAGTCCAGGCTTTACCTGCTCTACCGATTGCGTAGTAAACCGGGTAATGTAACTGGTCTTCGTGAACGGCCAGCTCAAGGAACAGGTCGGCTAGCTCGTCTTCGACTTCCTTGATACGTGAGCCGGGTTTGTCTATTTTGTTTATAACGACGATAGGCTTTAATTCGGCGGCCAGCGCTTTACTGAGTACGAACTTAGTCTGCGGCATCGGGCCTTCCTGGGCGTCCACAATCAGCAGACAGCCATCGGCCATATTCAGCGTGCGTTCGACTTCACCCGAAAAGTCGGCATGCCCTGGCGTATCTATGATGTTGATACGGTAGTCACCGTGCTGTACGGCAGTTACTTTTGCGGTGATGGTGATTCCCCGCTCTTTTTCTTGGTCTCCGCTGTCCATGATCAGTTCCTGGCTCATTTCGGCCTGGTTGTCACGGAACGTCTGGGATTGTTTGAGTAGTCCGTCGACAAGAGTTGTTTTGCCATGGTCGACGTGAGCAATAATCGCCACATTACGAATTTTGGTAGGGTCTTGGAGTTTTTGAGCCATATTACATAAAAAGAACGCTGCGTTTATACTTAATCAAAATCCCGTGCAGCGTCCACTACTTACCTATATTATAGCATAACTGGCCGGCGAACGTACAGATCGTCGTTTATTATCCCCTACTGCGTCCAGGGCGGTTTTAATGCTGATAGTTTGATTCGGCGTGGCTTATTTAGCAGACCGTTGTAGGCTTTAGGATATTAGATATAGATTTGGTATTCGAGCATGGCTAAGTTGCATAATAGAATGTTGCTACTGAGCAAAACCGGATTTTCGGCGTGAGTTATTGGACGTCAAAGCGGTTGCAGCGCGTACTGACATATTGCTTGCAAATCTGCTGACATATCGCCGTCGTTCAGATAACGACCTACCGGAGATACCTCGTTCATTTCTGCGTAATCCAAAAGCGACATTTTCCGTGTCGCCTTCCGACTCCACGAGCTCTTGTTGTGGAGCGAGGGAATCGTCCGAAGTTTCGACATTATCAGGTACAAGAGGTTGTTCCGGTAGCTGTTCTGTCGGCTCTTCTGGTAGCAAAGTGATTTCGGGTTCTGGTTCAATCGGATCGTCTGGAACGAGTGGCTCTTCTGAAGGTTCTATTAATGG
>JBGTMN010000006.1:0-17547 GCA_041743525.1 Saccharimonadales bacterium (SeqCode) | reverse complement strand
AAACCTGTCACAGTCGAGCTGCAAGGTTCGAGCCGTCACGCCGTCGAACAGATCGAAAAAGCCGGAGGAACTTTCAAAGTAGTTCCAAGGGTTGCTCGCCCTGCTAAAGCTGAAAAATCTGAATCGTAGGATTCAGATTTCTTAGTAGTTTTTACTTCAATACTGGCTTTACGGCTCGTCGACGCTGTATACTAAAAACAAATTAGTAGATATAAGGGGTTATTTGTGAATTGGAAGGTAATAGGACGCTCTCTGAAGCATCCGGACATGCGGAAACGTATTTTCGCTGTACTCGGAATTTTACTGGTCTACCGTATTTTGGCTCACATTCCGGTACCTATAAGCGACCCGCAGACTTTACAGCAGGTACTTTCTAACATTCTTGCAAGCGCAGACTCTCCGCAGTTTTTGAACTTTTTGAATGTTCTCTCGGGTGGAGCTCTCGAGAACTTTTCGATTATGATAGCCGGATTAGGTCCGTATATTAATGCGTCTATCATCATGCAGCTTCTTACTAAAGCTTTGCCAAAACTCGAAAATCTTCGAAAAGAAGGAGAATACGGGCAGAAGAAAATCAATCAGTACACGCGCATCCTTACCTTTCCATTAGCGATCATACAGTCTATCGGCGCCGTGTACTTCATTCGTCAGACTGCACAAAGTTTTGGAGGTATAGGTGACATAACTGCGGATGCAACTATTATGCAGTGGGTATTAATGGTAGCGGCGCTTACGGCCGGATCAATGCTTCTTATGTGGCTCGGTGAACAGGTTACGGAACAAAGCATTGGTAACGGTATATCGTTGCTTATTACGGTGAGTATCGTGAGTAGCTTACCTCGGACAGTTTCTCAGATTGGGGCAGACATATTCAGTGCAGAAAACGGTCTCACACTTTTTGGCAGGAACTTACCTATCGATGGGAGGGCATTGGCATTTGCAGCTGCTATAACGTTCACGGTACTACTGGTGACATGGATTGTCGTAAAGCTTAACGAAGCCGCCAGGAAGATAACGGTCAATTATGCCAAGCGCGTACAGGGAAATAGGGCATACGGTGGTGTTACGACAACATTACCGGTAAAGCTCATTACGGCCGGAGTTGTGCCCATCATCTTTGCTGTCGCATTTTTGAGCGTCCCCGGATTCGCCGGGCAGCTTTTGGCTAATTCAGCGAGTGAACGGCTTAGAGATATATCCGGCAATCTTTCTATCTGGTTTCAGCCACCAACGAGCGCCGAAGCATTTGCTGCGGGCGGTTGGAATGCATTTGTATATCCCGTGACGTATTTCATGCTCGTATTCCTTTTCACATATTTCTATACAAGCATCACGTTCAACTCGAAAGAAATCGCCGAAAACTTGCAGAAACAAGGTGGGTTTATTGAAGGAGTTCGTTCGGGTATTCAAACTGAAAAGTATCTTGCGAAGATAGTTAATCGTTTAACTTTTTTCGGAGCACTGGCTCTCGGACTCTTGGCACTCATGCCGATAATTGGACAGCTGTTCGTCAATGCGAATATTGCAATCGGAGGAACGAGTGTATTAATCCTTGTGTCAGTTTCGCTTCAGACGCTTCGTGCTATAGAATCGAGGGCGTTGATGGTCACGTACGATCAGTATTCGCAACCCGACTTCTTTTACGAGCCTGACTCACCTGTAGAGGCAGCAGGTGGCGGAGGTCGACTCCATTTTCTGAGACGTGTTTACAAAAGAAATAAATCAGATAATTCTGATGATAAAAGCTAGCCTCAAGGCTACTGAAAGCGAATTCATGGCAAATATCATAAAAACGGCTTTACTTCACAGGGGTACTGCTGTTATAATTAAATCTTGTTATATTTATGGCTAGTAATAAAGAAGTAATCGAGCTCACAGGGACAATTATTGAGACCTTACCAGGTACTCAATTCAAGGTTGAGCTTGAGAACGGCCATCAAATCATAGCTCACGTTGCTGGGAAAATGCGGAAACATTTTATCCGTATAGTACCCGGTGACAGCGTGACGGTTGAATTGACACCTTACGATCTTACGAAGGGTCGGATAACCTACCGCAAATCCTAATCTTTCTATTTATCTATTCATGTACTATGGATGGCCAATTCATAAAGTGAGGGACAATTATACTAAATAATGCAGTGAGTCATTGCAATTAAGGAGCGTGATCCGCATGAAAGTGCGTGCAAGTGTAAAAAAGATCAGCCCGGATGATAAAATCGTTCGGCGCAAAGGTCGACTATACGTTATTAACAAAATGAAACCTAAGCATAAGCAGAGGCAGGGTTAAGTATGGCTCGAATTTCAGGAGTTACTATTCCCAGCGAAAAACAAATCTGGGTAGCACTTACTTATGTGCATGGGATCGGTGAAAAAAGCAGCTACGACATACTGGCGGAAGCTAAAGTTGAGCCTACCGTTCGAACTAAAGATCTGACAGACGATGAGATAGGTCGAATTCAGGAATCTATAAATACTTCTTACATTGTGGAAGGCGAGTTGCAGCGCATCGTTAGTGGTAATATTAAGCGATTGAAAGACATCAACGCGTATCGAGGTTTAAGACACAAGGCTAATCTGCCAAGTCGAGGACAACGTACGAAAACTAATGCCCGCACCCGAAGAGGACGAAAATCTACTGTCGGCGGCACCGCTAAGAAGGTAGCGTCAAAGACTTAAGGAAATTATGGCAGATACACCACGAACATCATCCAAGAAAAAAGCTAAGCGAAGTGTACCTCATGGTCAGGTTCATGTGCTCGCAACATTTAACAACACAATTATTTCATTCACGGATAACAATGGCGGAGCATTAACTGCTTCAAGTGCTGGGGCCTGTGGATTCCGTGGATCAAAAAAAGGCACAGCCTACGCCGCACAGGTTGCAGCTGAAAAGGCTGGTCAGGCAGCAAAGCAGCAACATGCGATGTCCCGCGCCGATGTGTTCATCAAAGGAGTGGGGTTGGGCAGGGACGCAGCAGTGCGAGCTCTATCAGGCATGGACATTCAAGTTGAAAGTATCAAAGACGTGACGGGAGTGCCACATGGTGGCGTCCGCCCTAAGAAAGCTCGAAGAATTTAAGGGTGAGGAGATAGATATATGGCAAGAGATACTCACTCAATCGTAAAAATGAGCCGCAGGGAAGGTTACGCCCTTCACCCTAAAGCTCACAAAGCGCTCGTAAAGCGCAGTACGCCCCCTGGCCAACAAGCTGGTGGTCGTTTTCGCCCTAATAAAGGAAGCCAGTATGCCCTGCAGTTGCGGGAAAAGCAGAAAGTAAAACGTTTGTATGGCCTCTTGGAGAAACAGTTTAGCAATCTCATGAAAGAAGCGAGCCGTTCGCAGGGTCAATCAGGTGCAGTTCTATTACAGCTGCTCGAACGACGTGCGGACAACGCGGTATACCGCGCTGGATTTGCGCCAAGCAGAAGAGCTGCACGACAGCTAGTTACACATGGCCACTTTGAACTCAATGGCGTTCGCGTTGACATCCCGTCAATCCGGCTTAAACCCGGAGATACCCTTGTTCTACGTGACCACAGCAAACAGAATGAATATTTCAAGAAACTTGATGAGATCAGTCCAGTACCAGCTTCTACGCCGGAATGGATGAAAGTTAACCGTAAAAAGTTCACGTTTGAAATCACAAGTACACCAACAAGAGAAGATGCCGAACCGGATCTGAACGAACAATTAATCGTAGAATATTACTCACGCTAAGGAAGGAAGCTAGCATAATGGCAAATCACATTCACACGCCCGGTCTCATAGCCGTAGACAATCATAGCGACAACAGCGCGACTTTCACCGTCGAGCCGTTACACAGCGGATACGGCATGACACTGGGCAACTCGCTTCGTCGGGTGCTTTTATCAAGCATCTCAGGGGCTGCTATTACCAGTTTCAAAATTGAAGGCGTGACGCACGAATTTACGACTGTACCTGGAGTCAAAGAAGATGTCGTAGACATCATGATGAATCTTAAAACAATCCGGTTCCGGCTTTTTGGAGATGACACAAAACATCTTCGTATAACAAAAAAAGGCAAGGGAGCAGTAACTGCCCGGGATATCCAGACGACGAATGACGTTGAAATAGTGAACCCCGACCAAGTTATCGCCACTATCGATGACGACAAAACCAATCTCGTTATCGACCTTTCGGTTGAAATAGGTAGAGGATATCGGACAATTGAAGAAGGAACGGCAAAGAAAGCTAGTGATATGATCGCCCTCGACGCGGTCTTCACTCCTGTACTGCGAGTTCGTTACAAAGTCGAAAATACTCGTGTTGGACAGATGACTGATTTAGACAAGTTGTTGATCACGGTAGATACTGATGGATCACTCTCCCCGAGTGACGCATTTGAAGAAGCTTCAGCCATTCTCGTGAATCAGTACACAGCTTTGGCTGGCAAGACCAGAGTCGTCGTTCCTGAAGTAGTTAGTCCACAACAGACGATGGGCGGCTCGACGGATGAAACTGGCGGCGAAGAAGCTGGCGCAATCAATACTTCAGTAGAAGATTTGAATCTTTCGGCCCGTACATACAACGCCCTCGTAAACAACGACATACACACGGTACGTGATCTACTGGGTCTCAGCGATGCCGAACTACGTGATCTAAAGGGCTTTGGTAGCAAAGCATTAGATGAAGTTAAAGAAAAGCTAGCGGAATTGGAGCTTTAATATGCATCGTCATGGATATCAAGGAAGGAAGTTTCACCGCGAACGGGATCAGCGTCGAGCCCTCATAAAAGGCCTCGCTGAATCTCTCGTGAAGTATGAATCTATCGAGACGACTTTACCAAAAGCTAAAGAAGTTGTTCCATACATCGAAAAACTCATTACAAAAGCTAAAAAGGGCGATTTACACAACCGTCGTCAAATAATTAGCAGTTTACAGACTATTACCTCAGCTCATAAGCTCGTCGATGAAATAGCACCAAAACTTGCAGGTCGAACGAGCGGTCATGTACGAATAGAGAAAACTCGTTTGCGACGTGGAGATAACGCACAATTAGCCCGAGTGAGCTTCGTAGACGAACTTACTGAAGCGCCAGTAGCAAAAGCCGCTGCCCGTAAGCCAGTAACAGTTAAACCAGCTGCGACAACTGCTTCGAGCAGTGAAAAGGAGACTGCATAATGAAGACATATAGTGCAAAAGCAACTGAAGTCGTACGTGCATGGTATGTCATTGATGCCTCAGAAGTACCGCTCGGTCGCATAGCTACCACAGTTGCAAAATTGCTAAATGGTAAAGATAAAACCATGTTCACGCCCCATGTAGATACCGGTGATTTTGTCGTGGTTATAAATGCCGACAAAGCATATGTGACTGGGAAGAAAACTACCGATAAGATTTACTATAAGCACAGTGGATTTCCCGGCGGTCTTCACCAAAGGACGTTTACCGAACAGATGGAAAAAGATTCCACCCAGATAATTATTAAGTCCGTAAGAGGTATGCTTCCCGTTAATAAATTACGAGATGGTCGTTTAGCTCGTCTCAAGGTTTATGCCGGCCCAGAGCATAATCATGAAGCCCAGAAGCCAAAAGCTCTTTCGGTTAAACAAGATACGAAAGTTCAGAAAGGTAAGTCATAACCATGGCGAAAGATGAATACTTCTACGCGCTCGGCAGACGTAAAAGTGCAACTGCGCGCGTTCGTTTGTCTGGCGGTAAAGGTGAGATAATCGTAAACGAAAAACCAGCTGCTGAGTATTTTGCCGACAGCCAATACTTGTTAGGAAAATTAAACCAGCCGTTTGCAGTTATCAGCCAGGAGAATAAGTACACTATCTCCGCACATGTAAGCGGTGGTGGACATGAAGGCCAGATCGAAGCAATTCGTTTAGGAATATCCAAAGCCTTGGCGCACATGAACGACGATTTGAAGAGCACGCTCAAAAGAGCTAATTTACTGAGCCGCGATTCACGCGAAAAAGAACGCAAGAAATTTGGACTTAAAGGCGCTCGAAAGCAGCGACAGTTCACCAAACGTTAATCCATTTTTAGTGAAAATTGTAAATGGAGCTTCGGCTCCTTTTACTTTTGCATGACACTCACTAAAAGTAACTCATCTTATTACGTGAATTTTTAATATTTTAATGAATTTGCTAGTATAAGTTTTATGAGTTTTCTAAAAAATAATCAGTATTGGTTTACCGGCACTTTCCGTGGCGGTTTATTCTGCATTTTCGCATAAATTACACAATCGAAAATATTGATCAGCCCGCCACCATAAGGCGGGTTTTTTAATGAAAATAAGAAGGAAAAATAATGAGATATGAATTACCACCCGTACAAGAGAAGCTTGAGATAGCGCCTGGCGCGGTTATAACTAATGCGTGTATACTCTTCTGTAATAGCTTGCGTCATATATCCTTTGGCGATACAGTTGGACGAATGAAGTTTCTGCAAGAACGTTACGAAGACAGCATTGACATGAATTGCAGGGGGCCAGCGCCAGGCCAAATGCATCCGATATGCAGACTACCAGAAATGTCTAAACAAAGAATAGAGCGGATAGTACGGCCTATCATAAGATCTATGCACGAAACATCTGAAACGGGGATAGGTCTGAAGTGCTCCGAATAAGCTATAATATGGATATATCATGAAAAAACCTGTAATACTGACCGGACTTCGGGCGAATAATGACCTGCACATCGGCAACTATCTTGGCGCACTGATGCCTCTTGTCGATATGGCACAAAACCGCTCCGAAGACTATCAGATAAACTTATTCGTGCCCGATCTGCATAGTTTCACGACATCGATAGACCATTCCTTGCTCCAAAAGCAGATCATGCAAAATCTAAGAGTATACGCTGCCGCTGGACTGCCCCTGAACAAACCGGCTGTAAATATCTATAGACAAAGCTACATATCTGCTCACAGTGAAATGACATGGATTTTAAATTGTTTCACAGGTTTCGGAGAAATGAGCCGTATGACCCAGTTCAAGGATAAGATAGCCAAGCTTAGTGACGATCGTATCAGCGTCGGGCTTTTTGATTATCCAGTTTTGATGGCGGCAGATATATTGCTGTACGGCGCCTCATACGTGCCAGTTGGCGAAGATCAGACACAGCACTTGGAATTTGCCAGGGATATAGCTATGCGCATGAATAACAAATTTGATACTGAATTGTTCGTCGTGCCTGAACCTGTCACGAAACAGCATGAGTTTTTTGGAAAAGACCAAGGTCTTCGCATCAAGGACTTGGTAGATCCGGCCAAGAAAATGAGTAAATCAGATGAAACCGGCAAAGGAGTCATTTTTCTAAGTGATACGCGGGCTGAAGCACAAAAGAAGATCATGTCTGCCACGACGGACAGTCTAGGGAATATTTCATATGATCCTGATCATCAGCCTGGTATTACGAACCTCATAGACTTGCTCGCATTGTTCAATGGCGTCAGCATTGCAGATGTGCGTCAGCAATATGAAGGCCAGACCCAGTATGGTCCGCTCAAGAATGCCATTAGCGAAGCAATCGGGTCGTTTTTGGAAGATTTTCAATTAAAACTTGAACAAACTGACAATACGGCAATTTTACAATGTCTCGAACAATCCGAGCAAAGATTGAACATGAAAGCAATCCAAACACTCCTAAATGTGCAACGGGCAGTCGGCCTGAGACCCGAATCTAATACTACGGATATGCAGTCCTGATGAGCAATTTAGATATATCGAAGGCCCAAAGGCTCGATCAACGAGTCGTTGAACAGATTCCAACGCTCACGCGCAGCTTCGGATCAAAACTCATAACCGACGGCAAGGTAACTGTGAACGGTCAAATCGTCACGAAAACCGGATACAAGATGCGTTTTGATGACATCGTAGACATAGACCATGATGAAGAGGAATTCTTGAAGATACCTGACATCGAGCTCCCGGTATTGTACGAAGATGATGACGTCGTCGTAATAATCAAGCCTGTCGGAGTTCTGTCTCACAGTAAGGGCGCGTTTAACCCCGAGGCTACTGTAGCGAGTTGGCTCAGAGGTCGGCTTAAAAGTATGAGCGGAGAAAGAGCAGGGATAGTCCATAGGTTGGATCGGGCAACAAGTGGGGTCATGATTTGTGCAAAAACGCCGGAAGCCCACACATGGCTACAGAAGCAATTCTCACAGCGGAAAGTAAAAAAAACATATCAAGCAGTGGTATTTGGTCATATGAAAGACGAAATATTCATCATAGATATGCCGATAGCCCGAAATCCGAAACAGCCTCAGACATTCCATGCGAGTGAAAATGGTAAATCTGCATTGACTGAGTGTCGTGTCCTCCAGGAGTCTAAGGCATATAGCTTGGTTGAGCTAAAGCCGTATACCGGCCGCACACACCAACTCAGGGTGCATTTGCAGCACATAGGGCACGAGATAGCAGGTGACGTGCTGTATGGTGCTCGCCCTGCTGATCGGCTGTATCTGCACGCTTATCTCCTAGAACTAACATTACCTAATCGTGAGCGGAAAATATTCACGGCACCTATTCCAAGCGAATTCGAAACGTTTTTAAAGAACGATGGCTGATTCGTCTCTACTCCTGCATTCTCGGACTCGGCAAAACTTCGAGCATTTTGCAAAAAATCCGTCGCATGCACTGCTCCTAAGTGGGGCATCTGGTTCGGGTAAAGATGCGGCCGCGAATTATTTGGCAGCTACATTATTAGATTTTCCACTCGAAAATCTCGAAAAATACCCACATTTAATTAAAATTTATCCAATAGACACTAAAGGGATTTCAATCGAGCAGATTCGGGAGTTGAACCACTCCATGGCCTTATCGATTCCCGGCACAAATCCTGTCGCAAGAATTGTTATAGTGAGTAAATGCCACTCTATGAGTGTCGAAGCTCAAAATGCATTTTTGAAGACAATAGAAGAACCGCCAGATAGAACTATTATTATTCTAACTACAGATTATATAGATTCCTTGCTGCCTACTATTCGATCGCGGGTACAATCTATTACTCTAATATGTCCGAGGTCCGATGAAGTTCGGCAATATTTTGTGGGGAAAGGTTATGATGCGGTCATGGTAGATCAATCCCTAGCGCTAAGTAACGGATTACCGGGATTGACACAAACGCTTTTAGAATCTGACAAAGACCATCCTTTGTTTTTAGCCTTAGAAAATGCCCGCACTATATTGAGGGGTACGATCTTTGAACGAATTATTATGATAGACAACCAGCTAAAAGATAAAGATACTGCCAAGCAAGTTGTGGATATGCTTCTTCTGATGTCACGGGCAACTCTCAGAAAAAGTAAAGGCACGCGGAACGAGCAATCGCGCTGGATAAAAATATTCGCAGCATCTACCGAGGCGTCAAATCAGTTTAGTCGAAATTTAAATACCAAGCTCATACTTACGAATCTAATGCTTAAGCTATGATTTTTTGGTATAATTATGAGTAATCATGTTTGAACTCTTTATCGTTGGAATTTTTGGAGCATTGGCTCTTCGCAATGCATCTATACATCAAGATGAATTTGGCATGGTTTCACGAAAAGTAGGAGACAGACTGGGTAAATTATGGGATATCGCTCATCAGGGTATGAGAGAAAACAGATTTCTTCGTGCCGAAAAAGCGCTGTTAACCATTTTGAAGATCGACGAAAAGAACGCTGCAGCATACAACCGTCTCGGTATACTCTATGCCAAGCAGAAAGAATACCGTGATGCTATCGATTGTTTTGAAATAGCATCGAGTATAGAAGCGACGTCTTCCAGCCTCCATAACTTAGGTCTTATATATTACGAAACCGAAAATTACGAAAAGGCTTCCGTGGCTTTTGAGCAAGCTTTAAAACTAGAGGATAATCTAGCAGCCCGGCATGTCGCATACGCCAAAGTTCAGGAGAAGCTTAATAATCAGAAGTTGATGCTTCAAGAACTTGAAAAAGCTGCTGAACTTGAACCGAATAAAGAAACTTTTACACTGCTTCATAAGGCTTATAGCAACAATGGCATGAGCGTTGAGGCTGATCTCATTGAAGATAAGATCAAGAAACTGATTGTACCTGCCGGTAGACCGAAGCGAATCGTTCGGCCTCGTCGAGTTGTTGTTTAAAATATAGCCAGCCGGCATTATTGTGTTTCAAAAGGTTGCTGATACCTTAGCAATTTGGTACACTAACATCTGTTAATCGATGCACTTTGTAACAATCTTATATGCCGACATAGCTCAGTGGCTAGAGCGGCTGTTTTGTAAACAGCGGGTCGTGGGTTCGAATCCCTCTGTCGGCTCCAGTGATACGTCAAACTTGTTCGGAGACAAGTCGTTCGAAACATACATGCAGGGTTAGTGAAGCGGTCAAACACAGCTGACTGTAAATCAGCCCTCTCCGAGTTCGGGGGTTCGAATCCCTCACCCTGCACCAGTATAGATAAGTAAATGGCGCGTATAATGCATGCGCGTCATTCCTATATATTTGTGTAAGTACTGTGAAATTGCCGCGATAGCTCAGTGGTAGAGCACTTCCATGGTAAGGAAGGGGTCTGGGGTTCAAATCCCCATCGTGGCTCCAAGAAGAATACCTTCTCAATTTTGAATGTGACTTTTTAATCCGATTTTTGAAGAAGCATTATTATAAAATCTGAGTAACAAAACATTGAAGATAACAGTAATTTCTTGTTATAAATACAGACGTACAAAATTTTGATTTGTTATAATGTTATGGTACAAGGTATGGAAGGGTTATAACTCTCTGGTTTGATTGTACAGTTGTACCATTAGTGAAGCGGTTCTCAAGCATTATAGTGTAAGATCTCGTATTAGTATAATCGTAAGGTCCTGGAGCTGGATCGTAGTAACGTGATACTTCATAATTAGGCTGACATTCAGGAGCCGAGCCCGCATAATCTGTTTTGAGCCCGGTTGCTAAATTCCAAATCCAACTACATGATGCTAGTCCAGATACATCAGTAGTATTATTTATAGCATAACCTGTGTAACATACCGGTGAAGGATAAGGGAACGCATCTAGACAGCTAAGAGATGGGTCACCAGTCCAGCTGCTTGCAGGACCAGATATAGCTGCATCGCCCGGTCCAGGCGTCGGTCCCGGTACAGGCAAAATGACAGTCAGTACGCCTGGAGAAATTCTGTAAGAAAGCTTGGATTGTTTTTGCAGACCGTTTAATCCGTCCCATTTACCCGTGAATACAAAAGTGCTGGTCGCGCTGTCATACTTGACGTTGACGTTATAACGAGTGTTTATATCCGTGCATCCAGCACTATAGCTAGAGAGGTCATTGATATCAAATGTTACAGGTTGATTCACGCGCGTAGGAGTAGGTACAGTCTTGTCTATGCAGAAATCAGGCGATGCGAAAATGGGATCTGTTACAGAAGTCGATTGCATTGCAATAGATCTTACTTGTTCAACCTGTCCCTGTAATGTCTGTAGCATTTCTCCGCGTTCTTGGCTGTCACGAACGGCTATAACACTTTTCTGCGATACAGTAAACGCTCCCGCTAAAACGCTGCTCATTACAGCTACAGCTATCAAAACTTCTACTATCGTATCACCTCGCTGATTTACTGTGCGATTAAAGAGTCTCATTTTTTAACCTCTGTTATTAGCTAGCATGATTTTATATCATTCTACCACAAGCTTTAAGATGTTACCACAAGCATAATGACTGCTAGCTTGTTCTTGCAAGACAAGGCTTTCTCTGTTAAACTTACGTAAAGATTTACATAAGTAAGGGATATATCGTGGCTAAAAAAGGTGATAAACGTAAAATTGTTGGACTTGTAAGCGAAGAATCAGGCGAACGTCTGTATTACACTACCAAAAATACTCAGAATACTCAGGAAAAACTGAGTCTAAAGAAATATAGTCCAAAACTCAGGAAGCATGTTGTCTTTTTAGAAACTAAAAAGAACCTCGGTCGAAACGAAGTCAAGCCAAAGAAGTAACAGTACACTTCATAGATTCTAAGAATCAAATAAAAGTCTCATTTCAAGAGGCTTTTATTCTTTTACGTTGCTTATATCAAGTGCCGTATTAATGAACTCAGCATGGCTCCATACTAGTGGCGTAACAGATAGAGGAGTGTTGTCTACGGGGTTAATCTGTTCGCTCAGTATGCCACTCGGTAACACACGGTCGAGCGCCCATTTCATAATTCCTTTGGCGGCCTGTATGTTTCCGGCTTTTACATAATACTGGGCCATCCAAAAACTTGTCACAAACCAAGGATTTCCTTTGTACTCTTGGTTGACCTCAAAATATTTGTCGTACTCATAGCGCGGTGAACCCCCGCTCGGAGACTTATCAAGCAAGATAGTTTCGATAGCTCTCACTGTCGATAACACTTCAGGGTCATTATGCGGTTTAACCCCGTACATTACTACGCCATAGAGGCTGGAAACATCTAAAGTATTGTCATAAGACAATGAGGAATCTTCTTGCAACAAATAGCCCTTCCTGTACAACTGGCGCTGAGGATCAAAGAAGGCACTGAACCCACCAGCAATAGTAAGGGCGGCTTCCTGCCATTTTGATGCGCTATCAGGGTAGTCCAGCAGCTCTGCGAATTCGGCGGCTACGAGGAGCGCCTGGTAGGTGACTGCCGCTGTATAAGTGTTTGTTAGGAACTTTTCTTCCCACAGATCATAGCTGGCGTGTGGTAACTCGGTTTGCGCGTCCATGAATTCCGACATAAAGTTTGCGGCCGGCTGTACGAGCGTTGTGTATACGCTTTCGACGAACTCAATATCCTGCGTATAGGAATGGTATTCTCCGAGCATATAAATGACGCTGGCTGTTTCGTCTTCCTGTATGGCAAGTTCTGTGCGTTTTCCATGGAGCAGGGGATGCCAGGTACTGCCGATAGCTTTATCCGGCTGATATTTGTGCATCAAGTAGCCGTCTGGATTCATGATGTCGCGGCAAAATTCAAAAAACTTTCGTGGCTCTTCAGTAAAACCAAGCCGAATAAGTGGCCAGATAACGTACGCGCCATCTCGAGGCCAGACGTAGCTGTAATAATCACGTCCATAGTTGTAGATCGAAGAATCGCACGAGGCGATGATACCACCGCGCTTATCGGTGTGGGCTTTGATGACCATCAAAGACTTTTTGACTATAGGAACGTAGGCTGGATCGATAAGTTTTATCCGGTCAGCGCCGGTAGACATCCATTCGCCCCAGTGAGTCCGGGAGGCTTCTAATCGCTTCCGTAAACCCTGTTTGAGTAATTTATGATGTATAACCTCTGCGCTTGCTTGCGAATCTGCTGCGACGACCCAATAATTAATCGCAGATTTTTGTCCAGGCTCTAGATTAAGACTGAATCTGAATACCGAATCCACGCCGCCATGCTCTACGGCATTGTTCGTGAGCTCACCGTCTTCGGCGTCTTTATAAGTTCCTTCTTTGCCTTCAATTCCAAAATTTCCGACAGAAAATTGGTCAAAGCTATTTCCATCATCATCACACCCATAAACCAATAGACTACAACGACCTTTGTAATCTAGTATGTAGTGTTCGTCGGGTACGTAAATGGCCGTGTCTCCGCGGCCGGCTCGTGAAATCTGAAAAACCTGATGCATGAATACGCGGATGGTTCGGCTGGATTTGTGCTGATTCGTGACTGTCATTCTGCGGCAGAATGCGTTATGGTCACTGTCGACGAAGTCATTGAAATGGAGTTCAACTCCAAGACCTTCGTGCTTCATAGTTATGTCACTGATTAGGGCGTCATTTTCAAAATTAACGTTGATATCCCATGTTCCGTCATCTACCCAGGAAAAATGACCATCGACCCATATGCCGATGAGGTGGTGTACGCTTCTGGCCGTCGTAAGATTGTCGAGACCGACATAAGGGTAATAAAAATCATGAACAAGGCCGTGTTCATTCAGTCCAACGGTGAGGCTACCATTACCAAGCATAACGGGACGTGCCATTTAAACGACCACACCTTTCTGGCTCATACGGTATCTAAGGTCATGATAAGCGTTCATGAAGTTTACGAAAGCCTCATATGGAGTCTCATATGGGCTGAAATAAGCATGAATATCACCGTCATTAAACCATTTGGTACACATATAATAAAAATGATCAGAAGTCTGCAGTCGCCGCCAGTCTTCGATAATTGTCAGATCCTCGGTCTCCATAATTCGTTCCTGCAAATCATATAGGGCATGAATCGACTCCTGCTGCATCGCATTGCCGAGCCATGCCGACAAATCACGCTCCGTATCGGCCCAGGTTATGGTGTGGGGTACATCAACCTGATCTTTTGGCTCGAATGCGTCAATAGCTTCGCTTGCTGTCATAAATGTATTACCAGGCTTTTTTAACCATTGGTCAGGCAAGTGGCTCAGGAAGTCGAATATTCCGGATTCGTCCCACTGATGCTCGCCAAATGTTTCGTAATCCATAAACAAATTAAAATTGGTCGCTTCCGGCTCGCTATTCAACCAATTACTGAATTTATCTGCTGTGAGCGGCCACTGGCTCCAATTCTGGTCTCCAAACCTAAATGCGATGTCGTCACTTAGCTTATAGTTTTTCATGAGCAGACGTATGTTTTCGGTATGCGTCGGACGATACACGAAATTTGGGCTGCGCCAGCCAAGAACTTTATCCCAGCCCTCGGCTAGAATACCTTTATATCCCGCTTTGTCCGCCCAATATGCCAAGTCGTTGTTATATGCCAGCTCGGTATTACGAAAAACCTGTGGGGTCTGGCCGAATAACTCCTGGACTTTTTCGCGGTGCATTCGTACTTGAGTTTCAAACTCAGTGCGAGAATAGAAGAAGGCGAGACTATGGTGATATGTTTCTCCGACTATTTCGACCTGTCCAGTTGCTATGAGATCTTTGAAGGATTGCAGCGCCACTGGAGACCATCGTTCCAGCTGTTCAAGCACCGTTCCAGTTATAGACAGACTTACTTTGAATTCGGGGTGCTGCCTTAAAAGTTCGATGAGCCGTGCATTCGTTGGAAGGTAAGACTTTTCGGCAACCTTTTTTAGAATTCGTTCATTACTTTCGGGTGCTTCGTAAGCAGCGTCAAAGTAGTCGTGTTTGGCCGCTGCATCAAAAATGGTGTAGTGTCGCACTCGGTATGGCTGATGTACGTGCAGATACAGAACTATGGCTTTCATACGACTGACTCCAGGACAGGGTTGGGTGCATGATGGCTATAAATTCCTGATAATTTCGACGCCGCATCATCCCAGGATAGTTTCAAAAGCTCACGGTAGGCATTGTGGTGAATTTCTTCGCGCAGACTGTCGTGCTGTACGACAGCGCTCATCAGGTTAGCCATTTCGTGCGTGTCCCATGCATCAACTCTTAAACAGTTTCGGATGACTTCACCGACGCCCGTTTGGTTGCTTATGAGAACAGGTGAGCCGTATTCTATAGCCTCCAAAGCAGTAAGGCCATACGGTTCTGAAATTGACGGCATGGCAAATAGATCGGCTATCCCGAAGCTGTCGCGCCAATTCTTGCCGCGCTGAAAGCCTGCAAACACGACATTCCGGGATATCCCGAGCTCAGCGCTCAATGCAACAAGTTCGTTGTATTGTTCGCCATTGCCGACTATTAGGAACATAGTTTTTGGATTCCTTGCTATAACTTCTTTGGCAGCGTAGAGCAGATTATGGAGACCTTTTTGAATGGTCAAACGTCCAACATTCGTAATAATGCGCCAGCCATCAGATTTTAGATGAGTAAGATAATTGTAGGCGTTCTCGTCATCTAATGGAATCATAAGATCGCGGTCGATGCTGTTGTGGACTACATCTATTTTGTCTGCAGGGATGTCGTATTCTTTGCTTATCATTCGTTTTGTGTGTTCGCTTACTGCGATAATCCTGTCGGCGAGCATCAGGGATATGGATTCTATTTCTCTGACTAATGGGTTACCTCGGCCGCCGCCGGCCCTGTCGCTTTCTATTGAGTGAACGTGCAAAATGAGAGGACATCCGCTTATGGCTTTTGCCCGAAGTCCGGCTTTAAATGTTAACCAATCGTGTGCATGTATGACGTCGAAAGTTTTTCCTTCGACAATACGAGCTACAGAATGTTCAAATCGGGCTTGCTGTCCAACAATGTCCAACCACTCTTCTGTACCGTCTTCGTGTACATACATTTTGCTGTCGTAGACGCCGCCGGCTGCCATAACTGCTTGAGCGCTCTGATGATGAGCGGCAGTGACTGTCATGAAATCTGCGTCATGTTCGGCGTTGTAGGGGAGGATGAATTCGATGTCAACATTGGTTTTCGAGAGGGCTTTACAGAGTTGGTAACAAGCTACACCAAGTCCGCCGCTGTTATGGGGAGGTAATTCCCACCCAAGCATCAAGATCTTCATTAAACCCTTTAGCGCTTATGTTATTTGATTCTAGTATAGAGCACTACAGGAATAAGCACAACTGAAATGCAGATTTTTCACTGACAAACAATAATAAAATTTTGAGTGGTGTGGTAGTGGATTGTTTTGAAGTTTTTAATACAATAATTTTGTATGTGTGGTCGATTTTTGGGTAAATTTTATATAGATAAAATGGCTTTCATAAAATTACGTTAAACACGATAGCTGAACGTATTGAACGGCATAAAGGTAGCTATCACTAGAGAGACGGAAATCACGACCCGAAAGGTTTACAAATACTGGGTCTATACAGTTAGCGTAATAGTGTTGGTGTCGATTTAAATGGATACCGTTTAGCTCAAAACATTTGACTGATCTTTATGTAACTATATAAAGATGCATTTTAGTTGTGCCCAAGGAAATGGTTGAAGCTCAAATTTTGATGTACAGTGGCTAAACAAAAATATGATAAATGAAGAACGACTATGACTTGGCAGGGGAGACAGGACTTGAACCTGCGACACCCGGTTTTGGAGACCGGTGCTCTACCAACTGAGCTACTCCCCTTTAACTTATGACGCTGCCGACCAATACATGATATGACAAATCGATGAAGATGTCATCTGTCTGAATTTGCAACAAGACCTGTCTCTGGTATAGACTATTAATATATATGGCAAAAATAATCTCTGTAAAGCCGCTGCTCATGCAGCTGTATGGATTTCCCGGATCGGGTAAAACGTACTTTGCCCGTCAGCTGACTGAACATATCCAGGCGGCCCACGTACAGGGCGACCGGATTCGTTTCGAGCTGTTCGAGAATCCTCGTTACGACAAAGAGGAGAATCAGGTCGTCATACAGCTCATGGATTATATGACTCAGGAATTTCTGAGCGCTGGTATTAGCGTCATCTACGATACAAATGCACTGCGATACTCTCAGCGCCATGCTCTACGAGAAATGGCTAGAAAGACAAAAGCTCAGCCGTTACTTGCGTGGATGCAAATTGACGCTGACAGCGCCTTCCAACGCACAACACAACGCGACAGACGAAAAAGTGACGATAAATACGCCGCACCGACCGACAAGCAGACATTTGATAAAATAGTCAGCCACATGCAAAACCCTCAGGTTTCAGAGGATTACGTGGTTCTCAGCGGAAAACATGTTTTCAAAACTCAATTTTCGG
>JBGTMN010000005.1:0-14984 GCA_041743525.1 Saccharimonadales bacterium (SeqCode) | reverse complement strand
CCGGCTTACCGGGTGCAACACAATAACAGTCGTGGCGCATACAAAGGAGGCGTACGATTTCACCCCGAAGTCAATCTAGAAGAGGTCCGAGCCCTGGCAACCATGATGAGCTTCAAGACAGCAGCCGTCGGGCTTCCGCTTGGTGGCGGCAAGGGCGGAGTATCTGTAAATCCTAAAGAATTAAACCGTGATGAACTTGAAGAAGTCAGCCGCAAATTCGTGCGTTATCTGCACCCGCATATCGGCCCACATCAGGACGTGCCAGCTCCTGACGTCAATACCGATCCGCTCATCATCGATTGGATGGTCGATGAATACAGCCTGTTGACGGGCGACACTACCCGAGCCAGTTTTACGGGAAAAAGTCTCGACAACGGAGGTAGTTTAGGCCGGAACGCCGCAACTGGAAGAGGCGGTGTCATCGCGCTAGCCGAACTGTTGAAAAGCGAAGGGCTGTCGGGCAAACCAGTTACCATTGCCGTTCAGGGATTCGGGAATGTCGGCGCATTTTTCTCGGAAGTTGCCGCCGGGGATTATCCGCATTGGAAAATTGTTGCGGCAAGCGATTCCCGAGCTACTATCTATAACCCCGAAGGTCTTAACGTGCTCCTTGCATCAGAATATAAAGCTGCGGGTGGTGGCTTTTCCGAATACGAGTCGGACGGTGTGGAACGTCTAAGCGGCGAAAAACTCCTTGGTATGGACGTGGACGTTCTGGTCTGTGCAGCACTGGGAGATGCAATCACGGCAGACAACATGCACGATGTTCGGGCAAAATACATTGTGGAGCTTGCCAACGGACCGGTATCAGAAGAGGCCTATCGTTTCCTGAGCAAAGCCGGAACAATCATACTGCCGGGCATCATCGCCAATGCCGGCGGTGTTATTGTCAGCTATTTCGAATGGCAACAGAATATACAGGGCGAGCAATGGACCGAACAGGAAGTGAACGACAAACTCGCCGAGTACCTGCAATCCGCCATGGACAGACTCCTGGAAACAGCCAGGGCAGAACAGGTGGATTTGAATCTGGCGGCATATATACTTGCACTAAAAGAACTGACCGAAAATAAATAGTCGGATTCAGATTACCAGCCCCATAGTGCTACTATAAGTGAATGGAAATTATACATTTAAACCACATGGCTGATGGGGCTCAACCGCTCCTGGAACGTCTTGTCGCAGAACTCGAAACCGGTGACACCGTACTATGGCTGGTACCTGGTGGCTCGAACATACCTTTAGTTGCAGACGTTTCGCGTCAAATTCCGGCCGAACTCACAAAAAACCTGCTTATAACCCTCACTGACGAAAGGTATGGAAATGTCGGTCATGCTAACTCCAACGTAATCCAACTGCAGACCGCAGGTTTCGACGCCAAGCTCGGCAAATTTTTACCCGTCCTACAGCCGGAGCTGACATTGGAACAAACGACTGACGTCTTCGCAGAAACACTGCAAGACCTGTTCACGGCCGCCGATATTATAATCGGGCAATTCGGCATGGGCCCCGACGGTCACATCGCCGGCATATTACCCGAAACGACGGCGGTAGAAAATCCGGAGTTGGCTGCCGGCTACAAAACGGAAACTTTTACGCGCATAACGATGACTCCGGAAGCCATCAAGCATGTCGATTGCGCATTCGTGTATGCTTTCGGTGACGCCAAACGAGAAGCTCTCGATAACCTCAAAACCAGAGACTTGTCACTCACCGAACAGCCCGCCCAAATCCTAAAGCAGCTACCAGAAGTATATGTATATAACGACCAGATAGGAGACTGAATGTCAGACACATCACCAACCATCGCCGTAGCCGGTCTCGGCCGAATGGGCATACAAATAGTCGAAAAATTAGCAAAAGCCGGACACTCGGTCATTGCTCACAACAGAAGTCCGGAAAAAGTTGATGTCGCGGCCGGTTTTGGTGCTCAGGCGGCATATTCCAAACAGGACGTCGTACAAGCCTTCGGAGATTCTCGGGTCATATTGTGGCTGATGATACCGGCCGACACAGTACAGTCGGAACTGCAGGAATGGCTCGAGTTGGTGCCCAAGGGTAGCATTATTATAGACGGCGGCAATACGGACTACCGCAATACAAAGATCCACGCCGAGCAAGTACGAAGCCACGGCTCGACGCTTCTGGACATCGGAACCAGCGGTGGTGTTCATGGTCTTAAAGACGGCTTCTGCATGATGATCGGTGGAGACAGAACGGCGTATGACGTCGTAGAACCATTACTCGCAACACTCGCTCAACCACGCGGCGGATACGAGCATTTCGGCCCGAGCGGCAGCGGCCACTACGTAAAGATGGTACATAACGCCATAGAATACGGCATGATGCAGAGCCTAGCCGAAGGCTACAGGATGCTCAAAGAAGGGCCATATTCGCAACTGGATCTCGCGGACGCCGGCGAACTGTGGCAAAAGGGTAGTATCGTACGCTCCGGTTTGAATGACTTATCGGCGCAGGCCTTAAAAGAAAACCCGGAACTTGATGGCATTGAAGGGTTTGTCGCCGAGTCGGGCGAAGCCCGCTGGACACTGGAGACTGCCAAGGATCTTGGCATACCGCTACCCAGCATTCAGTCGGCGTTCGATGTGCGACTGGCCAGCCAGCAGGGCCAAACCAATTTTTCGACAAAGCTCCTGGCAGCTATGCGCAATAAATTCGGCGGACACGCTATAAATCAAGAAAAAGACAAGTGAATACGCCAGAATCTGCTATTGCCTCGCCCCAAACCCCGGCCATAATCGTCATTTTTGGCATAACCGGTGATCTGGCAAAGCGCAAACTATTGCCGGCTTTGTACCGGCTTTTCAAAGACGATCTTCTTGACCCTCGCTCGGTGGTGCTCGGTATTACCAGGCGCGACCTGAACGCAGATGATCTACTGGCGGACGTGGAACTGTGCGTCAGCGAAGCCGACAACGTCTGCGATCCCGAAGGTATCCGCAAATTACGCCATGCACTCAAACTTCATCAGATGAGCCAAGTAGACCCGGAGGAATACAAGCATTTGCGAGACGTACTGAACGACATCGAATCAGAAGCCGGCACTTGTATGAACCGATTATACTATCTGTCGATTCCGCCCCAGATGTTTGGACCGATCGTGCGTAACCTTGGCGAACAAGGGCTCAATACGAGCTGTAGTCACGGCGAAGCATCTACAAGACTACTTATCGAGAAACCATTCGGTTACGATCTGAATTCGGCCCGTGAGCTCATTGCCGAAACCGGCAGCTGGTTCCACGAGGACCAGATATTCCGTATCGATCACTACCTAGCCAAAGAAACTGTTCAAAATATACTGGCTTTTCGCATGCATAACCCATTATTTACCAGCCTATGGAATAACCAATACATCGAATCAATCCAAATAACCGCATTCGAACAAATCGACATAGAGGGCAGGGCAACCTTTTACGAAGAAGTTGGTGCGCTCAGGGATTTCGTACAAAGCCACCTAATGCAGCTAATGGCCGTCGTCACGATGCAGCTACCGGAAAATTTGAGCAGCGACAATGTTCATGCGTCAAAACTGCAGCTCCTGGAATCGATACGCCCACTGCGAACCGACGAACTGAACGTACGCGCTATCCGCGGACAGTACGAAGGCTATCGCTCGGAAGTACAGAACGAACAATCGAGCACCGAAACATACGTCTCTTTGACCTTGGACATCCAAACCGATCAGTGGTCAGGAGTTCCCGTGACGCTGCGCACTGGCAAGGCGCTCGCCGAAAAACGCACTGATGTGCGAATCCGGTTCAAAGATTCGGATAATCTGCAGGATACATCAAACGACCTAGTGTTTCGCCTGCAACCAAACGAAGGCATCGGAATGCACCTCTACGCCAAACAACCGGGTTACGCCGACAAAATACAACGTATAGTTATGGACTTTACTTATCAGGAGAGTTTCAACGAAACCGGGAGCTTTGTTCCTGGACATCCTGATGCGTACGAAAGAGTGCTGGTAGATGCGGTTCGGGGCGACCGCACCTTGTTTACGACAAGCGACGAAGTTTTGGCAGCCTGGCGCGTCATCGAAGCGTTGCAACGGGCCTGGTCAGAAAACGGCGACGGGCTGATCATCTATAAAAAAGGTACTTCCGAATTTTCAACCCCAAGTGTACAGAGTTAAAATATTTAAGCCGCCCGCCAGCATGGTTTGCTACACTAAACAAGTATTGAATAATCTCACGACTAAGACATAACCGGAGCGCCGAATGAATATCATTGATCTGCTTATCGTTTTGATGGCACTGAGCGCGGTAATCCGTGGTCGTGAACTTGGTTTTGCGCGACAGCTCGGATCAACAGTCGGTTTCATAGCCGGAATATTTCTGGGAGTCGCCCTACAGCCCTTTATGGCCACACTCGTGACCGATCAGATTTCCAGATCATTCATATCTTTATTTACCATAATCGGAACAGCGTTTTTACTACTCGGTATCGGTGAATACATCGGTATACGTCTTAAGACAGCCTTTCACAATACCCGTTTCAATGCCGTTGATGGCTGGTTCGGGTCTTTAATTGGCACAGGAACGCTTTTGATAGCCGTGTGGCTCGGCGCAGCAATACTGAACATCATGCCGTTTCCGGCCGCACAGCAACAGATTCGGGATTCTCAAATCATCTCGAGACTCAATCAATCATTGCCTCCTTCCGACACTGTCATATCAAATCTGGGTAATTTACTGACGCCAAACGATTTTCCACGGGTGTTTATAGGCACTGAGCCTGCGCCTCGCGGCAACACGACTATCCCTGGCGTAGAAAATAACCTGCAGCAAGCAGTCAATGTCGCCAAAGAATCGGTCGTCAAGATTGAGGGCATCGGCTGCGGAGGAATCGTTGAAGGCTCCGGTTTTGTCATAAACGGTGACCTGGTCATAACCAACGCTCATGTCGTGGCAGGCGTAGCCCGACCTTTCATTCGTGACGCGAACGGTCAGCACACCGCAACTCCCGTGTGGTTTGACCCTGATCTGGATTTCGCCATAGTACGAGCAGACAACCTCAGTGGTGGTCCTTTACTCATCAATCCGAACCTCGTAGACAACAATACCCGTGGCGCAGTCCTCGGCTATCCAGGCGGCGGCCCACTCACTGCAGGCGGAGCTGGAATCGTGGACCATTTCAGTGCCCGTGGTCGGGACATATACAACCAAAGCATCAGTACCCGACAGATTTACAGTCTCGCCGCCCGTGTCGTGCCCGGAAATTCCGGCGGACCTGTCATCGCTGCGGACGGCCGCATAATAGGCGTCGTGTTCGCGCAGTCAACCACCAACAACAACATTGGCTACGCACTGAGTACTCCGCAACTACTGAGCGCCATAAACCAGGCTCAGGCACAGAATCGGACCGTATCGACCGGGCAATGTGCTCAAGGATAAAGCCAGGGCATAGTCGGTATGGTCTCGCGATAAAATGTCGTGATCAAGAATAAGACTGTAGTTCGTGGATTTATTCGTGACGAAGCGCATCGATAGGGTCTTTACGGGCTGCCTTTATAGCTGGCGCTGTTCCGAAAATTATACCAACGACTATCGAAACACAGGCAGCTATAAGTACGACTTCCCATCGTACGACCGGCTGAAGATCCGTAAATATCCGTAACATAAAACTCAAGGCTATTGATGCAATGATCCCAATTACCCCTCCCATCACACTCAGCACCGTTGCTTCGATAAGAAACTGACTCATAATTTGCCTAGAAGTTGCTCCAATAGCTTTACGTACGCCGATCTCGTGCATGCGTTCAGTAACCGACACGAGCATGACATTCATAATCCCTATACCACCCACCAATAGTGATATGGCCGCTACACCGGCAATGAGACCGGTCAGCAGATTGAGTATGGTCGTGGTTGCCGCCAAGCTGTCCGATTGCTTTAGAACCGTGAAGTCCTTTTGATTGCCGTGGGCTTTTTGAATATTCGTGCGCAGTCTCTCGGCGATGAGTCCGTCCGGGTCTCCGTCTGCAGGTTGCACCAGAATCTCATAAATTCCGACATTATTCTGCGTCATATCCATTGCTACTTGGTATGGAATAAATATAGAGTTGTTGAAATCAGCTTCAAATGTCAACGGTGAGCTAGGGAACTCTTTAAAAACACCGCGCACTATAAATTGCTGTTCGTTGAAGGTAAAAGCTTGACCAAGAGGAATGTCCTCACCGAAAATATTCTGCGCCACGCCAACTCCGATGACTGCTCCATTCTGGTTGCTATCGTCTTCTGTAAAGAACCCGCCAAACTCGACATCCTGCTGGATAATTTCAGGTAGTTCCGGTGAGGTCGCTAAGATGACGGCATTTTCGTAAGTTCGATCTTCATACATCATCGATCCGGGCACTGCTCCAAGCGGCACAGCCAATTCGACTCCCTGGGTCTGCCGGACTATCGGGATATCCGTGTCACGAAGTGAACCAATAGTGCCGAAGCCTCCTATAAAATTGAAACCGGTCACTTTGCCGCTTTCGTCTCGACTGACTACTTGTCCAGGGCGAATGGTTATGAGTTCGTCACCTAGATGGTCGACCTGTGAAGCGACCTGCTGTTTGACGCCTTCACCGATTCCAACAACTGTCACGACAGATACGATGCCAATTATAATTCCCATCATAGTCAGGAAACTGCGCCATTTCGCGGCACGCATCGAAGCTAATGCCGATTTTATATGTCCGCGGGTCAGTGCAATCATTATTTGGTGCCTCGTGGTTTCCTTTTAGCAAGCTTGCGGGCTTTTCTTTTTCTGGAAGGGGAATCCGCCAGTTCTTTGACAGGTATTTCCCGCATCAGCACCGAAACTCCAGCTAGATCGTCCTCATCGGTTTTGACAGGAACATTGTACATGTCGCGCAGAGCGGTCGCGGCTACTTCACCAATCTCGGAGCGTTCATCTTGCACGATACATCCATCGTGCATATAAACGACACGGCTGGCGTAACGGGTCAGCTCCGGATTGTGCGTGACGAACAGGATAGTGTTGCCAGCTTTATGGATTTCGCCTAGAAGTTCCATGACCAACCGCGATCCGGCGCTGTCAAGATTTCCGGTAGGTTCATCGGCGATGATGAGCTTCGGGTGATTGACGAGCGCCCGGGCAATCGCAACGCACTGGGTCTGGCCGCCGCTGAGTTGTTTCGGAAAAAAATATTCACGATGCTGCAAACCTACCCGAGCCAGCATATCACTGGCTAGTCGCAACCTGCGACTTTGGCCGTACCCCTTGTAAGCAAGCGGTAGCGCTACGTTTTCGAGGGCGGTTAAGCGAGGTAATAGGTTGAAATTCTGAAAGATAAAGCCAATCGTATCCCGGCGATATTTTGCCGCTTGATTTGGCCTGAGCTTGGCAACTGACCGGTCGTTCAGCATATAAGTGCCGTGAGAAGGCCTGTCTAAAAGACCGATGACGTTCATAAGCGTGGACTTACCAGATCCGCTCGGCCCCATGACCGCCACGAATTCTCCTTCCTCTATGGAAAGATCGACTTCGTCGAGCGCAATCGTAGCAGCATCGCCGAAGCCATACAGCTTGCTAACATCTTCTAATTTGATTAAAGGCATTTACTTTAGTGTACCGCCGTTATAATACTGTCGGCAAGCTGGAAATGTAGTAATTTTACGGTATACTTATAAAAGTCTCAGTTTTTACGCGATTTTGTTGAGAATTAAACCGTGGTAATTAATCGCGGAGGGGTCGCATTTTAGACAACTACCGGCCTATAACAAGTGCCGCGCAGAGAAGCTTGCTTCGAGCACGGCGCGCAGTTTCAGGCCTGACAAGTAACGAAGCATACATTAACAACTTCTACATTCAATAACACGGAGGGGTCGCCTAGTGGCCTATGGCGCACGCTTGGAAAGCGTGTTGGGTGCAAGCCCTCGAGGGTTCGAATCCCTCTCCCTCCGCCATGAAAAAGGAACCTGCACATGTAGGTTCCTTTTTCATGAACTGAGAATGACTTGAACCCTCGGGGCTGACGGCTTCAGCCGGCAGTACATCGTGGGTTCGATCTTCAAAGGCTCTCGCAGAAGTTTACTTCGAGAAAGCCTGCAGGAGTAAACATCCCTCTCCCTCCGCCAATTCAAGACCCCGTTTGACGACTATAGAGTTTTAATTTGTACTGAACATCGGATGCATTTCGCCGGTTGTTCTAGGATCTTTAGTCAAGTATGTGATTGAGGGGTTTCCAATTTCACATGATATTTTACTAGTAGGTATAGTCGTAGATCCGTTAAAGGTAGAATTCCACACCCGAACGATGGTCGTGGAGCAATCTTTCATCCATACGAGAGCTCCGTTACCTGATCCGCCCGGATTATCAATCCTGGAATCAACCAAGTAAGTCGGTCCCGGCCGCCAGAGTCGTAAGCTGCGGTTGCCCGAGCCCTCTATGGTCAGCCGAACAAATTGGTTTTTTGTTGCTTTAGTATCGATGGCAGCATCTGCATTCCAGTTCTTAATAGTTAAGTCTTCAGCGTACAATTCCGTGTTGGTACCTTGGGGGCCGTCAATAGTAAGTCCATCATAGTTAGTAGTAGCATAATCAACCCACTTCGGCCAATTCGGCTCTACGTAGACTTTTGATATATACCACTTCATATTTATTCCTGAAGTATACTGGCTACTATGAAGTGAAGCTCCGTATCTTACGGTGGAGTAGGGGTTCGTAAATTTAGAGTTCAGAAGAGCAATTCGGCGGTCATCTGGGGTAGTAGTATCGACTGCTGCGATAGTGTACTTGCCGCCAGAGCCGTTGTAATTCTTCAGAAAAGCCGGTGTTTCTATGTTTTGGCGTCCGGTTTTTGTTCCGCTAATCGGAGTAATACCGTTGAAATTATTTATAATCCAACGTTCAGCCGAGGTTGTCTCACTAGCAGGAGTCGAGAACTTTATAAACTTACCGCCAGAGGCAGCAGCGTCACTGCCAGATACGGCGCCACTTGCTAGTGTGCCAAGCTCAGGCTCCAAAGAAACTGCTATGCTGGATGCTTTCACGTTATACATTAAGTAAATTCCCATCCCCATCAATAAAATTATTGTGATGGCTAGAATATAGCGTTCGTGGACGGGGCTTTTTGTAGCTTTTTTTTGTTTTTTATATGTAAACATAAGTAGCATTGTAAACTAAAATATTAGAGGAAGTATACTTTTTCTTAATCAACACTGAACATCAAATGCATCTCACCTGTCATACGTGGGTCTACTGACGGGTATATGATGTTGGGACTTCCTTACTCTCAAGGGATTCTGTCTTCGGTAATTGTATTTAGTCCGTTAAAGGTAGAATTCCACACCCGAACGATGGTCGTGGAGCAATCTTTCATCCATACGATAGCTCCGTTACCTGATCCGCCCGGATTATCAATCCTGGAATCAACCAAGTAAGTCGGTCCCGGCCGCCAGAAGTGTTGAGTACAATTTCAGGATAATCCCCGGACCTTTGCCCCCAGCATGCCTGAGGGGTCGCCGAAGCCAGTGCATTTTGCGCTCGGCGGGCGAGGCGAATCCCTCTCCCTCCGCCATATTTAAGTTTTTGCTTGACAGTGAAGTAAATTATAGTATTATGAGTGCTAAAGACAACGGAGAATTTAATCATGCCATTTGGTGTACTTGCCGCTCTTAGAGCACACGGGCCTAGCACCCCTCCGCCGCCAGAACCGCGCCCACGTAAAGCGACCCCTGAGCAGCACGCCCATACCGAGGAAGATGCTGCACTGCGCGCATTAAAAAAAGCCGGCAGCATTCGAAGTCTTGGCGCTATCGCCGTAGAACCCCCTATGCAACCGCTAGAGACGGCATACTATTTCGGACCCGGAAAACACCAGTACTTTGCACGTCAAGAGCCATTACCCGCGCTGCCACCTATGCCTACCAGCTCCATCTTGTATCTAGCCCGCACCACCCTGCGCTAGCAATAAATTGTCCAATTAAGAGCTGATATGTATGCCGAGCACTCGCTCTATAAATGCATATTCTCGGGAAACTTTGCGGTAGATGCGCTCTACGCTCGTTACGCCGTGTCCGGTTGATGACTCGACTTCCAGAAGTATCGGACTGTCCCCAGTCTGGTTCATCTGCAATCCGGCAATAAATTTGTAAGAATTAGCAGGCAGAACCCGGTCGTCATCCTCACCGACGGCCGCAAAAACCGCCGGATAAGCTGCCGGCCGGACATTATGGACAGGTGAAATTCCGAGCAAGAAATCAAACTGATCTTTGACGGCCGTATTTCCGAACTCATCGCGCCAGTACCTGCCGACTTGCTCCTGCTCACCTTTGTCGAACCGGAGCATATCCAGCAATGACCCGGACATAAGTGCAGCTCGATACAGTTCCGGTCGCTTAAGAATTGCGGCGGCTACAACGAAGCCGCCGCAGCTGGCTCCTTTAGCCACCAGTAGGTCAGGGCTCGTATAGCCCGCCCTAACCATTTCCTCACCGGCTGCGATAAAATCATCCACGACACGATCTTTTCCGGACTTCTTGCCAGCTTCATGCCAAGCGCTGCCAAATTCATCGCCGCCACGCAGGCATGGCTGTACATAAATACCACCTGATTCCAGCCAAGGGATTGCATACGGATTGAATTTAGGCCTGGCACCATTACCAAAGCCGCCGTACCCTTCCACTAGCGTATGATTGCCTCCATCCGGTCGAACGTCACGATGAGCAGTTACAAAAAGCGGTATTCTTGCACCATCCTGGCTACATGCATGTATCAGCTCCGACCGGTAATTCGAATACTCGTATTTATACTCCGGCTCCTGGATAATAGTAGATTTGAAATTTTTAACATCAAATCGATGAATAGTAGCCGGCAAAGAAGGGCTTTCTTTTTCTAACGTAGGCTGCAAGTCATCTATTCCGTACGAGGCAAACGAAACGGCGCCCACAGGCTCATCCGGCAGTATCGTATGCATCGGTTTACCGGATTTGTCATGCAATATTACAAAACTTTTGACACCGTCATAATATGAGATTCCAAGGTAATCTCCGGACATTGCCGCGTCTATGATTACGTCCGTACTTTCCGGGATTAAATCCTTAACTGTTGATTTACCCTCCTGCAAAGCGACAATACGGCCGTTGGGGCTGTCTTTATTGATCCATAGCACATGCTGTTGGCCCTCGGTATAAATCGGCTTGAGTAATTTCATTCCCAACTCAGGCGGTATCAGTTGGCGTCTGTCGTTTTCCGGATCGTCAACATTCATAACGTCTAGGGACTGCGATCCGTCTGCATGTTCGGCGGTTATATATAGGCGTTTTTTATCGGTTGACACTTTGCCTAGGTAGTATGCAGTATCTCCGGCAGCCGGTTCAAAAAATAGTACATCCACCTCTTTTTGTGTTCCTATTTTGTGATACAAAACCGAACGCCTCCCAGATTGGTCCGTAGCTTCATAAAAAAAGCCGTCCGCGTCTGCAACCCATGATGGATAACTATCGATAGTGTCAGGCAGGGAATCGGGTAACGTTTCACCGGTTGCAGTATCCAATATTTGCCAATGCTGTATGTCCGCGTCATTCGGATTTCGGGCGTAAGCCACGTATTCCCCGCTGTCAGATATACTCGCGACAGACAGTCCTACGGACCCGTCTTCCGACCATACATTAGGATTGATAACCGCAGTCTCCTTGCCTCCAAGTTCCCGGCAGACAAAGACATAGTGTCCCTGACCGCCAGTTACCCGGTAAAAGAACTCTTTGTTACCCCTAGTCACCGAAGTTCCCTCCATTGATTCAGGGAGGTACCCCTTGAATTTTGCCACAATCCGCTGCGTCGCTGATTCATCCGGGCCAAAGTGAGCATTGAGCTTGCATTGATCTGCCAGCCATAGCATCCTTGCGGCGGATGGCACCTCCATCCATTGATAAGGATCCGCGACCGCTACGTCATGATATTTATCTACAGTATTTGATCGAAACGCCGCGGGATATGGGATATTGCCATGGCGCTCGGGAATAAAAGATGGATTTACTTCAGACATTTTCATCAATTGTATCATATTTTTGCGTTATAAGCATTATTATGAAAAACTCAAATGATTATGTCGATTTTACTTATTATTTCGACCTCGGTTCGAAAATCCGACTCTAAACCCCGCCACAATAAAACGCTCGAAACTTACTCATAAGAAATGCGTGTTTCTACAGAATCACCCTGAGTAAGTTGCAGTAGATTTCCCGGCGCGAAAGCATCGAAAATAACGAGAGTGATTTTCTGTTCCAGAACTAGTCCGAGTATCATCTGAACGAGTAAGTAAACCATCGATCCAATATCTATGGGTAGAAGCTTATTCGGTCAGCAAATCGGACACCGTAACCAAAGAATAACCTTCGGCTTGTATGCCATCGATTAAGTATCGAATATGTTGGGCAGCCATGGCGCGAGTACGGTCACGACCGCCATCCGCTGGCGAATCTTTTACTTGGTCATGTGCATATATAATCGCTCCGGGTGTCAAATTCTCTATGACTATATCATCGTATGCCTTCAGTTGCTCGAGTGCCTCTTCCGGAGGCAAAAAATCACTCTTCCAATCTTTACTATCACCATATCGGCTTCTATCGATAAAACATTGTCCGCTTTCCGTAACTGTACTTTCCAGCGTAGGAGACATGCCGAATCCAGGAGCGCGATACGCGTACGGTATGGTACCGAAGACATCTTCGAAAATTTGATTCGCTTTTTGATGTTCCGCCGCATTTACGTCGGGGTCTTGCATATTATGGGAGTAGCTATGAGCCGCAATCTCATGGCCCGCTTCTAATACTTCTAGGGCAAGCTGTTTGCCTTGTTCAGTCTCCATGCGGTTTGCTATAAAGAAAAAAGTGCCAACAGTTCCGGTTTCCTCGAACTGCCGTAAGATATCTCTCGTGGTCGCTTCGGACGGACCGTCATCGATGGTAAGTGCTATTTCCTTGGTGCTTGTATTAACTTGTTTGATAATTTCACCACTGTCGCATGGCATATCTGGCGAACCAGCGCCAATAATTGAAGGTATAGGATTAGATTCTATGGTAATTTCAGGCGAGACATCTGTGTCTGGGCTGGTTTCTTCTTCTATGTCCAGGTCTATCAAAGAAGAATTGTCGCCAGCTTCTTGGGAGCTACCTGCCGTAGCAACTTCCCATCCGGCACGCCCTAAATT
This sequence comes from Saccharimonadales bacterium (SeqCode), assembly GCA_041743525.1. Taxonomy (GTDB): domain Bacteria; phylum Patescibacteriota; class Saccharimonadia; order Saccharimonadales; family UBA4665; genus UBA4665. Next base: position 1,797 of record JBGTMN010000005.1, on the reverse strand, counting down.
AGCAAAACCGCCGTATACTGCAGAAGAAAAAGCTCCGGCCTCATCTACTGTACTGACGACGGGATTTGGCGAATCCAATGCGCCCGCTTCGTGCGCCATAGCCAAAGACCCCGATAAAACAACCGTACCTATGAATACTCGTCGTTTCGTAAAGAATTTATTTCGGCTTGGAATTTGAGCATTAGACGGTTCATTTTGTCGATTATCTGCATCAAGCCGAAGAACATCGCGTTCCGGTATTACGTTTTCTCCAGTTTTATTCCGTCCAAACATTTTTAACAACCTAATTACATAGTTACCAATACTTTACAAGCTCATTGCTTACGTTGCAACTCTTTTGTGTACGGTTAGAAGTTAGATTCCGGAGACATTTAAGAAATACGCGTTCCGACAGCATCACCCTGAGTAAGCTTCAGCAGATTCCCCGGAGTGAAAGCATCAAAGATAACGAGAGGGATTTTCTGTTCCAGAGCTAGTCCGAGTGCCGCCTTGTCCATGACTTGTATGTCGGCGTTCTGGACAGCTTCCTGGGCGGTCATGGTGCGTATCATGATGGCGTCGTCGTGTTTACCCGGGTCTTTGTCATAAACGCCATCTACTTTGGTCGCTTTTAACACCAGCTCGCAGTCCAGTTCCAACGCCAGATTCACGGCAGCAGTGTCGTGTGTAAAGTAAGGCCTGCCGAGTCCGCCGGCAATCACCACCACCCGACCGCGCTCCAAATGTTTTTCGGCCAGCCGGAAAGAATATGACTCGGCGACCTGTGGTGCAAACACGTTGCTCAGACAGCGGGTTGGCAATTTTTGAGCTTCGAATATATCTGTCAGTGCCATGGAGTTTATAAGACCGCTTAGCATACCCATCTGGTCGCCAGTTACTCGCTTGATGCCATGACCGGCAATTTCGGCACCGCGGATCATATTTCCACCGCCCACAACCAGCACGACCTGGCAACCGGCCTTGGCGACAGCTTCGACTTCATGAGCCAAATACTTGGCAATTTCCGGATCAATGCCGTAATCGTATTGTCCGGACAGTTGTTCACCTGATAATTTCAAAAGGATTCTTTTATACATTACATATCAGTCTAGCAAAGACCGCGCCGCACGGCTATACTGCTCCCATGATTACGATATACTCCTGGAACGTCAATGGCATTCGCGCCGTCATCAAAAAAGGCGCGCTGCAATCCTTTATACAAACCCACGAACCGGACATCTTGTGCCTGCAAGAGACTAAAGCCAAGCAAGGCCAGGCCGAAATCGACCTGCCGGACTACACTGAGTACTGGCATTCTGCTGTCAAGCCGGGATATTCAGGTACGGCGATCTTCACGAAATACGAACCTTTACAAGTAGTGAACGGATTTCCGGCGAATATTATTGAAGCCTTCAAAGTAACCGGCGACACATACGGCGATCCGAACATGGAGGGCAGGGTAATGGCAGCCGAATTTGAGAGCTTTTGGCTGGTGACCGTGTATACTCCGAACGCCAAAGAAGACCTGAGCCGCGTAGAACTCCGACACGCGCAGTGGGATCCGGCATTTCTAGCCTACTGCAAGCAGCTAGAATCCTCCGGCAAGCCAGTGGTATTCTGCGGGGATTTGAATGTTGCCCACACCGAAGAAGACCTGGCGAATCCTAAGCCGAATATCGGCAAAAAAGGCTTTACTGAACAGGAGCGTTCCGGCTTTCAGAATTTCGTAGACAACGGCTTTGTAGATACGTTTCGGATGAACACGCAGGGAAATGGGCATTACACCTGGTGGAGCCATTTTGCCAAATCCCGCGACCG
>JBGTMN010000004.1:0-1529 GCA_041743525.1 Saccharimonadales bacterium (SeqCode) | reverse complement strand
ATCCAACTCTATGCTCATTTTCAAATTAGTATCTACATCAATCAGAGGATCCTCTTCGGCTGATGCTGGCGTCGTAGTAGATATAAAATGGAATACATAATCAACGCCATCTAAAGCCGTGGCCAAATCGTGCCTGTTCAGAAAATCTCCCGCGAATAATTCTACAGAAGGGTGCTTATTAAATACTGGCTCCCCCTTACTGAAACGATCGAACGCCCTAACTTGCTCGCCTTTCTGCACTAAAGAATCCACGAGGTGGCTTCCAATGAATCCATTAGCTCCAAGTACCAGACATTTAGCCATTCAGGCGGTTCTCCAATATTGAGACGAATTTGTCTTTTGCTTCGTCCCAAGAGGCGTCTCCGACGCTCATGGAAGCTTTTTTTGCATAGACAGGTAAATCAGGCGTCGTTACAACTTCTACGAGAGCGGTAGCGAGTGCATCCGGTGAAGCTGGTGCATATTTAATAAACTTGTTGTTACTTACAACCCGGTTGTTTAGGCCGTCAGTTACCACTGGGATAGTTCCGGCTGCCAGAAGTTCAAGAGGCATGAGTGACATGTTAGTCAGCGATATAACCAGTCCGGCGGCGCACTCATTGTAAACATCAGACAATTCTTCGAGCGAGAGCGTCTTCAGGTTTTTATACGGAAATGGTATGGCATAGTCCGAAACATCCCAGCCGGCCAGCGTTATCGTATACTCGGGCATCTGCTCATGGAATAGCTGCAGCGCCAATATCCCCAGCTCGAACCCACGCCTCGTAGTTACAGGCCTGGCATAAAAGAATATTTCTTTTCTTTTCCCGCTGTTTTGATATTTATACATGGATGTATCTGCTCCAAAATCATATGAGTCGCATGTCATTCCATACTCTTTTGATAATTTACCAGCCAGCCACTTTCCCGCCGTAATTGCATGAAAATTGAACTTATACGTATTCTCGGCCAGGACATAGTCCGTTCCTACCGAGTAGAAATATGGTTCGAAGTCCTGTACAAAATAAAATTTCTTTGCCGCCCCCTTGTCGTTCAACACAGCATAAGCGGTCTCCCAGCCAGTTGCAAAAATAGCGTCGGACTCTTTGAATTTTTGTCCTTCGTACCATTCTACGGAAGCATTAAGTCCTGGGTTGGATTTTCTGAGTCTTGACTTTATTTCCGCGACTGTCGGGAAGTCGAATGTGCTGTACAGGTAAATACGGCAAGTATGGCCCTGCTTTTCCAGATACTGTATGAACCGCAGCATGTTCTGATGGCCTCCACCGCTTCCCGGGGGCGACATTACCCAGTTGATTACATAGGGCGCATCGTGACGCGTCTTGGAAGGGATGTATGGTCTAGTTGCCCATTGGGCATTCAACACATCATCTGCACGGGCCAGCGATGTTATTTTTATTTTCTTTTTGACGTCTACAGCCCGTTTCTGTTTTCTATTCTGAATCTTTTGTAAAACGCGGATCGCTACAGATACAAAACCTTCGCGCTTGATTGCACCAAGTATAAATCGAATTTTTCTAAAAATAGTT
>JBGTMN010000003.1:0-4447 GCA_041743525.1 Saccharimonadales bacterium (SeqCode) | reverse complement strand
TATAAATCCGTCAAACATCGGGTGCGCCCGGTTGGGCCTGGACTTGAACTCCGGATGGAACTGACTTGCCAGGAAGAACGGATGATCAATGCCTTCGATGACTTCTACGAGTTTATTATCCGGATTGATACCACTAGCCAGTATTCCCCATGATTCGTACTTTTCCTGATATTTCGCCGAGCATTCGTACCGGTGACGATGACGCTCGACTATTTTTGAAGCCCCATATACCCGAGCAGCCAGGCTGCCCTTGCTCAGGTTGCAGTTAAAGTCACCGAGCCGCATGGTTCCACCAGTGTTTTCGAGCCCTTTCTGGCCGTCCATCGTGGCGATAACCGGGTGTTTTGTCGTAGGATCTACTTCGGTAGTATTGGCGGTTTCGAGTCCGGCGTTTCGAGCCGCGGCTATGACTGCCATATGTAAACCATAGCACAGTCCAAGATACGGCAGTCCGTGCGTCAGTGAGTATTGGGCGGCTTTGATCTTGCCGTCTACCCCCCGGGTACCAAACCCGCCCGGCACGACGACGCCATCGTATTTTTCGAGCGTTCGGCCCGGATCTTCTGATTTGCCGAGACGTTCGGCGTCAATCCAGGAGATTTCGACGTCTGCATCATTGTGCCATCCGGCAGCTCGTAAAGCTTCGAACACTGACATGTACGTATCCTGGTTGTCCAGGTATTTCGCAACAACACCGACTTTTACGCTGTGCTTTTGTACGCCGGTGGCTTTGGCTACTATTTCACGCCATTGTTTGAGTTCGGCTTTATGAGCCTGCAAGCCAAGGCGCCTGCATAGCACATCGGCCAGTCCTGTGTCTTCGAGCGTTAGCGGTACTTCGTAAATAGATGCCGCGTTTGGTAGAAGTGCAATAGCTTCGGGCTCGATACCGCAGTATAAGCTCAGTTTATTTTTGACGCTTTCCGGCGCCGGATCCTCACTCCGAGCTACTAGCAGGTTCGGACTAATCCCCAGCCCGCGAATATCACGGAAACTATTTTGCGCCGGTTTAGTCTTTATTTCTTTGGACGTGTTCAGATACGGAAGATATACCACGTGTACGTAAGCACAGTTTCCTGTGCCAAGTTTCATGCCTAATTCGCGTATGGCTTCAATAAAACTTAAAGATTCGTAATCACCGACCGTACCGCCAATTTCCACAATATGTACGTCAAAGCCTTTACCAGCCTTAAGGATCATTTCCTGGATAGCCGAGGTGACATGCGGGATAATCTGTACGCTTTTGCCTTCGTATTTGCCGGCACGTTCATCTTCAATAACCTTAAGTAGCACCCGTCCGCTCATAAGACTGCTGGCTTGTGTCAGTTCTTCGTCCAAAAACCGCTCGTAGTGCCCCAGGTCCAGGTCGGTTTCGGCGCCGTCCTTAGTGACGTAGCATTCACCGTGCTCGCGCGGATTAAGCGTTCCGGCATCAACATTCAGATACGGATCACACTTTTGAATGTTGACGGAAAGTCCGCGGGCCTTTAAAAGATTTCCAAGAGAGGCGGCGGTTATGCCCTTCCCCAATCCGGAAAGCACTCCACCTGTTACAAATATAAACTTAGTGGTCCTGGCCACGCGCGTAATTCCCTCTGCTTTGGTTTATTCAGTCTTTACTATAGCACGGAGAACGCTCTATGAGAATATACCTCGACGCTGGCCGTTGTGCTGACTACCGGTTCAGGTAGTCAATTGCCGCCTGACGCTGCTTGTCATCCTGCGCTTTGATATCTTCTTCGGATAGTTTCACTTCCTGGTCGGGCTTAATGCCTTCTTTGTGGATGTTTTTGCCGTTCGGGCGGTGCCAGCTGGCAACGGTCACTTTGAGCATGTCACCAGCACACGAGCCATCGAAGCCGCGAGGGGCAGATACGCACACGGTTTGCTGTACAACTCCCTTGCCGTAACTCTTGGTGCCTACCAGACGAGCGGCGTTGTTATCTTTGAGTGCTCCTGCAACGATTTCGGAAGCGGACGCACTGCCTTCGTCTATGAGAACTACAGTCGGCATGCCTTGAAGTATGGTCGGATCAGATGATTCGTATTTTTTGATCGTCACATCGCCCCGTTTTTCTTCCAATACTGTCTTGCCACGCGGTAGCCATACGCTGGAAACTTCTACTGCTTGTTCAAGCCTGCCGCCGGGGTTGCCGCGCATATCAAGCACGACGCCTTTGACGTTCTTTTGTTTGAATTCATTGGCAGCTTCACGTACCAGCTGACCGCTGTCACTCGAAAAAGTTTTGAGCTGAATATATCCGATATTACCTTCCAAAACCTCATGCTCTACACTCGGGATCTGTATATTTTCACGGGTAATGGTCAGCTCCTGAGAGTTAGAGCGGTTGCGGATTATCGTAAGTGTAACGCTGGTTCCCTGCTCGCCCCGAATCCGTTTAACGGCCTGGTCTATCGAGAGATTGCGCGAAGACTCGCCGTCTATCTGGGCTATGATATCCTGCGCCCGAAGACCAGCTTTTTCGGCTGGGAATCCGGATATTGGAGAGACGACGATCAGGTTGTCTTCGTCGTCCTTACCGAGTTCGGCACCGATTCCGCTAAACGAATTGTCTATCTGACTTTGGAACTCTTTGGCTTCTTCGGCGGTATAAAATTCGGTGTACGGATCGTTCGTGGACTGGGCGATTCCTTGTTTAATGCCGTCCAGCACCTGTTGTTCGGTTAGCTTGCCGTTGTAATTGCTCCGTAGCGCTTCGTATACATCGTCTACCTGTGAATAATCGAGTTTTTCCGGTAGTCCAGTCGCGGCTTGGTATTCCGAACGCTGGGAACCGAATGGCACCTGACCCGAACCGACTGCATTACCGATTGCAAAGGCAATTAATACGACTGCTATTGTTTTGAGAGACTTCGAAAAGCCGCCCCGTTTTGATTCCTGTTTTTTGTCCACGTTTTTCTCCATTCATCACAATTATACCAGCCAGCAGCTGATTACGAGCTGAAATAGAGAAATAAATTTTACATCTTTGGCATTAGAAGTGTATGAACACGAGACCGTTCAGTGAGCGCCAATACTCGCGGTAACGGCCATCCCAGCCAGCATTGTAGTCGCTGACGTAGATTGCCTGCTGACCGTTCACGACACCGACTTGCTCAACATACATCACATGTCCGTAATATCCTGCATTGCTGACGGCAATAGCGCCTGGCTTTGGCGTACCATTAACAGGAATTCCCGCCCGGATGGCATTATTATCCCACTGGTTGGCATTTCCGACCCCACCCCAGTAGGGCATGTCCCGGCTGTTTCTGCCTGCAAGAAAGTCCGAGTGCACTTTGAAGGCGGTGTAAGACACGCACTGACGATTGTACATTCCCCAGTTATCGATCGTATTGTCGATCGGGTGGTTGCAACCCCAGGTTCCCCAATTAGACCGTGTACTGCCCGGGTAGCCGCCGCCGCAGTTGACGCCCTGGCCCGGAGAGCCAATATTGTATTTTGAGTTCGCAATTACCTGTTGGCGGCGTAGTTCGGCAATTTTACTGCTATTATCAGAAATTTTCTTATTGAATTCGTCTTTTTGGGACTCGGTATACGCCAGCATCGCCGCTTGCTGGTTTCGGTCGGCAGCCATCTGAGCCTGCTGCGCCTCTATGTCTGCAAGTAATGTATCTATCTGATCCTTATTGCTCTTCAAATCATTCTGAAGCTGCGCAACTTTGATCAATGACTTCTGGATGTTCTCTTGTACTGCATTCCGGTATTCTTCTTTGTCGATAAAATCACTGAGGTTCTTACTGGTCGCAAGCATTTCGATAGTACTGATGTGACCGTCTTCGTACATTGCGCGGATTTCATTTGCAAGTAACTCACGCTGCGCGTCCAGCTCTGCCTGCTTAACGATTATTTCCTGCTCCAGCCTGGACTGTTCAGCACGGCTAGCATCAATCTGACCCTGGATTGCGTTTATTTGTGATTGCAGTCTATTTACAGCGTCCTGGTAACTTACTGCCTGTTCCTGCAACGCGATTGCGCTTGATTGATTGACATCATTTTCAGATTGCAAAGCCCGAATTTCGGTTTCGTAGTCGACAGCACGAACATCTTTGGCAAATGAACTTACAGACAGCAGAATACCGAATACAAGAGCTGTTACAAGCAGATTAAAGCGGACAAAAATGGATCGGATAGTGCTATTTTTTTGATTTTTCATAGTTTTTGTATTATTTTGATACATTTTCAATTTATCACAAATCATAAGAAATGTAAACCATTCTTATGCTTTAGTCTGGAAGTCGCCGGCATAGTTCGTAGGTCTCTGCTCTTCAAAAATGTACTCCCGTTATTTTGTTTTGAACTTGAGGTAACGTCTGGTGGCTATAATGGACGAGCCGGCACCGATGAGCATTCCGACCAAAATTTGCAAAATAAGGAGCTGCGGGAAATTGTCATTAAAGTATGCCTGTGCATATTGTATATCTA
>JBGTMN010000002.1:0-39975 GCA_041743525.1 Saccharimonadales bacterium (SeqCode) | reverse complement strand
AATAGCCCGCTTATTACGAGCGGGCTATTTGATTTACGAAATATAATGCAATGCACTTTACTATACATTCATCCTATGACGGTGTGCATCGACCTATCAATTAAAATCTGTAGAAATGAATCGAAACCACATCTCCTATTTCATGAGCAGTAAAAAACCACCGGTTTGAGCGGTGGTTTTTTATCTAAGTGTTCTTCTAATATAGGGTTATTGCGTATGGATTATGTGTTATTCTGTCGGGCAATCTGCCGCAAATCACTCCAAAATTCCTGTTCGTCCTGACTGAGTGAGGCAAATTGTTGATCTGCAATCTTATCCCAATTTTTTCGTGACATCTCCATATCCCCCTTTACATGAATTTACTATATAACGTTCATGACGTATGGAATGTAAAATATCTTATCTTAAGCTCTATTTTGACATTTTTTCTATATTTCTTACCTAGATTACAAATACTTCTCCATATTTTACTTTCATTGACCAATGAATAAAACATGAGACACGCGCCTGTCGACGTATGTAAAGCCGTGAGTCATCATAGAATTCGATGGTTCCGGACTTGCGCTGCAAGTATTTAAGACTTGGAAGAATCTGACTTATGAGATTTATTATCTCGAGGCGAAGGCAATGCTTTAGGGTGCTGAGAGTACCGAGCGTGGAGCAATGCGTGGTCGAGCGCCTTTCGAACAACTTCAGCCTGTTCAAGGCTCATACCGACTTTTGCTACCGGTTGACCTTTTTCTTGACCGCCATGCTGCGTGAACATCATCGTAAGCCCGGCATTGTTAGCCTGAATGTCAACGCCGTCAGTGTACTGCGCGCGTACATCTACCGCAAGCAGCATAATCATCGGTTTGCCGGCAGTATCGTCTTGCATTGGCATGCCAACATCTGGAGTCAAGCGGCGATCATAGCCAGCTAATTCCCATATCTGTACCGCTTCGTTGTCCAGGACGTTAAAATGACTTATGAGCAGCATAAGAATCTCTTCGCCGGGCCGCTCGACACCCTGCTCAATTCGTTCGAGTATTTCGTCATCTATCTCTACTGCGCCAGAAACTTCGGCGACAGATTCATTGACCCGCTCCCTAAGATATTTCAGGTGCGTGCCCAATGTCTTGAATGGTTGAGGATGTTTCGAGTCTTTCACTCCCTCTATAGTAAACTCAGACTAAAAATCAGGCAAGCATAGGCAGCATAATGCACAACACTTACAAACAGCCGGCATGCATGTTCCGCTTAGGTTATAATGGGCAGCATGACGATACAGGAAAACATTTCGCTGCAGGCACATTCTACAATGCGGCTCGGCGGTAACGCACGTTATCTAGTCGAAGTTACCAGTCGCACGGAAGTAGAAGAAGCTGTTTCGTGGGCTACAGAGCAGCAGATTCGTTTTATCATGATCGGAGACGGCAGTAACATTGTCTGGCGAGACGAGGGTTTCGATGGATTAGTCATCGTAAATAAAATAAAGCGATACGAAGTTTTTGCCGAAGACGAACTGAACCATTATGTAACGATTGGATCTGGAGAAAATTGGGACGAAGTCGTCGCCCGCACCGTGCAAGCCGGACTGTCGGGTATTGAGGCTTTATCTTTGATTCCGGGCACGACTGGCGCGACTCCGGTACAAAACGTCGGCGCATACGGCCAAGAGATCAAGGATACACTCGCGATCGTAGAGGTTTTCGACACCAAAACTAAAAGCTTCAGCAACTTACCATCCAGTGACTGCGGCTTCGGCTATCGTACCAGCCGTTTTAAAACCACCGATCGGGGCCGATTCCTGATAACTGGCCTGACCTTGCATCTCTATAAACAAAATCCTCAGCCACCGTTTTACCGTGCCCTTGCAGAGTATCTGGAAAAACAAAATATTCACGAATACACCCCGCAAGTTATCCGCGACGCAGTCATCGCCATCAGGTCTTCCAAACTCCCCGATCCGACTACAGTAGCCAACAACGGATCTTTTTTCGCAAATCCTATTGTCGATGAGCTTTCTATTGAAGAACTCCGATTTGCTAACCCAGAGATGCCCGCCTGGCCTGCTGGCGAAGGTTACGTCAAGATACCGGCGGCCTGGCTGATAGAACAGGCCGGATTCAAAGATTACAAAGACCTCGAAACCGGCATGGCGACGTGGCCCCTCCAGCCGCTGGTTCTCATAAACGAAAACGCCAAATCTACGGCAGACCTCCTCAGTTTCAAGCAAAAAATCGTCGGCGCAGTCCAAACGAAGTTTGGGATTACCTTGGAACAGGAACCCGAGCTACTCCCCTAGGTGCTCTTGTGCATCTTGACCCATAAGTTCATCGTAATTTTCATGGGTCACCTTGGAATACGTCAGTTCCGGTCCGAAATTATGATGCTGATTTACTCTGACACTCAATGTGCGTTTCTCCGGAAAACTATCTGGAGCAAAAAATGTCAGGTCACTGCACTTTTCCGGTTCGCATATTTTCGGTTCACCCTGCCAACGCGTCAAAATAAAAGTAAAGTTTGTGTAAGTATTATTCAAAAAATTCTGGTTGATGTGAATGAGCTGCAAATCATCTTGTTCGGCCGTCACGCCGATTTCCTCTTTCAGTTCACGGATTGCCGCCTCTCTGATAGATTCGCCCTCGTCCACATGACCGCTACACGATAAATCGTAATATCCGTCTAGATAGCCGGTATTGGCACGCTCCTGTAGAAGTACTTCACCGTCAGGGTTACGGATTATAACAAATACAGCCATTTTACTTATGATTTTTTCTGGCACGATCTCTCCTTGAACTAATTATCGCTTGGTAACGGGAACGTCAGCGCGAAAGCCTTCACCTCATCATGAATCTGCGATAATTCCGATTCGTCTTCGCGAGCATCGATGGCACGCTTCATCCAGTCAGCCAGCGTCACCATGTCTTTTTCTACCAGGCCACGAGTCGTGATTGCCGGCGTGCCCATGCGGATACCGGACGGACGGAACGGTGGCAATTCGTCGTCTGCAATCGAGTTTTTGTTCAGCGTCAGGCCTATCTTATCCAGGGCGATTTCGGCCACGTTACCGTCAATGCCAAAGCTCCGGTGTACGTCCGCCAAAATCAGATGATTAGATGTTCCACCGGTCATCAGATAAAACCCACGCTCCTGCAATGATTCTGCCAGTGCCTTGGCGTTCAGAACGATTTGCTTTGCATACTCCCGGAAAGAAGGTTGTAGCGCTTCATTAAAAGCTACTGCTTTGGCCGCGATAGTGTGCATATGTGGACCGCCTTGCATTCCCGGAAAAACTGCACGGTCTATGAGCGTCGGAATATTTTCCAAAGTTTTTTCTGGCGCCCGTAAAGGATTGCCGACCGTGCCTTTAGAGAGTATCAGGCCGCCTCTTGGTCCGCGAAGAGTCTTGTGCGTGGTCGTTGTTATAACATGAAATCCATCGTCAAATGGATTCCGGGACACTCCTCCAACGATCAGTCCGGCAATATGAGCCATGTCTGCCATCAATAAACATCCTTCGACCTGACGGCCGATTTCTGCAAACTTGGCGTAATCCAGCTCACGGGGATAGGCGCTAAATCCTGCCAAAATAATCTTCGGCTTGTGTTTAAGTGCCAAATCTCGGAGCTCTTCGTAATCGATTTCACCAGTCGCCGGATCTTTCATCTTGTAACGGATAAAGTTGTACAATTTGGCACTTCGAGTCACAGGAGCACCGTGGGTCAGATGACCGCCATGTCCCAGATCCATCGCCAGTACCGTATCGCCTGGCTCCAACCATGCGCTGTACACGGCTTCGTTGGCCGGCGCACCGGAATGCGGCTGCACATTGGCATGGTCGGCTTTGAACAGCTGCTTCGCACGGTCAATTGCCAACTGTTCGATTTTGTCAGTGTTCTCCTGGCCACCGTAGTATCTTTTACCCGGGTAGCCCTCACTGTATTTATTCGTGAAAACACTCCCAGCAGCCTGTAAGACCGCTTTGCTGACATAGTTTTCGGAAGGAATCAGTTCGAGTCCTTCGCGCTGCCTTTGTTCTTCGGCGGCTATTAAAGCTGCAACGTTTTCATCATTCATAATCAACATCTCCCTTGTTTCATAAGATTAATACGACCAGTTACAAGAGATATCTATACCATGCCAGTATTGTACCAATATCTGAGGTTTCTGAATATAACGCCCAATTTTTATACGATTCTCGTACAATTACAGTATTGGATATTTATATCATATGTGATATACTCATCAGACATAAGCGGAGTAATCAAAGTGACAGAACCATTAGCACAAGACGTCGAAAAAGATAATGAAAAGATCGGCTCGCTCATAGCCCGCATAAGGCAGGAGCGTGGGCTCACCCAGGCTGAATTCGCGAGAAGGCTGTCGACTAGCCAATCGGCTGTTAACAGAATGGAACATGGCAAGCAGAATTTGAGTATGGAAACACTGGCTCGTATCAGCGATGTACTCAACAAGCAGCTCATCAGCTTAAATGGCAGTGCCATGAATCTCCGCATCGAAGGCGGCCATGAACTTAAAGGCAAGATTCAGCTCAAAACCTCGAAAAATGCCGCCGTGGCCCTGCTCTGCGCCAGTATCCTGAACAAAGGCGTCACTAAGTTCAAAAGTTTTCCGCGCATCGAAGAAGTTAACCGGATCATCGAAGTATTGGAAAGCATCGGTGTCCAGTGCAAATGGCTACCTGGCAACGATTTGGAAATCCGCTGTCCGGAACAGCTCAAGCTCGACCAGATCGATGCCGTAGCTGCCCGTAAAACTCGCTCAGTCCTGATGATGATCGGCTCTCTACTCCATGATTATCCAACCTTCAAAATCCCTTATGCCGGAGGCTGTAAGCTCGGAGCCCGAACCGTCACGCCTCATCTGTACGCCCTCGAGGAATTCGGCGTCGAGATCGTCGCAACCCAAGGTTTTTACGCTATAGACGTCAATAAGAAACCGGCCGGCCGGCTTGTTCTGTATGAATCCGGTGACACGGTTACCGAGAACGCCCTGCTGGCAGCAGCCCGCACTCCCGAGGAAACTATCATTCAGTTCGCCAGCGCCAACTACATGGTGCAGGATCTTTGTTATTTCCTGCAAAAACTTGGCGTGCAGATAGAAGGAATCGGCAGCAGCACACTCCGAGTTACTGGCGTATCCGAAATCAAGAAAAACGTAACTTTCGCACCCTCGGAAGATCCGATCGAAGCGATGTTTTTTGTTTCCTGCGCGGTAACGACCAATTCAGAGATAACCATCGAACGAGTACCAATCGACTTTATGTCCTTGGAAATGCTCAAACTCAAAAAAATGGGGCTTTCGTTTGATCAATCAGAGCGTTACAAAGCGGCCAACGGGAAAACGGATCTGGTAGATTTGACGATTCACAAGCACGGCGGCAAGCTCAAGGCATTAACCGAAAAAATTCATGCCAACGTCTATCCCGGCTTAAATCAGGACAACCTTCCCTACTTCGTTCCAATCGCTTCTATTTTGAAGGGCCGGACGCTCATTCATGACTGGACCTACGAAAACCGCGCTCTCTACTACACCGAAATGACCAAAGTCGGCGCTAGCGTAGAACTCGCCGACCCACACCGTGTGTACATCACCGGGCCTACCAAGTTCAGTTCGGCAGACGTCGTCTGTCCGCCGGCATTACGTCCGGCTTCTCTGCTCCTGATTGGTATGCTGGCGGCTCCCGGAATCAGCACTTTACGGAACGTCTATACCATCAACCGCGGCTATGAAGACCTGGCAGAACGGCTCAATTCCTTGGGCGCCCACATCACCGTGATGCACGAATTATAATGTTTACGTTTATATTTCTTTATTGACTATATTGCCATAAGCTGTTAGAATGTACTTAACTATATTAATGAGTTAAAGTTTTCAGGAGACCGCATGCGTCGTATTTTACAGCAGTTCACTTCATTTATCGCATCGTTCGCTCTATTGGCAGCGATAGCACTACCAGCTATTACCGCGTCAGCCGCCGGCCCGAATCTTATCCCAAATGCCTCTTTGGAGCTTAATTCCGCAGGTAAACCAAATTCCTGGACCAGTAACACATGGGGTACGAACACGGCATCTTTCACCTACAACAATTCTGGCAGCAGGAGCGGCACCTATAGTGCTACGACAAAGATTACCAGCTATACAAATGGTGACGCCAAATGGTATCACGATTCCGTCGCAGTGACTCCGGATACCGCCTATACTTTCAGTAACTGGTACAAAAGCACGACTGCCAGCAAAGTCGTCGTTGCAGTGACCTCATCGAGCAATCAAACGACATATGCCTGGCTTGGCGACCGACCAGCCAGCGACAACACCTGGACGCAGGCATCTTTGAATTATACGACCCCGACTAATGCAGCTCGTGTCACCGTATTTCACCTGATTATGTCTGTCGGCGAACTCACCATTGACGATTATAGTCTGACTGCCGATGCTGCAGATACTCCTCCGCCCGCTCCAGAGCCAATTCCTACTCCGAACCCAACGCCCACGCCTACTCCTAACCCAACTCCTACGCCTACTCCCGGAAATCTTATCGCCAACTTTTCGGCCGAATCAGGATCATCAGTTCCGACGAGCTGGACTGCAAATAGATGGGGAACTAACGCCGGAGCATTGACAGCCGACACTGCGGGCAGAAGCGGTGCGCGTAGTTTGAATGTCGCACTCACGAACCACACGAGCGGTGACGCCAAATGGATGCACGCCCATGCTGCCGTTACGCCCGGACAAATATACGACTACAGCAACTATTACAAAGCCAACACTCAGACGGAAATAGTATCAGAAACCAGACTTGCAAACGGTACTTTGCAGTACCAATGGCACGGTTCAGTACCAGCCAATCCAGGAGACTGGAAACAGGTTAGCGCCGTTTATACAGCTCCCGCAAATGCGGCCAGTGTCTCGGTGTTCCATTTGCTGGCCCGCGTCGGAACTTTGCAAACGGACGATTTTGGCCTGACAGCACGGGCCTCACAGCCGGCACCGCAGCCCCAACCGCAGCCACAGCCGAGCACGACATTTAACCGTGCCGTCGTGAGTATCACGTTTGATGACGGCTGGAAATCTATCCATACGAATGGTCTGCCGATATTGAACAAATACGGTCTTACATCCACGCAGTACCTAAACAGTACGCCGGTTATCGGCGGCTGGTCCACGTACATGACATACCCTATGGTCCGCGATTTTGCGAACGGAGGACACGAACTTGGATGGCATACTCGCAGCCATGCGAACATCACGACATTATCAACTGGAGCATTAGCTACCGAGCTATCTATCCCCGCTGAATTCCTGACAGGAACCGGTCAGACTGCTTCAAGCTATCGTAACTTTGCATCTCCGTACGGCGCCTACAACGCGACAAGCGTCAGCCAGGTTATGCAGCAATACCGCTCCCACCGCTCAACTGATGTCGGCTACAATGCAAAGTCTAGCTTCGATATTTCAAACATCAAGGTTCAAAATATATTACATACCACCACAACTGCCGAAGTTCAGGCCTGGATAAACAAAGCTACCATCGACAAATCGTGGCTAGTGCTCGTATACCACGAAGTAGATACTAATCCTGCGGGTCTTACCTACTCTGTTACTCCTGCCGAATTTGATCGCCAGATGAACGTCGTCAAGCAAAGCGGCCTCACGGTCAAGACTGTTCAATCGGCTCTCGACGAACTAGTACCACAACTTTAGTATATTTCATAATGGTATTGCTTTTTATAAGCATGTGTGGTATAATGTAATTATATGAGTGCTACAACTACCCGTAAATTCAAGAAACCCGTCCATCCGAAAGCAAAGATCAGCTTCCGGAAGCATTTTGTGCCACCATTTCTGGGCATCGCTATGTTCGCGTCAGTATTCGGGCTCCTCAACAGCCAGTGGGTTATCGCACAGGTACAGTACCGAACCACACAGCCGACGCCAGACAGCAGCTTCGTCATAAACACTTCGGCACCGAACCGGACATCTGTTAATCTTTCGATTCCAAAAATCAACGTCAACGCTCCAGTAATCTACGACGAAAAAAGCTATGACGACGACAAGATTCTCGTGGCACTTCGTAGCGGTGTCGTCCACTATGGAACGACAGCTATGCCCGGCCAGGCAGGAAACATCGTGGTCGTTGGACACTCAAGCGGCCAGCCCTGGGCCCCGGGAGATTATAAATTTGTCTTTACGATGCTCGACAAGCTTGTAACCGGCGACCGGATTATACTGGACTACGAAGGCACACGCTATATCTTCAAAGTAACTGGATCAAAAGTTGTAAAGCCAACTGAAATGAGCGTCACCAACCCTACCGACCAGCCCCAGTTAACCCTTATAACCTGCACGCCCGTCGGCACCATGCGCGACCGTTTGGTCATCACTGCCCGCCAGGTCAGTCCAAACCCTGCTACAGCCACCAAGGTTGACCCGAAGGCTATCAAGCCGGTGACTGCTTCTTCTTTCCCTCAGTAGTTGTCACGTTATTTCATGAGCGCACATCGGCATTCAAACGAATGATTGCTGGTATAATACATGAATGCCAAATCCTGTAGTATCGTATTATTCTTCGCTAGAATCACGACTGGGCTACCGCTATCTGAAAGGAGTGAAGCACTTCGGATATTATCCTGAAGGTAAGGAAAACTTATCAAAACATCAGGCACAGCTTCTTATGAACGAGCAGCTCGCGCAACAGCTCAACCTTAGTCGAGGCGCAAAGGTCTTAGACGCAGGCTGTGGAGAAGGTAACGTTTCATTCTATCTGACCAAAAGGCACCATTTAAAGGCGTATGGTATCGATTTGCTGGATTTTAACATACGGCGCGCTCAAAAATCAGCTCGATCCTTGAACATGCCGAACGACTCATTTATACGAGGATCATACCAGCAACTACCATACAAAGATGCGACCTTCGACGGCGCATACACTATGGAAACATTAGTACACTCCCCCGATTACAAGGTGGCCCTGAACGAACTTTATAGGGTACTGAAGCCGGGGGGTAAACTTGTATTATTCGAGTACACTATAAAACCAGAGCAACGCCTGACGCCTTCCGAGGTTCGGGCAATGACACGCCTCAAACAGGTGAACGACGTCGCATCTATGCCCGCATTCAACACATTTACATTTGGAAGCATGCCGCAAAAACTGTCAGAATCCGGATTCGAGACAGTCACAAATATAGATATAACCGACAGAATCATGCCAATGCTCAGAAAGTTTTATTCGAAAGCCCGGATTCCATATAAAATGAGTCGATATCTACGTTTGCAAAACCATATCATAAATGCCATGTCGGCTGTTGAATTTTACGAAAATCAAGGCTTATGGAGATACGAAATAACGACCGCCCACAAACCAATGAGCGGTCGTAAAGCTTAGCAGCAGCACAGACTAGACAGGTATAGCGTCTGTCTTGTAGCGGCGTCCTGCAGTGCCCCAGAGGCCATCAGCAACGCGATGCCGCTTCATAAGTACTACTTCGACAAAGGCTTTCGTAAACACCCAGAGCGAAATCCAGCGGTACAGGTAAATTTGTGGAAATGCGCTCAAGATATCACCACGTCCGGCTTTTGCCGCAGTCGCTAATGTGAGCGCGAACAATATGACAACGTCGAGCAGGAAGGCCAGCGCAAGTACTTCAACAGTCTGGCGGGTGAGCGCCAGAATCGGCAGAATAATCAGGTAATTGAACAACAGTAGGAAGTTTTGCATGATCTGATATGAAAGGTAGGCGTCTAGACGTGAAGCCTGGCGACCGATACGGTGACGCACAATCCCCTGCATGACACCCCTGTTCCATCGGGTGATCTGCTTGGTGAAATCATCAACTGTCAATGGATCCTGCGTGTAAGCAATCGCCTGCGGGATAAACTGAATCTTACCAAGTTTAAGGCGATGGATCTGTACCGTCACGTCAAAGTCTTCTGTCAGGCTTTTGTTGGCAAAATTGACCTGGGCGAATATATCGGACCGGAAACATGATGTCGGACCGGGAATCACCGAAACGGTGTGGGCGATCGCCTGGAAACGGCGGTGCAACTCCATACCTATGGTGTATTCAAAGACCCGGTACTGTCCGACGGTGCTTCCGGGGAGGCTGCGGATGTAGCCCGTGGAGGCTGCGTAGCGATAATCGAGTTTTGCGCGGAAGATGCGAAAGTAGTCCTCTGCGAAACCTCCGTCAGCATCGGCGATGTGTATCCACTGGTACCTTTCGGTCAGTTTGAATTTCTTGGCACCTTTGGTCAAGGCCAGGCCTTTACCGCTGCGTTGTACGCGAAGCACATTATCCTTACCAAGAACGCTGATGGCAATTTTTTTGGTATCGTCGCTGGAATTATCATCGACGACATAAATATGCTTTTTCTGCATACCGGCGCGGATTGCCGAGCGAATCGTCTGTTCAATAACCATCTCTTCATTGTGGCCGGCAATAAGCAGTGCCAATTTAGCGCGTGGCTTCGGCTGGGCTTTTTTCGCGGTCTTTTTCTTTCGCAGGGCTATCTTGGCGGGGTCAATAATCGAATATTTATTGTAATCCGGACGTTGCATCAACAGTGCGAAGTTTTTGGTGCGTTCGACATTCTGAACCGGACGCTCATTATGGCTGATGTAATCGGAACGCGTAAAATGTCTCATGATATTAATATCCCACATTGCTTTTCCTTAATGATTTGGCGGCTTCATGCATAGTCACGATACGTACATCGGACTTGGAAAGATATTCAAACTGTGTATCAAATTGCTCGGTATCGAGTGCATAAATCGATGATTTGTCGTTCGCCTGGTGATATGTCAGAACCAGCCAGCCGTTGTGCTTGCGAGCAAATGCTACTAAATCCTTCAGATGGTCAACGGTCATATCTGAACGCATGGTGACCCCGATTATATTCATAGGGTCGTAATTGACCGATACGTTTACGTCGGCTTCAGAAGCGCCGTTATATGGGTCACCTGAAGTATTCCGCTGGTTGCTAAAGTACGAACCTACTGCTCTTAGAGTCCTAGCGTCCTGGGAGCCATACGGGCTGGCAAAGCTATGTATAGGGCCAAAGCGCTTCGTTAACTGGTCTTTGCAGTCTTTAAGCTGGAAATTAAGAGCTTTATCGTCTAATTTGCGCAGGTCGGCGTGATCGTATGAATGACAACCGATTTCATGGCCGGCCTTCTGCATCTCGCCTATTTGTTTCCAAGAAACATATTTAGGGTCATTCGAAGTTCCGGACAATATATACTGCGTCGTTCTTATGCCGTGTTTCTGTAATAAAGGCATAGCAACTTCGTAAGTCGACGCGTGTCCGTCGTCAAAAGTTACACTTATAAGGGGCTCGTCAAAGAGCTTGACAGGGCGGTCAGTCGCGTCGGCAGATCGTAGTTGCAGACTTTCGAGGGGCTGGACTTTTTCACCAACAAAATTGGCGTTTACGGAGCGCCCGACTTGCATCACTGTAAGCACGGGCACTCCCAAAACGATAGCGCAGACGACTACGGCTACTATAGCCTGCCGTGATTTCGACAAAATGTTCGTAATTGTATTCATCTGACGCTCCCACCTCTTTCTATTTAGTTAGTGCTTCGGGAGTACAATACACCCCAAGCGACCAAACCAGTGGCTACAGAAACTGCCAAAGTAACAAATAAATTGCCACCTGTGCTAGGCAGTGTCAGAGCACCGATCGTTGTAGCTGTAGCTATAACTGGAGCTACAACTGAACCTTCGTTACCGTACATGCAGTAACCTCCACATTTAGTTTAATGGCAGTGTAACCATAAATTCATTAGAATCGACCAGGTAAACCCGATATATCCCAATGACCCCACAGTCACTGTCAGGTCTTATTATACATGTTTTTGCATTTTTGTAAAGGCTCATGTATTACAGTTATGCTTTTACAGGGGTAAAAACATTAGCTTTTTATTCTTTTTTCTTATGTTTTAATGTTTTACAGTGGTCAAAAAGGTCATGTTTTTACGGTATTATAGTCCGCCAGATAGTAGACTTAGACGGATTTTCTGCTATAATTACTGGCGCTGTACCATATCGTAACGCGCGGGTGTCGTATATCGGTTATTATCCCAGTTTTCCAAACTGGTGAGCGGAGTTCGACTCTCCGCACCCGCACCACATTTGAAATGCTAGATTCCTTATAAGGGAAAAGAGCAGCCAGAGCAACGAATTTATTTCGGTGCCCTGCGCGACGAGAAAAACCGCAAGGTTTGTCTCAGTTATTTGCCCTGGTAGCTCAGCTGGATAGAGCAGGAGACTTCTAAGCTCAAGGTCGCTGGTTCGAATCCAGCCCGGGGCACCAATATAAAAGCATCGCCGAAAGGTGGTGCTTTTATATTGGTTCTTTAAGTTGATTAGGACTAGCGACTCGACAGCTTCAGCTGGCGAAAGTCGCTGGTTCGGTCGGCAATCCTCACGCACAGGAGCTTGCTCCGAGCATGAGGTGCAGCCGTGCGCTATCCAGCCCGGGGCACCAAAGCATAAGCAGTATATTAAGTTATTTCATCGATGATGCTTCTAAACAAGTCAAGTTGCTGATATACAAATAAAGCCGAGATATACCTACCTTTGGAAAGCTGATACTGTAATTCTTTTTCGTATTCTGTAGCAGCTACTTTCCCATCTCGAAATTCCCTACGAATTTTAATGATTTTTTCCAAATTATCTTCAACGATTTTCTGACCCGTCAAAGGTGCGCCCAGCCATTCTTCCGCATCTCCTACAGCTTGTAGCTCCCATATGACAGTGTCACTAAGTACGTGTTCAAACCGGGTAGTTACAAGGTGTGGTATTCTCACGCATTCTACCGGAGGAGTTGGTGGATCAATGCCAGTAATACACATTGATTTGAGATTATCTTGCCCCGCATGCCTAAGATTCCTAAGATACTGAGAAAATGTAACTGCTAAACCATCCATGACACTGCTAGGCCTATTACCAACAATCGATATACCATCAAATTGGGTATTGCCTCGGAGCTCAATGGCAGCCTCCTCGACTCGACCCGTCTCTATTGAATACCAGTCAGTTGATTCAACACCTGCGATATACAATCCAGGGCCAATATGTGCCGGCAATTCTAAGCAATCATTGGGAATGAAATATTTTTCGGCCATATCTAACCCTAATTACCTCGCCATACGTACACGTAGGCTTACCCGGTCAGGATCGCTATATTCACTCCGAGCGTGCAATGTTTTTTCATTATCAAAAAATAAAACATCACCTTCGGATAACTTCACAGTTTGCGAGGGAATTTGAGGGTCGTTCAAAATAGTTCGTAATAGAGCGCCGACGTGTCTAGTCGATTCATCTATATATTTCATATCGAACCTCGCAGTCCCGGCTGCAGACTCTAACATCACTCCAGTGGCGCTGACTAAGCCATGGCAAAAAGTAACCGGCGTTTCTTCAATTTCTTGAAGTATGTCCCTATAACTTAGATTTTGACCGGCCCATTCAAACAATTCATCAACTGATAGTATTAGGTTTGCGCCGCCTTTGCTTGAGCTTTTGCCATTCCAAAAGCTCACAACTTTTTCTGGAACAGTGAGGAAAGGGTTATCAGTATGATATGGAATAAATTGAGAGCTTGGACTTGTTTTTCTATCAAGTCTCCAAATTTCACTATCAGACACACCGGCAGTAAGCGTAGTGTGCCCGATTGCACTAGCTAACGTTTTTATGTAACGTTCTGAATCTTCAGGCTCCATGACATTAAACGGCAAGCCTTCCACATGAACGAAGGGAGCTCCCTCTTTTATTGCGCTCCATACGTCATTGCCAAGGATTTCTGGTGGGGTCGTCGAACACTTTGTGAATTTCATTTGATTTCTTTCTGTTCTTTGAAAAATTGATCCCACGAGCTGAAAGATGGAGAAGCTATCACCAAGCATGTAAAATTTGCTTTAGAAGTGACACGGACATCATGAAAATAGTCTTCAGGTACTAGTAAATAATCTCCTGCTTTCATAGCAAATGACTTAACTTCACCTCGTCCATCAGACGCCCAGATTGATACATCCGCTGTCCCACTCTCAACTAAATATGCTTCTTGGGTCAGTTTATGATAGTGCCCTCTGGTCTTAGACTCAGGATGAAAAACTACGCGTGCCAATGAGAAGTTGGCCAAATTGCCCAGTTCATTATGGAATGGGTACACGGCGCCATATGCTTTTGTAGTTTTCTTGAGCTGCTTGGATTTTATATAAGTTGGTTCCAATCTAGAATCTTTTGAACCACTGGTTAATGCTAATTCTGCGATAGTTTCTTGAATCTCATTGCTTAATTGGTGCAGTCCAGGGATATTTTTATCCGGCCCATGAAGTAGTGCGAGTAGCAATAGCGACATGACTATCTCAATTGCATCGTGCGACGTTCCATGACCAAAATGAAGATTAATCGGAAATGCTTCGGCAAGTATAGTCACGGTTTTTCTGGAGTCAAACTTCTTACATACCACGAGCAAGTTACCGTGCTGTTTGCTAATGGCTACTTCGGCATCATGAAGAGTGCAATTACCCTCTTCCTGCAGTTCCAATGAAATTTCGCCCCTGCCTGATCCTGCATTACAGATTACCGCTCCTTCACGCATTAGTAAAATTTGTTTCATGCCGATTAACGACCCCTGATACGTATTGGTTGCCATAAATATAACATCCTGGCTTGATAAACATTTGTTAAATTCACGCTTCTCAACGGTCATATACCCATGGTGTTTGGCAAACAACCTCCTAGTGGCGAAAGAATCGTACACCGTCACATGTGCGCCCACTACTTGCGCCAACTTAGCAATCCCCTCTCCAATGCTACCGTATCCGATAATTAGAATGTTTTTGCCACTCAATAAACTACCGGTAGCTTGTGAGAAGCATTGCAGTACACCTTCGGGCGTCGCAAGTCTGTTTTCGATATGCAGTTTTACCGGAGACATTGCGACATCTATTACGGGATATGTAGGGGGATTTTCTTCAAAATAGCGGATACCCCCAGTTGTTTGCTCGACCGAATAAAAGCCTTTACGAACCTTTAACTTATGCTCGTCAATAATTTTGCTAATCCTCGCACCGTCTTCGATAGCAGAGTCAGCTGCTTCAATCACAGGAATAAGCTTTTCAGTTTGTTCAATAACTTCTACTCCGAGAGACAATAACTCGTCAATGATCAACGACTCTTTGCTGTAATTTACAGGGTAAAATGTTATTTCAATATCAAGCTTAAGTAGTGTCCGGCATAACTCAACACAAGAGCGTTTAGCATGAGTACATATCACTATTTTTCTGTGCTTAGTCTTGTTTTGCGAATAACTACTAAGTGTTCTCGAGAGTATAGACATCAACATCCTTCAGTTACAAAAATCAATCAATATATACACTTTACATAATACTAAACAGTATCATGCAAAACGCGGTTACGCATAATGATTTGTTATATTATTTAGTAATGCAGGTAGACAAAATAACAGAAAAGCATTCCGCTGGGATAGCAGACACTAAAATCATCTCAATTTTTTTGAAAACCGGAGCATTTTCATTCGGAGGTTGGTCGACTACTGTAGTTCTTCTGGAAAAGGAACTAGCGAAGGCAATACCAGAACATGCGTCTGTTGATCTGAAAGGTGCTGCTTCTTACGCGCAGATACTTCCCGGCGCCACCCAAGTTGCTATCGTTTCTAATGTCGGATATCAGCTGCAAGGGATAAAGGGCGCGTTAATTGCCACAACAAGCTATCTGATTCCCTCAATATCTCTCATAATTTTATTCGCATGGCTATATTTTGATTATCTGCATCAGGCCGATGTACTGACATATTTCAATGGCCTCATACCTGCCCTTGCTGGGATCATTCTGGCCAATGCATACCGTATTGGCAGTAAGCACGTCACGCACCCTGTAATGTGGGGACTTGTCATTGTCGCGGGCATATTACTACTTTTCTTCAAAATTCATGCCTTAGCAATCATTCTCGTCTTCGGTTTAACGGCTCTTGGGTTATCGATATTCCGGAGTAGGAAGATTACGACATGACCATGGAACTCATATCGCTGTTCCTATTGTCATTACTCATTAGCATATCTACATTCGGAGGTGGCTCACAGGCTCTGTTTTATCAGTACGGTGTATTACAGAATCAATGGATTTCGAGAGAAGATTTGTCCGCAGTCCTGGCATTCGGCTACGCTACGCCTGGCCCAGCCGTATTCGGTACCGCAACTTTCATAGGTTTTCAAATTGCCGGATTACCGGGCGCGCTCATTGGAACAGTCGGCATATTTATCATTCCTTTTATGGCTGCATTTCTGGCAGCTAAATACCTTAGGCATCTGCTGACCAACATACACGCACAGCAATTTGTTAAAGGGGTTGGCTTAGCCGCAACCGGACTAGTCGCAGCCACCGCATTCGGCATATTCGATTTCGGCAATGCTGCTATCTGGCAGATAATTATTGCCATCGCCGCACTTGTTATAAGCCTTAGATGGAAGACTAACCCGCTTTTTATACTGCTTGCCGGTCTTATAATCGGGATTGTAACAGTATAGTTACTACGTAGAAGTCCTGAGGAAGGTTCGAACCTCAGCAAGCACGCTGCACCAAAGCATAAGCATGATAAGAGCTCATTTGAGGCTCTTATTTTCTTTTATATACACTGGACATAATTAGATGTCAGCTGTATATTGGACACCATGACTGAATCCTTATCTAATATTCCTGAACCTAGAGATCATTATCCCTACGTAACTCGAAGCCTCTTGCGACTCTACGAAACTGGCGCATTAGAGCAAATAGTCGATATTGACGTAGAGCCGGATTACGGTTATGTATCAAGAATCACTTATCAAGATGGAAGCCATAGAATAACTTATGGAAACGACTTAGGATTAAATACCGGAGCATCTAGCGATCTCGCAAAAGATAAAGGACATACTAAATTCATGTTGAAGACGATAGGCGTAGAATGTCCGAAAGGCGAAGAATTTTTGCTACCTTGGTGGGCGGACAAAATACGGCCTAGTCAGATAGCGCGCGGTAATGAATCACTGAGAACTGCCGATCTGGCAGATGCTTACGTCCAAGAAGAATTAGGGTATCCGGTGTACACAAAGCCGGTAGACGGCTCAAAAGGTGGAGACATCTATAAAGTGCATTCAGCCGTTGAACTTAATGAAATAATGGGACTATACGACGAGAAGAAAGTACGAGTCGCAATTGTCGAAGAGCCGCTAGACATGCCTGATTACAGAGTGGTTACGCTCGATGGCGAACTCATTAGTGCATATAGGCGCATACCGCTATCCGTAATAGGCGACGGAAGCAACAGCGTACGAAATTTGCTAACTAATTTGCAGGCTCAGTTTGAAGCCGAAGGACGCGACACGCGCATAGACGCAGACGACTACCGTATCGTTACACATCTACAGAAGCAAGGGTTGTCTGTTGACAGTATGCCTGAGGAAGGACAGGAACTTGTTTTAGTTCCTGTGTCGAATTTATCAATGGGCGGTACATCCGAAGATGTTACGGACAAACTTCATACTCGTTGGGCGGATTTAGCCGCATACACTGCCAAGAACTTCAATTTGAGGTTGTGTGGCGTAGATTTAGCTTGCGAGGATATAACTGACTCTGAATCACCCTATAGCGTAATTGAAGTAAACGCAGCGCCTGGACTCGACCATTACGCGGCATCTGGCGACAAGCAAAAAACAGTAGTGGACAAACTTTATACTAGGGTTTTCAATGCACTTCCAAATATAAAATAACTGCAGTAACGCACCAATAAATGTGGTAAAATACAGGAAATAAGGACAAACTAATCATGATACACAATAAACATCTTTGCACCTGGTCCGGATTTATTGGACAAAACGCCTCTCATTAAAGGAGCGGTTATTTTGCATTTAGTTTAAGCAAACTGCTCCGCTAAAGAGCAGTTTTTTATAATAAAATCATCTGGAGCAGCCATGAATATAACAGCAATCAAAACGCCAAAGATCACAATACAATCTGGCAGCATATACGACATCATAGATGGCTCACTACCGCACGTTCATGAAGATAGCGTGATTGCAGTGACCTCCAAAATAGTCTCGATCTGCGAGGGCAGTGTCATATCATATTCGGAGATAGATAAGGAGGAATTGGTCGTAAAAGAATCCAATTTGTATCTTCCGGCTAGCCTTAGCAAATACGGACATCATTTCACGATCACAAACAACACATTGATTCCTATGGCAGGAGTTGATGAATCGAATGGTGAAGGCTACTACATACTATGGCCAAGGGATGCTCAAAAAACAGCAAACAACCTGAGAAAGCATTTGATAGAAAAACATGGGCTGAAGAATTTAGGCATTGTGATTACCGACAGCACTTGCCAGCCACTTCGTAGAGGTACTACGGGCATATCATTAGCGCATAGTGGTTTTAAGGCGCTTCGCAATTATATTGGTAAACCAGATTTGTTCGACAGGCCATTTGGAGTTACGCAGGCTAATATTGCTGGTGGCTTGGCAGCGGCTGCGGTACTTGCTATGGGAGAGGGTACGGAACAAACACCGATTTGCATTATATCTGATTTAGAATCAATCGACTTCAACCAGAACGACCCAGCCCCCGAAGAGTTGGCCGAAATAACAATTTCACTCGACGAAGACTTATTCGCACCATTTTTGACAGCAGTCAATTGGAAACAAGGTGAGAGGAGTGGTCGCGATGTCTGATGTTTTAGAACGCTACATTGACCCATCCTATGTATATAGATTCACTCAAGGGCCCGATGTGGTCCAAACTAGGGAAGATGCTTTGAGAGATGGAATCAATTGCATTTCGTTAGCTCATCTTGCGCTTAAAGATATATTCGATTACCAACTGCCCAGCGAGCTACAGTGCGCCGAAATGTATTTGGACAAACATAGATTTACTCAAGTCGATGGTTTAGCGGAAATGAGGCGCGGGGATTTAGTATGGTTCGGCATCGACAAAGCAGCGATACAGCCTGAGGAGTTCGAGCCCATTTATGAAGAAGGAGCATTAATTAATTGGTCGGATTTTCCAATAAAACACGCGACAATACATACTGGGGAGTACGACATTGACGATAATCCGCTACTTTTGCATTCGACGCATGTAGAAGGCACTAACACCATATGGCCGCTGCCTAAATTTGCAGAATATCAAAAATACCGAAAGCTGTACGGTATAACTAGATTGATTCTAGATTCCGAGGTAATCACTGAGTAATTCGGTTCTGACTTCAGCAAGCACGCTGCACCATACTTTTGAAGATAAGTCATCGCTAACGTAATGACTCACCACCTTCGCAACATAATTGAGTTGGTGTGAGCCAACTCAAAAGCCGGCTGTTCTACACTGTAAGGACTACTACATCTAAACAGGAGAACAGCCGGTATGAGTTATTCTAGCAACCCTTTACTACCAAAAGCCAGGGCGGACGCAGTCCGCCTGCTTGTTCTGGAGCAGCTGCCCTTGACCCTGGCCGCTCGGAAGAGTGGTATCCATCGCACCACGTTGTGGCGCTGGAAGCGCCAGTGGAATGAGCTCAATGCGCACGTCCAGCTCACCAACGACAACCGACCAAACCAGTCACAAGAGCGGAGAACCCCGGTTTCCACTTTTCGGCTGGCTGCCTGTACCTGGCGTATCCCAACTAGGAGCAGCCGGCCACGTAGCTGTAAGCACGCAGTCTCAGCTACGGTTGTAGACCGTATCCGCTACTACCGCCGGCGGTATGGCCGCTGCGCGGCCATTGTCCATGCCTACTGCATACAAGAAGGTACATTTGTCTCGCTGAGTACCGTCCGGCGTGTCCTTGACCGGCTGGGGCTACTGGCGAAGCGCAAATGGAAGCGGGCCTGGCGGCCCGCTGTTCCCCGGCCAGCGGTAACGGCGCCAGGTAATCTCGTACAAACGGACACGGTCCACTTGTATGACCACATAACAAAGGGGCGTTCCTACCTCTACACGCTCGTAGACGTCTACTCCCGCTGGAGCTACAGTGAGCACCATCCGGTGCTCAGCCAGAGCTTGGCGGCGGCGGTAATCCGGCGAGGCCAAGCTTACGCCGGCTTCTGCTTCCGGACGGTCCAGGCCGACAATGGCCCGGAGTTTGGGCGGCAATTTGAGGAACGTCTGCAAGCCGGTGGCATGCAGGTCCGGCACTCCCGCGTCAGACGACCTAACGACAATGCCCACATTGAGCGGTTTAACCGGACGATCCAGGAAGAATGTACTGGATCTACGAGCCCTGTCGGGCTCGATCTCCAGAGCAAGGTACTGGCGTACCTTGCCTACTACAATGATGAACGGTTACACTTAGGCCTGCAGTGCAAGACTCCCCGGGAGATGTTGCAAAGGTCTTGAGCTAATTACGCGCTAATTGTACATTCACGCTATACTTCCTAAATGCCCACAATAAAAACTATCGCCGCTTCTGTTGCCGTGCAGTCGGATCAGAAGCGGGTTTTTGAAGCAGTGACCAATTGGGATCTGCAGAGAAAGTGGATTTTCGCTACAAAAGTCAGCGGCGTAGATGCAGATTCGCATAAGCTTGGCAGTAAACTGGAAGCATTTACCGGATACGGGAAATTTGGCTTCATGGATACGATGACGATTACAAAATGGGATCCACCCAATGTTTGCGAGGTTACTCACACCGGAAAAATCGTCAAAGGTTCCGGAAAGTTCGAAGTCATCACCAGGAATGGGGCGACGTATTTCGTGTGGACCGAATATCCAGAGATTCCCTTCGGGATAATCGGAAACGCAGCCTGGCCGATTGTAGCTCCTTTTGCGCGTATCGCCCTAAAAATTTCATTAGTCAGATTTAGAAAGATGTTCGAAAATACTGAACGAAAAATAGGCCGATAAGTATCGAGCCTTTACAATACTACTAATGACAATAGCAATAGTCGGCGCATCAGGGTTCCTGGGTAGGAATCTCATAGCCTATCTGATGGAAACTACAGATTATAATGTACGCGCCATATCGAGGCATGCATCAAAAAACCCCGTCAACGACAACTATAAGTCCAGATTAACCACGATTGACGCTGATGTTTTTGATGAAGGATCTATGACCGAAGCACTTATAGGCGCCGATATCGTGTATTACTTTGTTCATATGATGGGTCAAAAAAACAAGGATTTTTATACACAGGAAGCGACCGCGGCTCATAGATTCTGCGCCGCTGCCATTGCCGCTAAGGTAAAAAGAGTCGTGTATATGGGCGGATTAGGAGATGACCGTGAGCAACTCTCGGAACATCTGTTAAGCCGGCACAATACCGGCACCGTACTCCGCGAGAACCTACCGTCGGTCATTGAATTCCGTGCAGCGATGATAATCGGCAAAGGCAGCATATCATTCGACATCATAAAAAACCTGGTACATGCGCTTCCGATCATGACTCTGCCGCGCTGGTCGATAACTTTGACGCAACCGCTGGCTTTGAACGACGCCCTCCGCTATCTGGCGGCCGCCGCAACCGTCAAACTCAACCACAACGAGATAATTGAAATTGGCGGGCCTGACGTACTGTCGTACAAAGATTTATACAGGCTATATGCAAAAACCATAGGTCGCCATCCGTTCATCGTTCGACTGCCTTTCCTGCCGGAATGGCTCGGAGGCTGGTGGCTCAATTTATTTACCCCACGGAATCACGCGAAAATCGGGCGGATCATGGTTCATAGCATGAGCAATGCGATGGTAGTGACACACAATCGGGCGGCAGAATTATTTCCCGACATCAAGCCGGTGCATGTCGAAAGCGTCATTGCCAAATACCAAAGAGAAGTCTGATATTTAGTCGATGCCGGAGTTTGCGCCTACTCCAATACAATTATCAGAAAGCCCAAGATAAATTACTTCCTTTCAAATGAAGGCGTTTTGATTTAAAAGAATATGACGTTGTTATGAAGCCGGGGGATACCCTTCCACCTTCAAAAACCGCGCCAAATGCGCCGTATTGGCCGCCAGGCTTTTATTGGCCTGGTTTACTTTTTCGGGTATCGTATCCAGATCTTTGTAGTCAGTCTTCTGCATGGCTTCACCGACCCAGTAGGTCGATCCAGCTGCCGGAATTGTGAATCCGACGTCGCTCAGAGCCTGGAATATATCGGCGGTCACTTTATGCGCACCATCTTCATTTCCCACCACGGCGACTATGCCGACTTTGTTATAGGTAAGCAGACGCCCTTCGTTGTCCGTTTCGGATAATTCGGCATCCAGCCGTTCTATGACTCGTTGGGCAATGCTAGATGGATGTCCGACCCAAATAGGAGTGGCAATCATCAAAATATCGGCATCCATGATCTGTTTCCGGATACCAGGCCAATCGTCGCCTTTGCCCATGTCTATCTGTACACCAGGCATAATATTGTAGTCTGCCGCACGTATAACCGTGCTTTCGACGTTATATGTACTAAGTTCCGCCAGAACATGGCTGGCCAGCAGTTCGCTGGATGATTCCGTAGGTTCGGATTTCAGGCTGCATACGAGTACAATCGCTTTTAGTGCAGGTTCGGTATCTGTGGGTTTAGTCGTCGTCATGTAGGCGCCTCTCTTGTTAAAATTTGCTATGGCTTATGTTTCATCTTTTTTAGGGACTTTTGAGCCTTTCTGTCGGGCTTTATTGAGCCCAACTGCTATCGCCTGTTCTCTGTTGGCGTATGTATTGTCGTGTTTTTGTTCATGCAGCGCCTTCGCTACTTCTTCCTGTGCTTTCTTGCCGTATTTCGCCATAGTTTTTTCCTCCGTACTTGTATTAAATGACATGCTCAAGCGATGAACAATGAAGTATTTAACAATTTGTCTTCATAATGACCATGGCCTGGACAGTTGCGCATTGCACCATGTACTTAAATCCGGTATAATCACCTCTGTTCTATCGTCTGGCTAAATGTTATATAAATGAGAATTACGACGCGCAAGCAGAAAATTCCGGCATTTTACAGACATAGCGACAGGTACGGCGGATGTAGCTCAGTTGGTTAGAGCGCCTGCTTGTGGCGCAGGAGGCCGTGGGTTCAAGCCCCATCATTCGCCCCAAATTAAAAGCCCGGCTCATGTCGGGCTTTTAATTTGGGGCGAATGTTGTATTTTTTTGGCGACATTCCCTGATATCGACCTTTCAATGTTAAAGCGAGTTAACTATCTTACAGACTTCCAATGATTTCGGCAGAAAATTGAAAAGGTAAGGGAGTTTCCCCTTTACTGTACTTCTCAACATTTAAACAACTATATGGAGGGTTTTATGACCAAATTACTAAAAAAATTATCGTTCGGGGCTATGGCGTTAGTCGCAGCCGTGAGCCTGAGTGGCGGTGGATCTTTGCTGGCTCAGGATGCAAACGTCCCGAACCAAACAATTAATACGAAATTGAACAGTCTCAATAACTCGGGTGCTACCGGTAATGCTACGGTAGAGCTACTTGATAACAACCGGGTGAGAGTTAAGCTGAACGTTACCGGCACATCTCCAAACCTGCCGCATGCGCAGCACTTACATTACACGGTTGACTCAAAAAAAGTCGACAATCCAAATAAAGTCGATTCATGTCCTAGTCCTTCTGCCGATAAGGACGGTGACGGCATCATCAACACTGTCGAAGGACAGCCGTCTTACGGAGAGGTCATAGTGTCGCTTACTACGAAAGACGGCGTGGGAGCCGATAGCGGCCTCGCAGTTGACAGATTCCCGACAGCAGACGCTCAAGGTAACCTAACTTACGACCGTACCTTCACGATACCGGAAGGTGTCAGCCGTGAAGACATAACCGAATCAGTCGTCGTTCATCACGGTATATCCAAACTTTTCGGTGACAAAGCCAAATACGATGGTGATAAAAAAAGCTCGCTTGACCCTTCCCTACCACTCGAAGCAACTGTTCCGGCAGCTTGCGGCGCCTTGATGGCGATGCCGGTCGGTGGCGCTGGAGCTGGCGCTGGAACGACAGCTGGTGTAGAGAATCAGGCAGCATTCATAGCAGGTGCACTCAGCATCGCAGCTGGTGTAGCCCTCCTGGGTAGCCGCCGGCTCATCGCTGGACGCCAGTAGAAAATAGTAGTCGCAGCATCCGATGAAAAAACTTTTGCAAACTTTTCGGAAAAACGGTCGTCAGAACAATGTGATTCTGGCGGCCGTGCTGCTGTTTCTAACTTTTGGAATGACCTCAATCGGCTACGGACTTGCTACGCAGGTACATCTTGTGCAGCCTGAATACGCGGATAAGGCGGCCCGCGGAGAATTATCATCAAATCGCGAACAATCTGATACTTCCTCTAAAAACCATTCCGGCAAGACACTGCCTTTCTCGCGGCCTCTCCGTATCGATATCCCCGGCATCCAGACGGAGTCAGATCTTATCGAAGTTGGCCAGAACTCTGACGGCACCATCGAAGTGCCTGCCGGAGAAAACTACAATAAGGCGGCATGGTATAAATATGGGGCAACGCCTGGGCAGCTCGGCTCAGCAGTCATAGAAGGCCACGTCGATTCCGCTGACGGCAAACCCTCAGTCTTTTTCAACCTTGGAAAACTGAAACCTGGGGATACCGTCACGGTGACGCGCGAAGACGGCATAGAAGCTACTTTTGCCGTAGATTCCGTGCGATTATTTTCAAAGGACGACTTCCCGACCTTGGATGTCTACGGTCCCAAAAATCATGCAGGATTATCACTTATTACTTGCGGTGGGGAATTCGATAAAAACAGTGGGGAATACCGGGGCAACTTAATCGTATCCACCCACATGATATCAAGCAGAAATTTATCAGAATAAATCCGGAACTCGGCATCACATCAAATCGCGTACACATACGAGTCGAACGCACCTATTTTAAAAATATATTTAGTATATCTCGAGATACCAATTCCCGGTACGGGTAACACTAGGTATTGAATCTGTAGACAGGCTGAGTAACCGTAATTTCAGCAGAATACGGCGATTTACAAATTTGCTTTTTTCTGGTAATGTAGTAAGCATAGGAACTCACTCAAATTAGTAGCAAAAGGACATCATCATGATACTTGCCGCCTTCAAACATGCATGGCTGACCTTCAAAGCATATAGCCTGCGCAAAAAAATCGCGCTCATCAGTATCGTTGTACTGCTGGCTTTATTGTTTATATCCCTGTTTACGTATGCCTGGTTTGCTCGTGATATCACCGACCAGGAACGTCTGATGAACCGGAATAATACCGGTATCCGCCTGATGGATTCTAGCGGCGAATCCTTCTACACCCTGGGAAGAGTCAAGGAAGATAATGACCTGAAACTGGCAGAAATATCGGACAACCTGGAACAGGCGCTCATTGCCAGCGAAGACAAGAACTTTTATGAACATTCCGGCTATTCTATCCGGGGTATCGGCGGCGCTGCCATTGCCAATGTCCTAAACCGCGACGCAACTGCTTATGGAGGTTCCACACTTACACAACAGCTCGTCAAAAACAACCTGCTCTCCAGCAGCAAATCTTTCCTGCGCAAATATCAAGAGCTTTCCATAGCGATAGCCGTGGAGCGAAATTACACTAAGGATCAGATCCTCGAAATGTACATAAATTCCGTGTATTACGGCGAAGGAGCTTTCGGCATAGAACAGGCAGCCAAAACATACTTCAATAAATCTCCCCAGCAGCTGACACTGGCAGAAAGCAGTATGCTCATCGGTATCCTTCCCGCGCCCAGCAGCTATTCCCCTATATCCGGAGATGTTGAAAAAGCCAAACGGCAGCAAAAACGGGTCCTGAACAGCATGGCGGAAAACGGCTACATCACCCGCGATGAAGCCGACGAAGCTTTCGAACAGGAGCTGGCGTATGGTAGCGGACTAGACGCAACAAACAAACATGCCCAGCATTTCTCACAGATGGTTTTATCCGAGCTAAATAAACGCTACGGCGAAGAGCGCGTCGCCCGTTCCGGATTCCAAGTTACGACAAGCCTCGACCTGAACTGGCAGAAAGCCGCCGAAGAACAAGTTCAAAATCGCGTTCGTCAGCTTGGTGCTCAGGGCGGCAGAAACAGCAGCGTCGTTGCAATCGATCCTCGTTCCGGAGCTATTCGGGCATTGGTGGGAAGTGCCGACTGGAACAACGAGGTTTTCGGCAAGGTCAATATGGCGACAACGGCCCGCCAGCCGGGATCCAGCTTTAAACCGGTATATTTTGCCGAAGCAATAGACAAGCGTGTCATAACGGCGGCAACAATCCTCAAAGATCAGCCCAAGACATTTGGAACATACAAGCCAGAAAACTATGACTTTAAATATATGGGCGACGTTACTGCCCGACGGGCATTAGCTCAGTCGAGAAACCTTACGGCTATCGAAGTAATGGAAAAATTAGGAATCAGCCAATCTATAGCCGGAGCACAGCGGGTCGGCATAAAATCCGTAAATGGTACTCCCGAGCAGTACGGCCTGGCGCTGGCGCTTGGAACTGCCGAAACAACCTTACTCGAAATGACCAACGCCTACGCGGCCTATGCCAATGCCGGCCGGCAATTCGAGCCAACATTGATCATGTCCATAGAAGACAAATTCGGTAGCAAGATCTTTGAATACCAAGCAGATAAAGCCAAGCAGGTCATTAGTCCTGAAGCATCCTACATTATTTCTTCCATGCTATCCGACACTCAGGCTCGAGCTCCGACCTTCAATAGCCTGAATATTTCCGGCCGATCAGTAGCCGTCAAGACCGGTACCACGAACGACAACCACGACGCTTGGACTATAGGCTACACGCCAAGTATTGCGGTTGGAGTCTGGTTAGGAAATAACGAGAACGAAGCGATGTCGGGTGTGGCCGGAGCTTCCGGTGCCGGTCCGGTATGGCGTGGCACGATGCAAAGGATACTGCAAGGTACTACCGCCGAAACCTTCACGGCTCCAAGCTCAGTACAAAGACTGCAAGTATGTAGTGCTAACGGCAAAAGGGCGACAGCAGCCGGCGAAGGAACCTACGCCGAGTTCTTCATATCCGGCAGCGCTCCACGGGAAACTTGTACACCAGGACCATCCGAAGAAGAAAAGAAGAAGCTCGAAGAAGAACGGCTAAAAGAAGAAGAAAAGAAGAAAGAAGAAGAACGCAAACGTCTCGAAGAACAAGAAGACGACACAGACGAAGAAATTACGACGACCACTCCGGTAGTAAAGCCGGCATGTAGCGACGGTCTAGACAATGACGGTGATGGCTTGATCGATTATCCTCAGGACCCAGGATGTACAAGTATCGACGACGACGACGAAATTAATCCGACGACGACTACCCCGCCCCCGACCAGAACGAACCGTGTGGAAACGCCATAGCATCAGTCTTGATATATCCGATGCTCTCATTAGACAGTTAATTGGTCTATAATACATACATGAATAAAAAACTATATCGTAGCCGTGATGATCGTATGTTAACCGGACTGTGCGGCGGTATCGCCCACTATTTCGGCGTCGATTCCACTCTCGTGCGCATCGCTTTCGTGTTGTTCGAATTTCTGACCGCCGGATTGCTTATAATCGGATACATCATTGTAGCAATCATAGTTCCGAAAGCTCCGAAAGTCAGCTCACAAATTCCCGAAAAACACGAGTAAATCTCCCGAGTAAATCTATGAGCGTTTGATTTTTTTTAAACGTTGTTTGAAACGGGGATTGGCGTTCATGAACCATTTGATATACGGCTCATACGGGGCGCTCATGTCATGCCGTAAGTGCACATAGCCGATTGTTGCAGCAGTAGCAGCCCCGATCGTATCTACTATCAAATCCCACATCGTATCCTGCAGTCCGCTTTTTTGCATGTTCAAACCGAATACCGAGTCCATAAAGAATTCAAATATTTCCCACATAACGCCGATGGCAACGGCAAACGAAAAAGCAAATACCGAAATCAGGAAAGGGCTGGCCGTGATCTTACCTCTAGCCTGTAATGTAAACAGTATTAAAAATCCGACGAATCCAAACGCGAATGCCGATCCGACATGAAGCACAACATCCCACCACCAAAATCGGTAGTAATAATCTCCCACTTCACCAAGAAATAGTGTCGCATACAGGAACACGACGATGAATGCTTCAAACTGCAACGGCAGACGAACCTGTATTCTACTTGCGAGTGCCCGCGGGACGTATGACAGTATCAGGGCTCCGAGCGACGCGAACAAAACGGTCCAACTGGCCGTTATGACTGCAAGTAACGCCGCTAAAAGTAATGCCAGCCTAAGCAGCGCCGAAATAACATAGGTAATACTTTCCGAAGTTACTTGTTTGCGGCGAGCCATTAATTAAACTATAGCATAATACCTATATCATACCCTCTGTACTACTGTTATAATCTTTCAGGTATGAAACAAAATATCTTTTCGACAGGCGTCGCTTTCGGTCGTCGCTACAAATTATTTTCAATCTCGCTGTTCGCAGCGTTAGTCGGGCTGGCTCTGGATCTTTTTGGCCTCCGCGGCGCTTCACAAATAGTTCTTATAATAACCTCTCTTCTACTCACGGTACCACTCATTCGGGGTATGTGGGAAGACGTCAGATCCGGCACTTACGGCATTGATATCCTGGCATTGACGGCAATAATCACTGCGGTACTACTGCAAGAGTACTGGGCGGCGCTGGTGGTGGTATTGATGCTGACAGGAGGCGAATCTTTAGAGGATTATGCCGAACATCGGGCCCGCAATGAGCTCGACACACTACTGACCAAAGCCCCGCAGATGGCGCACGTTCTGCGCGGACGGAAAACCGTGGATGTTCCTGTCGCAGAAGTCCTTGTCGGCGATAAAATCCTCATAAAAACTGGTGAAATCGTACCTGTAGATGCAATCATACTAGAAGGAACCGGTAATTTTGACGAAGCCAGCCTCACCGGAGAAAGCATTCCGGAACAGAAAAAACCCGGCGATACTATTCCAAGCGGCTCAATAAGTATGGACGCGGCCATCACGGCCAGAGCGGTGCACGTGGCAGCCGACAGCCAGTATCAGACCATAGTCAAGCTGGTACAAGCCGCTCAGAACAGCCAGGCACCATTCGTACGACTCGCAGACCGCTATGCGATTCCTTTCACCCTATTTGCTTTTGCATTGGCCGGTGGCGTTTGGGCCTACAGCGGTGATCCGATCCGCTTTTTGCAAGTTATTATCGTGGCCACCCCTTGCCCGCTGATCTTAGCTGCACCGATTGCTATCATCAGCGGCATGAGCCGCAGTTCTAGACGGGGTATTATCGTGCGGACAGGTTCGGCGTTGGAGCGCCTGGCCGAAGTAAAAACTATCGCATTCGACAAGACCGGCACACTTACGAATGGACAGCCAACCATAGACCGCGTCCTCACATATGGTGATTACTCCGAACAAGATATCATCGGCATGGCGGCGGCATTGGAATCGGCATCTTCGCACGTTTTAGCCAAAGCCATAAACGAAGCCGCCCTTTCGGGAAATATACGAATTCCAAAAGCCCGGGGCATATCTGAAACGCCGGGGCACGGACTTGAAGCGGTAGTAGGCGGCAAACGGATACTTGTCGGCCGATTCAGTCTACTCGAAAAAGCAGGCGTGCAACTACCGAAAGATTTTGATGCCGAGCAGTTTAAACAAACCGTCACGTACGTTGCCATCGGCGACGAACTGGCGGGGATCATACTTGTCGAGGACAAAGTCCGTCCGGACAGCAAAGAAACTATAGAACGCCTAAGAAACATGGGGATACAAAATGTTCTGATGGTTACTGGTGACCACGGCCCGGTGGCGGCCAGTGTCAGTAAAGATGTCGGCATTACCGATTATCATGCCGAAGCTATGCCGGCCGACAAACTTCGGATTATCGATGCCTTACGAATGCGTCCGGTGGCATTTGTCGGCGACGGCGTTAATGACGCCCCGGTTTTAGCGGCATCTGACGTCGGCATAGCTCTTGGTGCGCGCGGATCGACCGCCGCCAGCGAATCAGCCGATATCGTAATCTTGATGGATGACCTGGAGCATGTTGCCTCGAGTGTCGAAATAGCGAAACGGACATTCAGGATTGCTAAGCAGAGTATATTCATCGGCATCGGACTGAGCGTAATGCTGATGTTGATATTTGCTACCGGACGATTTTCGCCAATATACGGAGCATTAGCCCAAGAACTCGTTGACGTAGTAGTTATATTCAATGCACTCCGGGCGCACCACGGCGGACGCCGCTAAGATACACCCTAACATACTCCTAAGCGACAGACAGTAACGCTGCGCCAATAAACAGTGGTACCAACAGATTATCGGTACCATGAACACCTATATTTTCGGCAAAAGCGGCTGCGGCAGCTATAGGCAGTAGCACAAGCAGCCCCGGAGAAACCGGCGCCAGGAAAGCGTAGGCTAGAAGTAATGTCAGCGACGTAACGATAAAAGCAGCCGTGCCTGCTGCGCTTTTTGTATAGCCAAATATCTTGTAACGGTTGTTGCGGCCATACTTCGTACCAATGATTGCGGCTAAACCATCGGCCAGACTCATGTGCAGCAAAGCAACGGCGAATATCAGTGGATTATCGGGCACGATGATTATTAGAATACCGACAGAAACCGCAAAACAAACTTCTCCCCATGTTGGACGTTGTACGGCATGAATAGATTTGAAGATATCAAAATATTTTGAGAAAAGTACGACGACAATGAAAGCTGCGGCCAAGAATAGTATTTCCTCCCGGCTCAAAAACCAGGGCCAAAACGCCGCGAACGCACCAACTGCGATGTGGATAAGCTTTCGACTAACCTCGTCATGGGGCTTGCGCTTACGCCACCAAAGTTCCGAAGACACCAAGAGCACAAAGATTACCGCAATTGTTACTGCAAGTTCCATTACGCTTTATTGTACGCCATAAAACATATGCTCCATGACATTCTTATGTTTTTAATAATTTTGCAGCCTCTTGGCGGCTACGCCGCAAGCTTCAAAAAGTCTAGACAAGGAGAGCTTGACATAGTTTAGATTCGAAAAAGCCCTGCTAGAAACACCGAGTTTTCATAGCGAAGAACATCGTATTGAAAGATGGCTATTTGCATAACTAGAATGAATTGTGGCATCAGTATACAATATAATAAATGAATCATTCGCAATCCATTCCTGACGATGCTTATCATGCTAAATTAAAAGAGCTTTTGTCTCAGACTTATGCCGAGAAAGAACTATTTGAAACCATCGTGAATGCACCATTTCATGACCGTTATGCAACGACTAAATTAGGTCTTGGTATTATTGTATTTATGCTTGTCGACGAATCAAGCGGAACGATTGATCGTATTGCATTGTCTCAGACAGAGCATGCAGCCGGAGCTATTGAATATTCCGCGAAACCATTTAATGATATTAAAATTCCTCTAGATGATCAAAAGAATATTATTGCTAAAGCTATCCGCGAACAACAACCTCAACTATCAGCAGACTGGGAGTATTTTTTTACTCCGTCCTTGACGCCTGAAGAAGCTCGCATCAATCAGGCCGGGGCTGCGATAGGCTGCAGCGTCGTCTATCCAATCCAAGGTAGCAAACATGTTGGAGCTATCACGTACAGCTATTACTTATATCCAGCCGACATTGCAGATAGGCAACAAAAATTTATGGACAATTACAGCATTTTAGTCAGCGACATGTTAAGAACACATGGCTAATGCACATGAACTAGTCTCTTAGACTAATCGCATCGAGTAAGTCTGTATTAACGCCAGGAATGGTCGCCAATCGATCGATATCGTCGCCAGCTTTTAACTGTAAACAGCGGCCGTTTTTCCATTTGAAGACTTCGAGAAGTTCTCCGCTGCCATCAGGATGGTCTATGTGAGTTGTATAACCATAATCTGTTGAATAATCCGGGTTAAAACTTAGACCAGACGGAGCATTCGGATCTTTTTTGGCATTATCCAA
The DNA here is from genome assembly GCA_041743525.1 of Saccharimonadales bacterium (SeqCode). Taxonomy (GTDB): domain Bacteria; phylum Patescibacteriota; class Saccharimonadia; order Saccharimonadales; family UBA4665; genus UBA4665. Next base: position 8,022 of record JBGTMN010000002.1, on the reverse strand, counting down.
TATGACTTTTATTCCCCCCGGATATTTGAATCCATCACCATTATCGAGCATTATCTTCCTATCAGCTTCGGTCTGCTGATAAACGATAGTAGACAAGAAGATAGCGTTAAATCCTTGACGCCCGAGACGCCGGATTTGTTCGATTTTATCAGGGGCATTATTTAGCTTCAAGAAGTCCGCCTCAACGAATCCAACACCAGGTACGTCTTTTTTATCTATCAGATTATACTCTGTCCGTAACTTCTCATTGAGTCGCTCAGTAGGTAAGAAAGTACACGCTTCTGTCCATTCTTTAACCCATGGATCGTATATTGGTTCGATATCAACGCCGACACTAGGACCAAGGTGTATCGTGCTTGCCAAAAGCTTATTGACCAGCTTCGTTCCTCTGTCGTCAATTTCGTATTCGGTTTTACCATATATATCAGAGTCGCCTAGTCGAGCAATTTCCCGCATAACCGGCGTGTGTGCAAACGGTCGATCAAGAGCGAGTTTTTTTAAACCCTGGTTTTGACTGCAGCCTACATCCAAAATTGATGACTGCGGTGGGAGAATGCCCGGCATCAGGAGCTGCAGGAGCTTGATGTTTTTGTATCTTTCAGTGATATTGCTCTGCAATTCCCGGGTCCACATATCGTAGGCAAACTGGTCTGAATGATGAGGGTGATTGAGTACCCAGTCGAAGGCAACACACCAATTCTGCCAATTAGGCTCATCAAACGCCTCGGGATACTCAAACACTTCCTGCGCCTCTTCACTGATCAGCGCCTTCTGGAATGCCCGCAGCATCCGACTGAATGTGTACTCGACAGGCTCCTGAGGCCGTTGGTCGAACACTTCAAGAAGTCCATCACGAAATTGAGGGTTTACCTCAAGAGAGTACTGAGCCGCTTGCGCAAATGCCGCGACGCGTTCATCTCCCGCAAGCGGTTCGTTTTGTTTTGCTTCGCATTCCAAACTGAACTTATTCAGCTTGGTGGATGAATCAAGTGGATCTGCTGCAGTAGCTTCAGCGAAATGCTTAGTATATTCAATCATATAAATAGTCGCCTAATTATACAATAAAACAATCATACAAGTTTATCTAATCTGTTTTTTATTCTTTATCACAATTACAACTTTTACTCAGGATGAAATCAACTCCTCGATCATCGTGCACTGTAAATACATGTCAGTAGTAGCGCTGATATTGTTCAGTAGATATGCCTTTCGAATGCGCAAGCATGCGCTACATTTACCTCTTAAAGTAATTATTATGAAATACTATGATTTATGCGAATTTAGTCGTAATGATAAGTTTGTCTCACTAAAAGTGATACTACCAAATGGAAGTGGTTAATATGAAACTAAAAGAACCCTTTGCAGGGTTCTTTTATACTACCGGTTTCGATCATGGTCGGGGATAAAGGACTCGAACCTTCGACCTCGCGGTCCCAAACCGCGCGCGCTACCAACTGCGCCAATCCCCGTTTATGTGTGTAGTTTACAGAGGCAGATTATACACGAAATAGTAAAATACTTCCACTTTTTAGCTATTTTTGGCCGACCGTTATAATATCTTTCTGATCTGTTCGATGGAGCGAGCTAGCCCAGTAGTTTCATCTACGTCTACTAAAACTGCATTAAACTGTAACCGGCCGTCGGTTTCCAATTCATTACGACTGGCAGTACCGGTTTTCCATCTGTCTATAATGACGTCGAATTTAACGCCAAGTGATGAGTCGAGCGAACCGCACATACCAACATCGCTTATGTGCGCCGAACCGCCCGCCAGGACCTGTGCGTCTGCAGTGGCAACATGCCAGTGATCGCCAATGACCATCGACGCTCTGCCGTCCAGATACTTACCTATCACTACCTTTTCGCTGCTAAAATCACCATGAAAGTTTACGACTATTGCTACTTTTGGAACTTCTTTTTGTTCCAGCAATATCCGGTCTACGACATGCAAAGGATTATTTACAGGCTTGTCGGCATCCCGACCGACGACATGACCGAGCAGTGAAATTACCAAGACATTACCTTTCGAATTCTGTGCGTATTTATAGCCCAAGCCTGGCGTACCTTCGGGGTAGTTAGCCGGTCGTATGATAGGCTGAGTCGGATCGTTCATAGCCTGTATGATTTCGGAATGTTTCAGGCTATGGTTGCCTCCGGTAGCAAAATCCACGCCCATATCTCTCAAACGCTTGAAATCTTCAAGTGTAATACCTTTGCCATGCGTAACGTTTTCTGCTTGAGCTATTACCAAATCAACTGACTTTTCTGCCCGAAGTGACGGAAGAACCTTTTTCAAGCATTCCATTCCGAGCTCTCCCATTACGTCACCGATATACAAAATGTTCATATCTGTTGAGTATACCAGATTAGGCAAAGTAGTGCTTGAGGCACATGAGCGTTTAATTAAGGGAACTATTTGGCAAATTCGATAGCGCGGGTTTCGCGAATCACGTTCACCTTGATGGTTCCCGGATATTGCATGGAAGATTCAATTTTTGTAGCGATGTCACGGGCGAGCTTGATAGCGCTGAGGTCGTCGACGTGTTGTGGACGCACGAATACTCGCACTTCACGTCCGGCACTAATGGCGTAAGTTTTTTCGACTCCTTCGAATCCATTGGCGACGTTTTCGAGATCGCGCATGCGCTCGCCGAAGTTTTCGGCGGAAACGTTACGAGCCCCAGGCCTTGCAGCGCTAATGGCGTCTACGACTCGAACAACCAAAGCCTCGGTCGTTGTAGCATCTACGTCATCATGATGCTGTTCGGCTGCCAGGGCAACTTCTTCGGGAGCGCCGTACTTACGAAGCATTTCTCCTGAAATGTGGTGGTGCTTGCCTTCCATTTTGTGAGTCAGAGCCTTGCCAAGATCATGCACTAATGCGGCGTACTTGGTGATTTTGACATTTGCGCCTATTTCAGCGGCTATCATGCCGGCAATATGCGCCATTTCGGTACTGTGCTTCAGCACGTTCTGACCATAACTCGTTCGATACTTAAGCTCACCGAGCAGATGTAGGATTTCTTTTGGTATGCCGAGCACTCCTACTTCACGAGCAGCATCTTCACCAGCACGAACGACGTCTTTTTCGACATTTTTCTGAGCTTTTTCGACGATCTCTTCGATACGGCCCGGGTGGATACGGCCGTCCTTCATGAGCATCTCGAGCGTTTGCCTCGCAACTTCGCGGCGTATTGGATCGAACGAGCTCAGCACAACGTAACCTGGTGTATCATCTACCATAATGTCGACACCTGTGGCGCGCTGCAGAGATTGTATGTTTCGACCCTCTTTACCTATAATGCGACCCTTCATGTCTTCATCTTCTAGTTTGACACTGGTTACAGTTCGCTCAGCGGTTACTTCGCTAGACATACGCTCCATTGCAGTTGCAATAATAACTGCAGCATGTTCTTCGGCATTGTCTCTTGCTTCGTTCTGAAGTTTATTTATGAGTCCGGTAAGGTCATCTTTTATGTCCCGCTCGGTCATTTGCATCAGTTTTTCGGCGGCGTCTTCTTTAGAGAGTTTCGCTACTTTTTCGAGTTTCTCCTGTTGTTTGGTGCGTATGTCACGGATTTCATTCTTGAGCTTTTCAACTTCGTCTTCGCTTCGCCGTAGTTTTTCGGTACGTTTATCGAGTTCATCGAGCTTACTGTCTAAAGCTTCTTCCCGACTTATGAACCGTTGTTCGATGTCTTTTAACTCCCTGCGGCGGGAGCTTTCTTCTTTTTGACCCTCTTCGAGGAGTTTTGCCGCTTTACTGCGAGCCTCGTCAAGTAAGCCGTCGGCCTCCTTTTTAGATTTTTCCAGTTCTTTGGTGGCTTGAGCCTGGGCTGTGCCGACTCGTCTTGTAGTCAGATAAGAGTTCACACCAAAACCAACCCCGACTCCAACGAGAGCCAGTACAATGGTAAATGTATCCATTGTTTTTCCTTTCTATTCAGTCTGAGATACCGCGACCACCCTGGCAATCGCTATCACTTCACTAGCCCGGTCGTTGTATCTGGTAATCGAATTAAGTTTAGAAGTTATATAAGATGAAACTATAAAAATAATATTTTACAATAGTTTCGGAATTCCGGAAGTGCATACGAACATAAAAATTGGCAAATCCTACCATAAACTATACGCCTGTGTCGTGCAAATCGTCAATGTTTTGGTAACGTGATATGTACTTCCGCGCCATATTCAGGCAGAACAACTTCAGTATTCATGCCGGATTCGAGCTTCTTGATACCACTTTCAATCCATCCTTCGCCAGATGCACCGACAATCGGAATGCCAAGACTATACGCTTGAGCATTTGCAACGCTTAGCCCGATACGGAGTCCGGTAAAACTGCCCGGGCCGCAGTAGCAGACAATTCCCTCAATGTCATAAAATGTATGATTAGTTTTCTGCAAGATTGAACTTATTTTTATAAGTAATGTCTCGGCCAACTGGCGGTGTGCTGTCCAAGTTTCTGATTCTAGCAAAGTTGAGTTGGAATACAGACCGATTTCTGCCTCAGGTTTATCGGTTCGGACGGTTAAAATGATCATGAATTTGAATCCTGTAATAAATAGATAAGCGCTACTGGTGCAGATACTATCAAAGTCCTGCTGGTTTCTCCGGTTCGCTCAAATTTGATTGTCAGTCGTTCGGGCGGCAATACTTCCTCTACAATAGACCCCCATTCTATAACCACGACCGCTTGTGGATCAAGGAGATATTCTTTGAGTTCCGCAGCTACAACCCCCGGATCGCTTAACCTGTAAAAATCAAAATGATATAAGGTCAGTTTTTCTGCTTTGTACTCTCTGCTAATGGTGAATGTCGGACTTGAAACATGATCGGCGCTTCCCATGCCGCGGGCAAGTCCACGGACAAATGTAGTTTTGCCTCCTCCCAGGTCACTGGAAAGAACAATTGTTTCGCCGCCTTTCAGTCTATGGCCCAGCTCGGCTGCGAATTGCTCGGTAATGCCTGATGCGGTGGAATCTATTCGCAATATCATGTCTGTATTCATATACTCCGTATAGTACCGCGACACCTGCCACCCCTGCAAGCACGCCGGTATGGACATTCATTTTGGAATCTTCATCAGTAATTTTCAAAACACTTGCGATTTTCGCAGCATTAGATTTTTTAACTTTGGCTGCTTTTTTGACTTTAGGTTTTTTTGCAGCAGCAACCTTTTTTGCTTTGGGTGTAGCTAATTTTTTGGCTGCCGCTTTCTGAGCGGCTGCAGCTGCTTTGATTTCTGCGGCTGTAGGCGCGTATACGTTTTCTGTGCCGGGAGTTGGCGAATCGGTCCATCGCCACTCTTGGTCAATCAGCGCCCAGGCAAGTCCATCTTTTGCGGAACTATAGACATCAGATTCACTTACGGACTGTCCGACAGTATCTATAAGACGCGCCTGGGACCCTGTATTAGATTGCGACAATTTGGTATCTTTAGAGTAGAACGCTGTATAGGCCATAGGAGGCAATTCGGCATCAACCGCGAATGTGTACGTATACAATTTCGATATACCAACTTGCAATGTATAGCCTTTAAGGCTAAAAGCTACATCATTCGGATTATAAAGCTCAATAAACTCGTCTGCCTCGTCTCTGTCGGGTGGCGCAGGATTAGGTAGCAGTTCGGTTATGACCGGCGTTGCGAGATTAGACAGATCAGGTAATTCGGTTGTGACAATTTCATTTGGATCAATGACCGTTTCAGGCTCCTCTTCTACTTCGACTGGCTCCACCCAAACACCGCCAGGAGTTATCTCGCCGTCGTTCGTGAACTCCATGATCAGCCCAGTATCAATGACGTACTGATCATTTTCATTTGGCAAGCGTTGCATGCTTGATTTGTTCGGTGGGGTCGTCCAGGTGCCTTCAGGTTGCGGTTTTATAGACGACCACATCAGCCGATCGTGAACCAGAGTTTTTCCAGTGCTCATGTCTACGAGCTGCAGACCGCCTCCGGTACTGGTCATGCGATCGCTGAAATATAAATCCGGATCTACATCACCCGGTCTATAGCCGTTACCGGCAATCACAAAGTAGCTGTTCGCGGGAACCACTCCACTCAAACTGAGAACAGTAGCTGGTTGAGTCCAGACGGGTGAGCCTTTCGATACATTCGTAGAGCTGAAAAAATGCAGTTTCCATGGCAGCTTAGCATTCGAATCGATATTCCCCAGATCGATATCCTGATCAGTTGTATTGTAAAGTTCGATAAACTCCTGAGATGCCGAACCACCGGTCATCTGAACTTCAGTGATTATAACTTCCGGTAATTCCACCTGACCGTCAATGACTACCGTAACTGCTAATGCAGCCGAAGACATTGAAACGACATAAAATATTGCAATTACTGCCGATAAAACCCTCAATCGTATCCATGCAAATCGATTCATGCGGCTCATTTTATTGCTGGCCAGTTAACGATGCAAGCAGCAGCATAATCAGAACGTAAATTCTACAATCTGCTTGTTTTCGGGCTACAAATGGAGTATTTTCCGTGCCCGATTAATTGCGGACATGAATTTTTGGTATAAGGTATATACTGTAATATATGTTGCAATTATCCGGAACCGTTCTCGGCCAACCGATTCTTTCATTACGTACCGGAAGTCCGGTAGCCACCATTTCCACGCCAATACTTAATCCTAATAATCTCAAGATTGAGGGTTTTTATTGCGAAGACTCCGTAGACCATAAACAATTGATTCTGCTTTATCAAGACATACGCGACGTATTACCGCAGGGACTTGTGGTCGACGACCATGAAGTATTAGCCGACCCTGACGATCTCGTACGACTCAAGGCAACGCTCGAAGCCAACTTCGAACTGATTGGCAAGCCCGTCGAAACCATAAACCACGAAAAAATCGGAAAGGTTTCCGACTATGCTTTTGAAGGCACTACCATGTTTATACAAAAGATTTATGTATCTCAGTCTATACTAAAAAGTTTTACAACCGGCAGTCTGAGTATAGACCGCACCAATATACATGAAATTACTCCCAAAAAAATCATTATTAACGAAGTAATGAAAACCGCTCCTATTCAGGCGCCTGCTACAGCCTAATGAAAACGCCGACTCTTTATTGATACTGATTTATAGATAGTGCTTGGTCTGAATATTATCCATAAACATAATGTATGTAGTATGATTAATATAAAAGTAAGCATACGACCTGCATAGACAAAAAATGAAGAATACAATGAATGTACATGCTAGCCGATGGATACTGCCTGTTCTAATAATTGGTATAGTTACCCTGGCAGGAGTTTTAACGCTGCTAGCTACAAAAGCAGCGACTTCGACCATAAGCGTAGAAACTGAACAAGGTACACTTACTAGCCCTGCATCACTTGTTAGCGACCCGACTGCATCAGGCGCTTCGGCAGCACAGTTCAAAGCTGCTGACACATCGCCAAAATACAAAGCCCTAACCCCCGGAACATCCTGGCAATGGCAATTATCTGGAACAATCAATGAAACCGTATTAGATGGCGTCAGCAATCCAAAAAAAATGTACGACATAGACCTCTTTGACACACCCGCTTCAACTATCAGTCGCCTCAAGGCAAAAGGCATCGTCGTCGTTTGCTATATCAGTGCCGGATCCGCAGAAAATTGGCGTCCGGATTATTCCAGCTTTCCCGTTACAGTTATGGGCAACGGACTTGACGGCTGGGCTGGCGAGCGCTGGCTGGACGTACGGCAAGTAGAGACACTTCGCGGAATTATGAGTAAGAGGATGGATCTGGCAGTTACAAAAGGCTGCGATGGTATCGAACCAGACAACATCGACGGCTACACAAACAATACCGGCTTTGCGCTTACTGGTACACACCAGATAACATATAACCGAATGCTGGCTACTGAAGCACACGCGCGTAACATGTCAATTGGGCTGAAGAACGATGTTGATCAGATTGGACAGTTAGTAAATGACTTTGATTGGGCAATCAACGAACAATGCTATCAATACAATGAATGTGGCGGCTATAGCGCCTTCATCAATCAAAATAAAG
>JBGTMN010000001.1:0-2507 GCA_041743525.1 Saccharimonadales bacterium (SeqCode) | reverse complement strand
GACTTCGTCTTCGGAGACGGCATCATCTGCTTCGTCGCCATCTATATCCGTAGAGATTACTTTGGTGAGTTCGCTCGATATGTTGCCTCGGTACTGATCTAAGGCTGCTGCAATAACGCTGGCCGGAGCTATATGAAACTTGATGTTGGCGCCGAGCTGTTTTCGTAGGAAATTGATAGCTTGAATATCGTCTGGATCCTCCAAGGCTAGCAAGCGGTTGCCGTCATCGTCCAACTGGAAAACGACTGCTTTATATTGGCGGGCAATCCGTTCCGGTATTAACTTCAAGATTTCGCTGTTCAGCTCACGGGGATTGAATTCGGCATAGGGTATATCTATTTCAATGGCATACAGTTTTGTCAGATCTTTTTCGCTCAAGACGTTATTCTTTATAACGATGTCTTGCAGCGGCTTTTTCTCTGTTTTTTCCTGTTCTCGCAGCGGCTTTAACTGCTCGTCGGTAAAATTCCCCGTACTTTTCAGTAATTTCTCTACAAGTGCGTCAGAAACTCGCATATGCTACCCGCCGCATGCCTCGACTATTTGTTTGCTCACCCATATCTGTGGTCATTTTAACAGTTTGATTGTTAAACCAAAAGCGTTTTATAAATGAGTGTAATATTTACAGGTCGATGGTAAGAGATAGATACTTTTATGGTTTAACAAAATATTTGGCGTAAGCATGATGCGTTTGATATACCTCCCTCAGACGCATTTTTGACACTTAATTTGAAAATGAAAGAACTCTTGGCTAGCAAGGAATTTCACCGTCATTTCCGGATTTTTTGTGTTGGTTTGAGTAATGCGTAACAGATGTAAGTGTGGTATAATTAAGTAACGACTGAAAAAGGGTAACGACACAATTATGGAGGGAATTCTTATGGCTGAAGACGCAAAAGAAACGAAAATTACAAAGGCTGCAGCTGCGGCATCCGAAGGCAAAAATAAGGCGCTCGGGTTAGCTCTTGAAACAATAGAGAAGCAGTTCGGCAAAGGCTCAATCATGAAATTGGGTGAGTCAGGCAATGCGAAGGTAGAAGTATTTCCGACTGGGTCTTTGAGTTTGGACCTGGCTCTGGGCGGGGGTATTCCAAAAGGACGCATCGTAGAAATTTATGGGCCTGAATCTAGCGGTAAGACTACTTTGACACTGCATGCGATCGCCGAAGTCCAGAGAAATGGTGGCACGGCAGCTTTTATCGACGCTGAACACGCTCTCGACCCCTCATACGCTAAGCGTATCGGTGTCGACGTCGAAAATCTGTTGCTTTCACAGCCGGATAACGGCGAACAGGCGCTTGAAATTACTGAAACGCTCGTTCGTTCCAACGCCGTAGACCTTATTGTCGTGGACTCGGTAGCGGCACTTGTACCACGGGCGGAAATCGAAGGCGACATGGGCGACAGCCATATGGGTCTACAGGCTCGGCTGATGAGCCAGGCTCTTCGTAAGTTGACTGGTGTTATCAGCCGCAGTAATACGACTGTCATATTCATCAACCAGATCCGTATGAAAATCGGCGTCATGTTCGGTAATCCCGAAACGACTACCGGCGGTAACGCGCTTAAGTTTTACGCTTCGGTACGTATGGATATCCGTCGTATTTCCCAGATTAAGCAAGGCGACGCAGTTATCGGAAACCGGACTCGCGTCAAGGTTGTGAAAAACAAGATCGCCCCGCCATTCCGCGAAGCCGAATTCGACATTATGTACAACCAGGGAATATCCCGCGCCGGTGACGTTCTCGACTTAGCGGCCGCTAATAACGTCGTAGAGAAATCGGGTGCTTGGTATAGTTATAACGGCGCCAAGATTGGCCAGGGGCGCGAAGCTACCAAAAATTACCTTGTCGAAAACCCTTCGGTTATGGAAGAGTTGGCTGTTAAGGTCCGCGAAGCATCTATCCGGGAGTAATAATTAAGATTGCAGCCAACTGCTCGTCGTAGTAAATGGCTGCAATCAATCTTAAAGATTGCTTGTGTTCATGAAAATAACGGCTATTAAAGCACAGGTCAAAAGATCAGACAGATATTCTGTATTCGTTGATGAAAAATATTCTTTCAGCTTGAGTTCCGAAGGTCTTTTGGAAAGCCGGCTTGTTTCCGGGCAAGATCTTACTGAATCTGAAGTCGCAGATCTGAAACGTAAGTCTGCCGATGATAAAGTGTATGGGTTGGCTCTTCGCTACGTGGCAATACGGCTACGCAGCCGATATGAACTCGAGACATATCTTTCCCGCAAAGAAGCGCCTCCGGAGCTTATTGAGCGTATATTGCAGCGCCTCGAGCATTTCGGATTTGTAAACGATGAGACGTTTGCCCGAAGCTGGGTCGATAACAGACGATTGCTCAAAGCGACTAGTCGGCGACGATTACAGATGGAACTGCGCCAAAAACGCATAGCGGACGATATTATCCGAAAAGTACTGGAAGAAGATCAGACTACCGACCGAGCTACCCTAATGGAACTTGTCGCTAAAAAGCGACGTCAAACCAGATTTCAGGAC